>NZ_JBFBCI010000013.1:0-151198 GCF_040683095.1 Sphaerisporangium sp. NPDC051017
CTGGTGCAGAACGATGCCTCGATCGCCTGGAAGACCGGCATCTGGTACTGGATGACGCAGAACGGCCCCGGCACGATGACCCCGCACAACGCGATCGTCAACGGGCCCGGCTTCGGCGAGACCATCCGCAGCATCAACGGCTCGGCGGAGTGCAACGGCCGCAACCCGGCGCAGGTCCAGAGCCGGATCAACGCCTACAAGAGGTTCACCCAGATCCTCGGCGTGGCCCCCGGCAACAACCTGAGCTGCTGATATCGGACGTTCCATGACAGAAAGGGTGCGGCACCAGCCGCACCCTTTCTGTTTGTACACCCTGCCCTTGTGTCCGACCTGCGGTCCCCCTGTTGTCCGCTCTGCATCCCTCACAGATTGTGAGTGGAGAATGAGCACAGTGAAACGCCAGAGGAAACTAAAGAACCAGTGGGAGGGAGCCCGCAATGGTGTCGAGCGGTCGGCCTGCTCATCTCGACCCTGCATCGAATCGGCGCTGGGTCGAGCGGACGGTCGCCGAGGAGCCATCAATGACTGGAACGCCCCGGGTTCCCAGGTCGAGGCAGCGTAGCCGGGCCTGAGGCACCAGCGGAAGGCGCATCATCGCCTGGTCGAGACTGGCCTGGGTCTCGGTGGATGGCGGTGCCGTAGCGGTGCTCGGCTCGACGGTCGTCCGGCTGCGGGCCAGCGCGGGCGGGCCGAGGATGGCGGCACGCGCGGACACGGCCAGGATGCTCTGCTGCCGAGTGGACATGCGGGCGCTTGCTGTCACGGATGGCCATGCGGGCGCCGGGCAGCGCAGCGAGTTCCACGCAATTGCCACCGTGGTCGGCGGCGCACGACCGTGGTAGCCGGGGCAGGTTCTGGAGTTGCGCTCACAAGTCGTCGATGATCTTTGCGTCGGCTGGAAGTCCAAAGGCTTTGCGGGCCTCAGCATAGATTGCCTTTAGGGGCACTCCTATCCTTCCTTCAGTGATCTTACGCACGCCCTCTTCTGTGAACATTTTTCGAAGCGTGGGTAGATAGCCCGCGCCAGGCTCGGGACTCTCAAGTGAGACGAGCCGAGGAGTGCCGTTGTGAATTTCCATGCGAGCTATCTGCGCCGAGCTTGAAAGAGCCGTACCCGCTACCATGGCATTGCCTTTTCGAGCCAGCTCGTGACATTGAGAGTACACGCCTGCGATGTACGTGGATCGGTCGGTTCTGAGTTCGACCATCTGCACCGAACAGAAAGTTCGCGGCATTAACTCCGGGTGCTCATTCGCCAAATATTTTGATTCCAGCTGCGAAGGATCTTCTTCTAAGTATTTTTCTATGGCGCCGAGCAGAGCTCGTCGGACGCTCTCGTTTACCGGCTCGGACGGCCGCGTCCCGTTCTCGCTCGACGGCTTCACGGTGGGACTGGAATGATCTCGTGTAGCTTGAGAGGAGCAGCTGATCCCGAATACGAGAGCGAATAGCGCAAGGGAGACGCGAGGTGCTCCGTGCACAAAATCACGAACCGGCATTATGCTCCTCTGCTGGGTCAGGGTCCTTAGATCCTACACTGCCCACCCTGCCCGCCGGGGACTTTCAGCATGTTATTGCGCAACCCGCGCTAAGGGCCGCATATGTGACTGATGTGGCCGACGAGAGGAGATCTCCTGCCGTCGGCCACATCAAGCCCGTGAGATTCGAGCTAACTGCCTGCTGTTACCACACTACTCTCGCAAAGCCGATCTGCGCATCGTCTGTGTATTCTTTCGTCAGACGACGATCCGAGCGATTCTCTGTGTGTGCGGAATACTGAATCTGGTCGAGGCGGTTGCCGGTTTTCTTCGTCACGACGGACATGTGCTTAAGGCCACCGCCCCACTGCCAGTACATGATGTCACCCACCTGTACATCCGCGTAGGAGCGCCGCCACTGGAGACGCCTTGCACTGTTGTTGAAGTGCCAGTAGTTCGCCTTGACCTCGAAGAAGCTTCGTGTTCGGTATCCCCACGGATTCCCGTCGAACCAGTAGGCGTTATTGACCCTATCTCTTCCTGTGACGCTCCTCTTGGGCTTCACTTCCTTCAGCTTACCTCCGCGACGCAGCGCCTTGGAAACGAAGTTCGTGCAGTCGGTCGATCCAGGTGGTGCGGCCTGGTTGGGAAACTCGTTTTTATAATCGGGCAGTTTGCCGCCGGCTCGAGCATAATCCGCGATCAATTTCGCGTTCTTGCTGTACGTCGGAGTTGCAAGCGTCCTGGTCGCTGCTGGGTCTGCCGGCCAGCCATCCGCACCGACAGGTAGAACCTGGTCTGGCCCGAGAACGGGGTTGTCGGTGTCCCCAGTCGCGATGGCATTTCCTACGAGCGGCAGACTCACGCTGGCTAGACCCACAGGTTCCATTGTCGTCTGAGTCAGTGTCGCAGAGCCTGTACCACTGGCCGGAGGTGTGAAGATGTAGTCCTTGACGTGCGAAAACGTTTCGGGTGTGACCTCCTCCGAAGCCGTACCCGCATCATCGACATGTTTCGTAGTGCCACTGGCGACCATGTGCACGATGATGCGCCCGCCTTGGTTTGAGACGACATGATCGCTGAAGGAAAGCACTGTGTCCTTGCGAGTGTACCCATGGCTCTCACCCACGACTCGATTTTCCACGAGGCGTGGATCCATGGTCTGCAGCGCTGCGGTGAAGAGCTTGCCCTGCGAGTTGGCTGCGATCGCGGTATCCGCGTTAGCGTGTACGCCGTCCCGGATGGCCTCGATGCTGCGCTCAACCTGCTGCGCGGCATCGATGTACTGCTGTGAACCACCGGAGATGGCCGCGGGGGTGACCGGGTTGCTCACCGTCCATGGGCCTACACCAAACGATGTTTTAGCGCGCACCTGAAACTTGTACTGGGTGCCGTTGGCAAGCCCCGGGATGGCACTGCGCGCAGAGTCCGCGATGACGGTCTTTATAACGGCATTACCCGAATCGAGGACTTGGACCTCGTACTGCGCCGACTCGACCGCCGCCCCGAGGTTCTGCGGTGCGGTCCAGCCAACCAGCGCGCCCCCATCGCCAGGGATCGCGGTGACGAGCGACACGTTGCCCGGCGCGGCGGGCGGAACGTAGTCCACGGTCACGGACATTGCCCGCTCTGCGTTAGCGCCACCAAATACCATGACCGGGAGGGCGTCCTTGGCACGGAGAACCAGTCCTAGGTCCGGATCTTCCGGATCCCGCCAAGATTCCAGATCCCCTTGGATCTCCAGTTTCGGGTCGTTGATGGGCGTGGTGCCTGCTGTGTCGGCGAACACGTCGTTGATGATGTCCGCGCCGGAAGGGTTACTTGGATGGTTGCCACGCAACTGGTGCGCCGTCAGCTCGCCGCTAACAGGGCAAGCGGTTTCACACGTGCCGGCCCCCAAATCGAGGGTGGCAGAGACGATGGTCGCACCCGCGGGGATGGCCGTGGGATCGACCTTGACAACGGACAACCGGGCTTCCAGCCCTTGGCCGCCGACCTGAACGGTGGGCGACCCAACTAGGGGGCACGGCCCCCCGGCACAGGCGGTCGCGTCAACTTTGGCGGTCTTGATCGTAAATTTGGACTGGTCCAGCGTTATGCGCTGTGTCTGAGGCGCCGGGGGTGGCGGCGGAACACCGGGAACTGTGAAGGATACATTTGCCGTCCTGGCTGTGCACGCCTCCTGTACACAGGACTGCATCTGCCAGGAGTATCTCTGTCCAGGGCGAACCGTGTTGTCGAGAAGCCTCAGTGCAAGGCGATCGCCGCCCTCGACTGTTCCCTGTCCGATCGGGCTCGGTCCAACAGGCGCCCCGAACTCGTCGAAGAGGTAGAACTTGCCTGTTACTTTTCCTTCGGATGGCCGAGCCAGCACGCCCGAGAGCACAGGGTTGGCCGGCTCGTCGAGAGTTGTGGCGAGGTCAGTAGGGGGATTGGCTGCGTCGGACGAGATGCGGTACAGCGGTGTCTCGGCGCTGCAGGCGGTACCTGCGGTGTTGGTTCGGCAGGCGCGAGCGGTAAAAGTCCAACTGTCAGGGCTCTTGACACCAAAGGTGTAGGGCGCAGGTGTTCCGGACGGAACACCCCTGATGTTGATGATTCCCGGCATCGTGCTGGTGGACGACCTGATGCTGAGCTCGAAGTCCACCGGTCCGCCATCTTGGCTTCGTGCAGTGAACGTTGTCTTGACGCTACTGGTGCGGGTCACAACATGGTTGCCGAACTGGGACTCGACAGCCTCGACCGTGACTGTGGGAACCTCCGGCTTGGTGTTGTGATTGACAGTCAGCACTGGCCGGTTAGCGGGCGTCACCGCCTCCGTGGAGTGGAATGTCGCCCACTTGGCGGCGGCCGTGCTGGACTCGTCCTCAGCTCTTACCTGAACGCCGTGGTTCGGCTGGTTACCCTTCAGCCAGGCCTGCACGATCGGTGTAACGGGAAGGTACATCGGCGAGCAGGTGGTATTGACAGCAGAACCATCGTCCGTGGTAGTCGGCTGAGCCGAGTAGCTGAGCGTGGCCGGATCCCAAGCCTGGGTGACCCGACGCACCCGCAGTACAGGGGTGGCACCGCCTAACGGGCTTGTGCTGCAGCCCCCCTGATTGGACACCTTCAAATTGAGGAACGCCGAGTCGACGATTTTATCGCTGAGTGAGGAGACGTCGAACTTCAAGTACGTTCTGGCGATATCCCCATTGGCGAATTTGCCTGCATTCAGGGTGACAGCGCCCGGCTGCGAGGACGGAAAGGCCGTCGATACCCAGGTATCGGTGCTGATATTCAGAGTCGTGGTGGGGTCCACCCGCACTGGATACCGCACCTTCGGGTCGGCCAGGAAGTTCGCATCCGGGCGCAGAACCAGGGCCGAGCCGTTCTCGTCCTGTTCAATGCGCGTGTCGACTGCGGCGCGGTGAGGCGCGGTGGCCTGCGTAGCGAGGTCGTCGTTGTCCCACATCATCGGTTGTGGGGCTGCGGCAACCAGCCGTCCCTGCTCGTCGGACAGTCGCAGCTGGCCCTTGCCGCCCTGGCTGAGTTTCAGCCCCGACAGCTCAACAGGGAACCGCAGCTCCAGCGTGTTGGTGGGACGCTGCCGCAGCACCACATCGTGCGTGAAGCCGGTCGACAGCGCGGTCACCACCAGGTCAGCCCCTGGCCCGACGGCATTCGCGTAAATGGCGACATTGCCACTGACGCGGGGCTCCGGTAGCGACGCCGGCCAGCGAATGCTGAAACTCTTGCCCGTATCGCGCAATGTGGCAAGTGGCAGCTGGTCGCCACCGGCGGACAGCTCCAGATCGCCCTTGGCCGCCCGGGGCTTGAACACCTTGCCGTGACGGACCAGTGAAGTGTCAACCCACGACCAGCGGCCATCCGGACCCTTGACGCGCTGTACGTCGGTATAGAGGTCGCTGGCGACAGTTCCATCTGGCCGAGCCCAGGTGGAAGAGCGTTCGGTGGCCTCGGACACCACCTCAACCGCCCTATCTAACTTCCTCGCCTCCACGAGAGCCGCCTTCTGCGCCGAAGTCAGCTCCCGTTCATTGCTCGGTTTGGACATTGGTAAAGTCGCCACAGAGGGACTCTGAGTAACTGCAATGGAGGCACCGTTGCTAGGCGTCGTTGACGGCTCGGTCTCCGCTGCCACCGGGGAACCACTCAGAGCGAACGTGCATAGTAATCCTGTAACGAAAGAGATGCGAATTGCGCCTCTGCAGGGAAGCCCTGCCGTGGACAGTCTTCGCCAACCGTTCACAGGTGCTCCTTTCGATTGGGTTTACTCATCATCATCTACGATTGTTCGATGATCAACATGATCCATATCACAATCAGTATGGCTTGACGAGTTCCCATCAATGGAGCCCCTGAGGGCCCGTCTATTTCCGGACGCGGACCCAAGTAGGGTTCGAGTCAGTCCGGAAGGCAGGGTAAGTGTCGAAGGAACCGAGGCAGTACTCGCCCGAGTTGCGGGCCGAAGTCGTCAAGTATGTCCTTGGCGAGGGGCACACGTGCGCGCAAACTGCCCGCGATTTCAACCTGGTCGATTCGCAACTGGGTGAACGCGGAAAGGCAGCAAACGGCCCCTTCGGCAAATTTTCGATGTACCGCGTCATCGACGTCGAGCTGTCCGCGTACCATTCGCGGGGTGATGCGCTCGTTCGATCGATCTGGCGACGGCGGCGCGTGCCGCGCCCTCGACGTTTTCGTGGCCGTCGTTGTTCACCGAGTGTGGTCAGGGGTCCACGGTTCTGAGAAGGGCCCGTACCGGGGGTGCGAGCCCTTTGTCCGCGGCTGGATCAGGCGGTCATGTCATCGAACGCGCCTGCTTTGACGCCCTGGCGGAAGGCGTCCCACTCGGCGGCCGTGAGGCGTAGCACCGGGCCATGCGGGCGCTTGCTGTCACGGATGGCCATGTGGGCGCCGGGCAGCGCAGCGAGTTCCACGCAATTGCCACCGTGGTCGGCACTGTAAGAGGACTTGATCCACGTCACATCGTTCAGGTGATCCACTTCTGCATCCATTCCTTGATCAGATTATGTGAGGCGTCTCGCGGGAGCGCGTGAGTCCTTATCGCGTCGTAGCGAATCTGCAATTGCTTGACATTCTCCGGAACGGCGGTCACCACGCCGTTGTATGTGGTCTCGAGATAGCCCAAATCGTGCCCATGGGCATGAGCCAGGACGAACGCCCCTCCCAATCCTGCCGTGCAACCGACGTTAAGGGGGACTATCTGGACCGTGATATGTGGATGCTCGGTGACGGTCAAGAGATGCTGAAGCTGCCTGTGCATGACAGCCGGACCTCCTACGGGCCGCATAAGAACGACCTCGTCGAGTACGGCCCACATCATAGGGGGGCGTTCGTGGTCGAAGATGGCCTGTCTCTCGATCCGGGACGCTACCGCGTTGTCGATCATTGCGCGATGCATGCCAGGCACGCCGAGGAACAGCGCCTTGGCGTAGTCAGGAGTTTGGAGGAGCCCTGGCACAAGTGAGTGCTCCCACGTGTGCAGCGTCGTGGCGGTCTGCTCGACCTCCAGCCATGGAAGGAACCACTGCTGCGCGCCGTCCGACCTGCACATTTCCCATACGCGGAGCAGCGCGCCGTCCAGCTCTAGGATCTCATCGCATTTACGGGCGAAGTCCGCGCTGGGCAGGCGCTTGCCTATCTCGACCATGCTGACCATGGCCCCGGTGTAGCCGATCCTCCTTCCTAGTTCCTCCTGGCTGATGTGCACATGATTCCGGCGTTTGCGCACTTCATAGCCGAAACGTGCGGCCGGGGACGATTCGGGGTTCAGTTCGCTATTACGAGGCATAGGCGCTTCCTCCACCTCAGCCCAACCAAGGGCAAACAGCAAGCATCGAGCGCTTGTTGTGATCGGTCTCTTACGGAGAGTAATGGATGAAGGCAGTCTGGGGAAGGCAAAAAATGGAAATCACCGAAAGACGGTTGAGGCCATGCTTCCGCAACCCCGTAATTCCGAAATGCCCTATTACTGGACGCTTCCGCGTCTACTACCGAAGCCAGACACTGCCCTGGAGGCGGCGGACCGGCTGCAGCGGGCGCTGGGGGCGTTCGCGATCTCCGCCGATGTCAACGTCGGCAGCGGCATCGCGCTGGTGTCGGTGTGGGCGGATCTGATCGTCTGGACGCACGGCGAGCTCGGGTACTGGTGGTGGTCGGGACGGTACGCGGCGCCCGGGCGCAAGCTGTACGCCTGGGGGCCGGTGCGGGATCCCGTATCCGTGGCCCGCCGGGTGGCCTTTCGGTTCGCCGAGGCCTGTCAGAACCACCCGCGCTCGGCGGCGATCGTCGAGATGCTCGCCACCGTACGGGACGGCTGGGAGATCCCCCCGCTCACCGGGCAGGCCGTTCTCCGCAAGGACGAAGCCCGCGGCCCCGGCGACCGCCCGAGCATCGCGGGGCCCGCATGATGTACCTCTGCTTCCCCGACTTCAGCCAGCGGCATATCCACAGATCGCCTTCTGTCCGAGCGGTGGACACATCAGCCCGCTCCGCCGTCCGGGAAACCGCGCGCCACGCTCGCGAGGTGGTGCGCCGGTCGACCGACTTCGAGCAGGCCTGGCAGCGGGCCGCCCGCGCGATGCGCGCGCGAGGACTCGGCCGCGAGGACCTCGCCACCGCCGCCGAGGCGCTCGGACTCCCCTCCCCCACCGACGAAGAATGGGCCCAGATCGATGAGCACCTCTGACACCGTCTCGGAAAAGCGCGCCGACGAGGACGCCGAACTGCTCGCCATCCTGCACCGTCACCTGGCCCGAGACGGAATCCGGTCCGTGATCTTCAAACGGGTACGCCTTTCGATCGGCACGGAGGCCGTCCCGCCGCAGCGCGCGTACAACCCCACCGAGCTGATCGTTTACGGCCCGGACGGACGTGGACGCGCGAAGGTCGTCGTCCGCACGAAGCTCTGGGGCACGGCCTTCCTGGTCACCCCCGGCGACGACCGACCCCTGTTCCAGTTCCCCATCGGCCAGGTCTCCGAGGTCATCCGCTGGCTCACGCTACTGACCCGCGACGAGTCCTGCCCGCCCGCCAGCACGTCCTGAACACCCACTAGCTGGCTAGTCCAAGGGTTCGCTATCGCAGCAGCCCTGCCATGACTCTGTCTGCCTCGCGCACGTCCCGCGCCCGGCGTCGCTGAGGACGCTTGTCACGTCCAGGCATCTTGACCTTTGCGCACACTCTGACCGACCATCCGTGGGGAAGCAGCAAACCCCAGCAACCGCGTTACAGGAGGCAACATCGTGCGACTACGGTTCCTCGGTAAGGAAACACAGGGCGGCGGCTCACCGACGCTGTTCGACACGGACGAGATCGTGAACGGCAAGGAGGTGTACGTGATCCAGGGCTGGCGGATCACCGACCCGGAGACCCTGTCCCAACTCGACATACCGGACCACGAGACTGTCATCGCAGTCCCCAAGAGACTGATGAGCCACCTACCAAAGGACGACCCGCATGGAGCTGATGAAGGGTGAGGACTTCGAAGACCTCTTTCGTACCTTCGAGCGGACCGCATTCCATCTGGAGCTGAAAGACTCCTATGACACGCCGGAGGAAAGAGGCCCATTCGGCCTTTTCCTCGAAGGAAAGCCCGATGACTACGCATGGCATGAACCCTGGCTGAAGCTCGTTCGCGAGGTAACCCAGCGGGGGAGGCGCATCGCCCGTGCACGACTTGTCACGGTACCCCACGTGGACTACACCCGTTGGGGACTTGAGATAGCCAAACTCAACATCGAAGCGGGGGAGGACATCCGTTACCTTCCTCGGCATCTGGCGGGAAATATCGACTTCCCGGCTGACGACTTCTGGCTCTTTGACGACGGTCGTCTAGTCTTCACCGTGTTCGAGAGGGACGGCCGTTTCATCGGCGGTGTTGACGTCAGGTATCCGGCGCTCGTAGAGCTTTGCCGCAGGGTCCGAGAAGACGTCTGGGCCATAGCGATACCGCACGGCGAATACGTCCGCTCTGAACACACTTCCAGGTGAGCGTGTTCTTTGCCAAGCACGGTTCATCAGGCGAAGGAAGCTCTAGGGCAGGCACTTCGTGAGCTACGTAAGGACGCTGGGCTGACCGGTAGGCAACTGGCCACGCTTGCCGGTTGGCATAGCTCAAAGGTGTCGAAGATCGAGTACGGGAAGCAAAGCCCCTCGGAAGATGACATCCGGGCGTGGTGTCAGCTATGCAATGTCGCCGATCAGACGAACGATCTCATAGCGGCCGTCCGCTCCATTGAATCAATGTATGTCGAATGGCGCCGAAACCTGCGGACGGGCACCAAAAGGCGACAAGAGGAGTCCATCAAACTTGAGGCGGACACCAAGCTATTTCGCTGGTTCGAGCCCGTCCTCGTTCCAGGCATCTTTCATACCGCAGAGTACGCGGCAGGCGTCCTGGCCAAAGTCATCGACTTTTATGACATCCCGGACGATTTAGATGCCGGCGTCCTAGCAAGAATGGAGCGCCAGCAAATCCTCTACAAGGGTGACCACCGGTTTCACGTCATCCTCGCCCAGCAAGCGCTTTGGACCGTCGTTGGCAGTCCGGCGGTGACGATTGGCCAGCTCGATCGACTCTTGGCCGTGTCTTCGCTCGCCCGCGTCAGTTTGGGCATCCTGCCCGCACGGTCAATTTATCAAGTGCCAACGAACCAGTTCATCATTTTCGATGATCGAATGGTTCATGTGGAAGCCGTGTCAGCAGAACTGACCATCACACAACCTCGCGAGATCACCCTGTACGCGAAAGCATTCCAAACCCTGTCAAAGACGGCCGTCTACGGCCCCAAGGCCCGCGAGCTGATCTCGGACGCCTTGGCGGCCCTCGGAGCCGGTTGAAGCAAACTGCGGCAAACTCCTTGGTGCTACCTCCCGCCTCTCTCTAACGTCACCTGCGTGACCGAACCCGCTCACCGGGTTCGACGTGGATCTCCCGGCCGAGCGAGAAGGCGAGCGCATGCGGACAGGCAGCCTATTAGGTGTCGCGGAACTAGTCGCGTCCGACGAAGCGCCGAAGGCCGCGCGTGACTACGTCAAGAAGGTTCTTGACGAAGGACACCCGGCGTATGACGACGTCGTGTTACTGGCTTGCGAACTGGTCACAAACTCCGCCCTGCACTCCGATTCCCGCGACGGCGGAAGGATCACGCTTTCCCTCGCCGATTGCCTCGAAGTCATCTACGCAGAGGTCACGGACGCGGGAGGCGACAACTTCCCGCAGATAATCAACGACCCGCTAGCCGAAAGTGGGCGAGGTCTGAGAATCGTGCGCGCGACCGCACAGGTGTGGGGTATCCGCGAGTCCCGCACCGAGCGAACGATCTGGTTTCAGATCGCGTACAAGCCCCGACCAGTTATCGACTTCCCCCGGCAACGTGAATCCCCCGGCGGCGGCGCGGACGGACTTCCCTCACGTCAGGCGCGGGAAGCACTTCCCCTATAGCCCGCGCCGTCGCCTCTCCCCAATCCCGTGGGGGCGAATAAACGGTAGGAAAGTCGCTAACTCCGACTGATCGGTGACGACCACCCACAACCGGTAGCGTCATGGATGAATCATCCAGAGCCCGAGAAGGGAAATTTGATGGGAAGCCTGACGATGCAACCGTGGGGTTTGAGCCGGAGCACCGAGTGTCTTCCGGCCGCCCCGCCGCCGTACGAAACGACTTCGTTCGATCCTGAGACTCAGCTCACCCGCTTCTACGACGCACAGGGTGCGATCGTGGACATGGGTAAGGATGGCACCAGCAGGACCTTCGTTACCGTCACCGTGTCGAAGGGCGGCGGCGGAGACGGGTCAGACGGGGCTGCGCAGGTGGCAGACGACTCCAACAACGACTCAGCATCGGACTAGTGTGATGCGGCCCACGCAGGACTGTGTGATGGTGATCACCTCCGAGGAGGATGTCACCGCCAACCTGGTCATCGAAGTGCTGAACGAGCGCCGAGTGCTGGTTGCCCGTGTCGATCCCGCCGATGTCGGGCCCGACCTGCTGTTCAACGCCCAGATGGGCGGGGGCGAGACGCAGTGGTCTGGACGATTGCGCACTCCAAGCCGTGACATCGCCCTGGAGCAGGTGCGCGCGGTGTACTACCGCCGTCCCTCTCCATGGCGGTTCAATGAACTGGAGACGCAAGCGCGTGACTTCGCCATCGCCGAGGCTCGCCACGGCCTGAGCGGGTTGCTCGCCAACCTCCCGAACTGCCGCTACATCAATCATCCTGCCAATATCACCAAGAGTGATTTCAAGCCGGCGCAATTGCAGGTAGCCGCCCGGGTGGGGTTCACGGTGCCTGTAACGCTGATCTCGAACGACCTGGACGCGATCAGGAAGTTCGTCGCTGAACACGAGCCTGTCGTCTACAAGTCGTTCCGGGGTGCCCCACCCACCCCGACGGGGCATGTCGCTGCGATATGGACGCAGCGGATTGCCCAGCAGGATCTTGATGACTCGGTGTCGATGACCGCCCATCTGTTTCAACAGGAGGTGGATAAGGTTGCCGACGCCAGGGTGACCGTGGTCGGCCGGCACGTGTTCGCCAGCAGGATCACCACACCCGATGGCGCACTCGACTGGCGCATGGGTGACTGGGACGGGCTGGTGTACGACCCCATTGATGTGCCCGAGGCGGTCAAGAACGCTCTTTACGCATATCTCGATCACTTCGGGCTGGTTTTCGGCTGCTTCGACTTCGCGCTCGAAGCCGTCAGTGACAGCGGACGAACATCCGAAGCCTGGACCTTCATCGAGTGCAACCCCAACGGGCAGTGGGGCTGGCTGCCTGACTCCGACGCGATCGCGAACGCTTTCGCTGAGGTGCTACTGAAAGGATGGTGGCCGTGACCGATACGGCCGAACTCCGCCGCGCGCTGGCGGACAGCATCGGCTCTCACGGCTGGCGCGCGGCGTTGGAGGCGACACCGCGTGAGTTGTTCCTGGGCGACGCGGTCTACCGGGCCGACAAGACTCGTGGCGATCTGTGGACACCTGTCCGTCGTGCCGAGGTCGGCGAGGACGAGTGGCTCGCCCTGGCCTACGCCGACGAGACCTGGGTGACCCAGGTCGGGGGCGTTCTCGCGGAGGAGGCGACCGGTGTGGTGACGGGATCGCCCAGTTCCTCCTCCACCTATCCCAGCCTGGTGGTGCTGATGTTGGAGGCCACCCAGATCGCCGAGGGTGACACGGTACTGGAAATCGGTACGGGCACCGGGTATTCCACATCGTTGATGTGTCATCGGCTCGGTCAGGAGGCCGTCACCTCGATCGAGTACGACCAGGAGGTCGCCGCTCGGGCCGGGAAGGCGGTCACCGAGGCCGGATACACACCGACTTTGGTCGTGGGTGACGGCCTGCACGGCTATGCCGAGAACGCGGAGTACGACCGGCTCATCGCGACCTGCTCGGTGCGTGTCATCCCTCCGGCGTGGATGTGGCAGGTGCGTGACGGGGGAACCATCACCACGCCGATGTGGGGCTGGATGGGCGGGGTCGCCTTCGCGCACCTGACGATGGCCGACGACGGAACCGCCAGCGGGCGTTTCCTGGAGAACGATCTCTATTTCATGACCGCTCGATCGCACCTGGCGCCGCCGCGACCACCGGTCGTGACCGGGATCGGGGAGGCCCGAGAGAGCAGAATCGACCCCGCAGTCCTCGATGAGGAGGCTGCCGTGTTCGTCGCCCAGCTCGCCGTCCCGGCCGCACAGCGGGCATGGGGTGAGGACATGACGATCCTGTTGGATGTCGGCACAGGGTCGCGGGCGGACGTCAGGCCGAATCCCGATGGCGGCTGGACGGTGCATCAGCACGGGCCGGTCAAACTGTGGGACGAGGTCGAGGAAGCCATCCTGATGTGGCTAGGTGCCGGGCGTCCGCACCAGTCCGGGTTCGGGCTCACCGTCACCAGGGAGCGCCAGTACGTCTGGCTGGGCGAACCGGACGGCCCGAGCTGGGACCTGCCCGCCTAGCTCACCGCAAACTCCCCCGGTGGGGAAATCCTTCCCCGGACGGTCATACCGCGAGGTCGCCCGATGCCATCGACGGCGTGTACGGCCACAACCCGCGCAAGGGATACACACGCCTGGGAAGACGACGGCGGGTTGTGCGACGTGATCCTCACGGCAGTGGTCGCGCTGCGGTCACGCACCCCTGACGCTCCGAAGGTTTTCGCGGCGCATTTGACCGCGAAGACCATTCGCTCGCCTCAGCCGCCGAGTCCTGATCGGTTGATCCGGCAGGCGTAAGCCTCGGATCTCACTTGTCCTCGGGGATGGATTCGATGAGCTTCATCAGGCCGTTGGCGTCGAGGAGGTCCACCGGGCGGACGGTCTCGTTGGCGCGGACGTAGTGGAAGGCGGCGCTCACCTTCGTGAGGGGGACGCCGGACAGCTGGGACCACGCGAGGCGGTAGGCCGCGAGCTGGACGGAGGCGGCGCGGGCGCCCCGGCCGCGCGGCGGCTCGCCCGTCTTCCAGTCGATGATGACGTAGCCGTCGTCGCCCTCGGGGAAGACGGCGTCCATGCGCCCGCGGACGACCCGGTCGGCGATGACCGTCTCGAACGGGATCTCCAGGTCGACCGGTTCCATGGTCGCCCACACGCTTTCCTCGAAGCGTTGCTGCAGCTCGGCGAGCTGGACGTCGGTGGGGGAAAGGTCGTCGGCGGCGCCGGGCAGCTCGGAGTCGTCGATGAGGCGCTGCTGCTCCCAGCGGCCCTCCAGCCAGCGGTGGAAGGCGGTGCCGCGGCGGGCGAGCGGCGCGGGTCTGTGGGGCAGCGGGCGGCGGATCTGCCGGGCCAGGGCGGCCGGGTCGGAGGCGAGGGTGACCAGGGACGAGACGGTGAGCCGGGCGGGCAGGTCGACGACCGCGCCGCCGCGCCGCCGGGCCTGGTCGCGCTCGCGCAGCAGCAGTTCGGTGTCACGGGCCCACGAGCGGACGCGTTCCTGCTCCCACTCCTTCAAAGGGTCGGCGTCGCCGGGCGGGAGCCACACGTCGCCGTTGATGGCGTCCATGACCATGCCGGCGCCGCCGCGCACGGCCTCGTACCGCTCGCCGCCCGGGGTGACCGGCCATTCCTCGGACGGGGGCTCGGCCAGCAGGGGGTTGACGGCGTCCTCCTGGAGGTCGGGGGCCCAGGTGGCGGCCTGGCCGGTGGCCTCGCGGATCTCCAGCAGGAAATCGGACGGTTCGAGGGGCTTGGTGGCCGTCCCCCAGCGGTACCCGGAGGCGATGAGCAGGTAGTGGGCCCGGGTCACGGCGACGTACGCGAGGCGCCGTTCCTCCAGGAGGTCGCGTTCGCGGCAGCGCTCGTCGAACGCGGCGAGGTCGTCCTTCTCCAGGCCGTCGAGGACGGGCAGGTCGGAGCGGTCGCCGCGCAGCGGGTAGGGCAGCTTGCGCGGGTTCTCGGTCCAGCGGGAGTTGGTCGCGGGCGTGGCGGGGAAGACGCTGCCCCGGGCCAGCCCGCCCGCCTGCGTGGTGACCTGGGAGAGCCCCGGGACGATCACGACCGGCCACTCCAGGCCCTTGGATGCGTGGACGGTCATGAGTTTGACGCTGTTGGTCTCGCCGACCCGCCCGGCCTCCAGGCCGAACTCCTCGGTCTCGGCGGCCTGGAGGTAGGCGAGGAAGGCGCCGAGCGTCGGGTCCTCGGCGTCGCCGGCGAAGCGGGAGGCCGCGTCCAGGAACGCGTCGAGGTCGGCGCGGGCGGCGAGCGGGCCGCCGCCCCGGGCCGCGACCTCGACGTCCAGGCCGAGGCGGCGTTCGACCTCGGAGATGAGGTCGGGCAGCGGCTGCCCGGCGTGGGCGCGCAGGACGCGCAGCTCCTGGGCCAGGCGCGGCAGCCGTTCGCGGGCGAGCGGGGAGAAGGGCTCCAGCCATTCGGGACGGTCGGGCAGCTCATCGAGGGCGTCGACGAGGCTGCCGCGCTCGGCGGCCATGTCGCTGACGACCTGTTCCAGGGGGTCATCGGGGCCGCCGCGCTGGGAGACGGTGAGCTCGCGGGCGAGGTCGCCGAGCAGCTTCAGGTCGGCGACGCCGATGCGCCAGCGCGGCCCGGCGAGCAGGCGGACGAGCGCGTCGCCGGCCGCGGGCTCGTACATGACGCGCAGGGTGGCGACGACGTCGGCGACCTCGGGGACGGTGAGCAGGCCGCCGAGGCCGACGACCTCGACGGGGATGTCCTTGGCCTCCAGGGCCCGCCGCAGCGCAGGGAACTGGGACCGCTTGCGGGCGAGGATCGCGACGTCCTGCGGCTGGAGGGCCGCCGGGCCGCCCCAGGCGCCCGCCTTGGCCTTCGCCTTGTCCCGCTCCCCCTCGCCCCACGGCAGGCCGTCGGGGGCGGTCTCGTGGCCGAGCAGGTGGACGACGCCGTCGGCGATCCAGGCGGCCTCGTCCTCGGCGGTCTCGTGGAAGGCGCACAGCACGCGCCCGCGCCCGACGCGGTTGACGCCGGGGACGAGCACCGGCACCTCGCGGGCCTCGGCGCGCAGCGGCACCTGCACACGCGCCGCGACGTCCAGGACCCGCTCGCCGTTGCGGAAGCTGACCGAAAGGCGGCGCACGGGCGACGGCTCGCCGGTGGCCGTGGGGAAGTCGCGGACGAACCGCTTCAGGTTGCCTGAGGAGGCGCCGCGCCAGCCGTAGATCGACTGGCAGGGGTCGCCGACGGCCGTCACCGGGTGGCCGCCGCCGAACAGGGCGCGCAGCAGGACGAGCTGCGCGTGGCTGGTGTCCTGGTACTCGTCCAGGAGCACGACCGAGAAACGGCCCCGCTCGATCATGCCGACGTCCGGGTGCCCGTCGGCGATGCGCGCCGCCAGCGCCATCTGGTCGCCGTAGTCGATGACCTCGCGGGCGCGTTTCAGCCGGTCGTACGCCTCGGCGAGCGGCAGCAACTGCTCGCGGATCTCCTGCGTGCGCACCGGGCGGCGCTGCGGCAGCGTCGTGCGCCCCTGGACGGCGGCCAGGCGCTCGGCGAGCCACCGGCCGACCTCGCGGACTTCGCCGGGGGTGCGCAGGTGCTCGGCCATCTCGCCGGCGAGCTCCAGCACCGCCGCCGTCACCGAGGACGGCGCGAGGTCGACGCGGTCCATGGGCCCGTCGTACTGGCCGACCACGCGCGAGGCCATCTGCCAGGAGATCGCGGGCGTGACGAGCCGCATGGTCGGTTCCAGCGCCTCGCGCAGCGCGTGGTCGGTGACCAGGCGGGCGGCGTAGGCGTGGTAGGTGGAGACGGTGGGCTCGCTGTCGAGCAGCTCGGCCGGGGCCAGGCCGACCTCGGCGAGCCGGGTGAGCCGTTTGCGGACGCGCGCGGCCAGCTCGGCGGCGGCCTTGCGGGTGAACGTCAGGCCGAGGACGCGCTCGGGGCGCACCAGCCCGTTGGCGACCAGCCAGACGACGCGCCCGGCCATGGTCTCGCTCTTACCGGAGCCCGCGCCCGCGACGACCACCATCGGCCCGAGCGGCGCCTCGATGACGGCGGCCTGCTCGGGGGTGGGCGGCGGGATGCCGAGCCGGTCGGCGAGCTCGGCGGGGCCGATGATCGCGGGTCGCACGCCCTCGGCGCCGGGGGTGGCGCCGGGAGAGCTCGGGCCTAGCAAACCCGGCCTCCGGCGTCGTTGACCGGGCAGCTCGCCTTGGCGGCGCACGTGCGGCAGCCGTCGTTCACCGTCGCGGTGAAGACCCGCGAGGACATGCCGGTCGCGACCGTGTCGACCAGTTCCCCGGCCCACCCGGGCTCGTGGTCGTCGCCGAGGGCGCCCTGGACCTGCTCGCGGGCCAGCTTGGCGTCCTTGCCCGCCGCCTTGCCGAGCTGGACGAGCGCCGCACCGCCCGGCTCGGTCAGGCCGTGACGCTCGAAAGCGCCGAGCAGCGTGGCGAGCTGGTAGACGCCGAGCTGGGGGTGCCGGTCGAGGTCGTGGTCGGAGGGCTTGCTGGTGCCCGTCTTGAGGTCGATGATCACGGCCCGGCCGTCGCCGTCGCGCTCGACGCGGTCGACGCGGCCCTTGATCTGCACGTGTTCCGAGAGCATCGCGGTGAACGCCTCTTCGACGGCGACGAGCTCGCGCGGGTTCCGCTCGTGCCAGGTGAGGAAGCGGGAGAGCATCTGCTCGGCGACCGTGCGCTGCTTGCGGTTGAACCACAGGCCGCCGAAGTCCAGTTCGTCCCACACCTCGTCGATGCGCTTGCCGAGCGCGTCGCCTTCCTGGCCCGCGGCGGCGAGGACGGCGACGGCGTGGATGACCGAGCCGAGGCTGCGCGACATGTCGGTGCCGGACGCCCCGACGGCGGTCTCCAGCAGCCAGCGCAGGCCGCATTTGGTGAAGCTCTCGACGGTGGACGGCGAGATGCGGACGATGCCGTCCGGCCAGGTGAGGGGACGGTCGTCGGAGATGCGCGTGAGCGCGTACCACTCGTCGGGGTGGGCGCCGGGGACGCCGGAGCGCGCCAGGCGGGCGAGGTGGCCGGCGGCGGCCCTGCGCATCGCCTCGGGACGGGTGGGGTCGCACACGGCGGCGCGCAGGTCGGCGACCAGGGCGGACATGCTCAGCCAGCGGGCGCGGTCGTCGACGTTCGCGTCCTCGGCGGCGCCGGGGACCAGCTCGGCCAGGAACCGCGAGGGCCGCTCGTCGGTGTCCTCCCCGCCGACGGCCGTGACGACCAGGCGGCGGCGGGCGCGGGTGGCGGCGACGTAGAACAGGCGGCGTTCCTCGGCGAGGAGCTTGGAGGCGAGGGCGGCCGTGGCGGCGTCCACGCCGTCGAGCACCGAGCCCTCCGACAGGGCGACGAGCTGCTCGATGCCGAGGAGCGAGCCGCGCAGCCGCAGGTCCGGCCACACCCCGTCCTGCACGCCGGCGACCACCACGACGTCCCACTCCAGGCCCTTGGAGCGGTGGGCGGTCAGGATGCGGACGGCGTCGCCGTCGGGGGAGTGGGCGGCGAGCGTGTTGCCGGCGATCTCCTGGGAGACCAGGTCGTCGAGGAAGACGCCCGCGCCGGCGTGGGGCAGGCGGTCGACGAAGCGGGCGGCGTGGTCGAACAGGGCCACCACGGCGTCGAGGTCACGGTCGGCCTGCGCGCCCCTGGCCCCCCCGGCGACGCTCGCGTCCGTCCACCGCTCGGCCAGGCCGGACGCCTGCCACACCGCCCACAGGGCCTCCTCGGCGGTGTCGCCGCGGTCGGCGGACGCGCGGGCGACCTTGATGAGGGCGGCGACACGCTCGGCGCAGGCGGCGACGTGCGGCTCGATCGAGGTCAGCTCGCGGGAGTCGCGGACGGCGGCGACGAGCAGCTCGTCGGAGGGGCGCGGCGGCGGGGACGGCGTGCCGGTGCCGGTTTCGGTGCCGGTGTCGATGGCCGCGGCCTCCAGCTCGGCCACGCGCAGGGCGCGGCGCAGGCGGCGCACGCCGATCGCGTCGGTGGCGCCCAGCGGGCCGGTGAGCAGTTCTTCCGCGGTGGTGACGTCGAGGGTCTCGGGGCGCAGCGCGACGCGCAGCAGCGTGGCGAGCGGCCGCACGCCCGGCTGCTGGATGAGCGGCACCTCGTCGCCCATCACCACGGCGGGGACGCCCGCGGACAACAGCGCGCGGCGCAGCATCGGCACCTGGCGGGTGGCCGAGCGCACGAGCACGGCCATGCGCGACCACGGCACGCCGTCGAGCAGGTGGGCGCGGCGCAGCGTGTCGGCGACGACGGCGGCCTCCTGGGTCTCGCTGTCGGCGAGCAGGACGCGGACCTCGCCGGGGTCGGCGGTGTCGACGGCGAGCAGGTCGCGGTGGCTGTCGGGGTGGGGACGGGCGCCGCGGCCGGGGCTCGGCGGGACGGGCAGGCGGGAGGCGAGGCGACGGGAGGCGGCCAGCAGGCCGGCGCCGCTGCGGCGGCAGACGCGCAGCGCGACGACCGGGGCCTCGCGGTCGTCGGCCGTGCGGAACCGCTCGGGGAAGGACAGGATGTTGCGGACGTCGGCGCCGCGGAAGCCGTAGATCGACTGGTCGGGGTCGCCGACGGCGATCAGGTCGCGGCCGTCGCCGGCGAGGTGGCGCAGGAGCTGGTCCTGGGCCGGGTCGGTGTCCTGGTACTCGTCCACGAACACGACGTCGTAGGCCCCGCGCTCGCGCAGGCGCACCTCGGGGTCGCTCAGCAGGCCGGCGCCGGCGCGGATCAGCTCGGCGTAGTCGAGGGCGGGCGTGGGGTCGAGGTCGAACCGGTCGTTGTACCGGTCGGCGAAACGGCCCGCCGCCACCCAGTCGGCGCGGCCGTGCTCGCGGCCGAGCACCACAAGGTCGGGGCCGTCCAGGCCGCGCTCGGCGGCCCTGGCGAGGAAGTCACGCAGCTCTTCGGCGAACCCGCGCGTCTTCAGCGCCTCGCGCAGGCTCGGCGGCCACTGGCGCGCGCCGTCCTCCAGGTCGCCGTGGAGCAGGCGGCGGATCTCCAGGAGCTGCTCGGGGCCGGTGAGCAGGCGCGGCGGCGGGTCGCCGGCGAGGACGGCCTCGCGGCGCAGCAGGGCGTAGGCGTAGCTGTGGAAGGTGAGCGCGAGGGGCGTTCGCGTGGTGCGGCGCATACGGGCGGTGATGCGCTCGCGCAGCTCTTGGGCGGCCTTGCGGCTGAAGGTGAGGACGAGCACGCGCTCGGGGTCGACGCCGCGCCGCTCGACGCGCTCGACGATGCTCTCGACGATCGTGGTGGTCTTGCCGGTGCCGGGGCCCGCCAGCACGAGCAGCGGGCCGCCCGGGTGGTTGACGACCGCGCGCTGGTTCTCGTCGAGCGCGGGAGGCGACCCCTGTCGCGCGCTCCCCCTGCGTACCAGGCGGTAGGTCTGACCACTCACAACACGCTATTCCACCAGACCACGCGGGTAGATCGTGCCGACTCGGCCGGTACCGACGCCCGCGAATCTCCGTGGCGGGTGACAAAGCAGGTTATCGGGGTCATGCCGACACGCCGAGCAATGACACGCCCATGTCTCCACCGCCTCCGGGGCGCCCCGAACCGCCGTGCCGGAGGCGCGGCAATAGGCACTGTTCGGGGCGCGGCGGTGTTCTGGAGTCCTCACGCGCGAGGGTGAGGGACGATCCCTCGTGTGTGAGGGCGGAAGAACGCCGCCAAAAGGGGCGTCCCGAACCGCCGTGCCGGAGGCGCGGCAATAGGCACTGTTCGGGGCGCGGCGGTGTTCTGGAGTCCTCACGCGCGAGGGTGAGGGACGATCCCTCGTGTGTGAGGGCGGAAGAACGCCGCCAAAAGGGGCGGCCCGAACCGCCGCGCCGGAGGCGCGGCCATAAGCACTGTCAGCCGAGGGCAAGCATCACCGGGGTGTAGATGCGGGCGCGGGCGCCGGGGAGGGGGCCGCCGCGGGTCATCAGGGTGGTGGTGAAGGCCGGTCGCACGCCGCGGGCGGCGGCCCAGCCGGCGAGGTCCGTGTGGTCGGCATGGTCAGCGAGGTCGGCATGGTCGGCGAGGTCGGCGCCGAGGTCCAGGCGTACGGGGGCGTGCAGCTCGGAGGCCAGCTCGGCGATCAGGCCCCGGGCCATGGCCGTGCTGTCGGCGATCACCGGGCCGACCACGACGTTGTCGACGTTGCGCCACGCCGCGCCGAAGCCGACGACCTTCCCGCCGCGTTCGGCGACCCACGTCCGCTCGGCGATGGAGGACAGCCGGGTGATCAGGCCGGCGCGCGGGGCGCCGGAGGCGTGCGTGTCCAGGCCCCGGATCGCGGTCAGGTCGGCCTCGCGCGCCGGGCGCAGGCCGTCGTGCTTGAAGTCCTCCGGCTCGGGGCGAAAGTGCCCGATGTGGGTGACGATCCGGCCGACCGCGCGGAAGCCGAGCTTCTGGTACAGCCCGCGGCCGTACTCGGTCGCCGAGAGGAAGACCGTCGCGTCCCCGGCCCGGTCGAGGACGTGCAGCATGAGCCGGCGGCCGAGCCCCATGCGGCCGTACCGGCTGGCCACCAGGACCATGCTGACCGCGCCGAGGTCGCGGCCGTAGCGGGCGAGGACGGCCGTGCCGGCGAGTCCTCCGCCGGGGTCGTCGATGCCGTACACCTCACCGACCTCGAACAGCAGCCTCCACTTGGCCTCCTCGGGCAGCCACTGCCGGTCGATGGCGAGCATCAGGCAGTCGCGGAGGTCACCGAGGCCGAGCCTGCGGACGGGCATGTCGCCCACGCTCGGCCGGCGGGTGGAATGGATCACGCACACCCCCGATGACGGCGTCCGGGCCTTCGAACCCCTTCCGTCCGCATCATCGACCACATCCGGCGATACATCCACTTAATTTGCGGACCGGCATTGATGTTCGTTCAGTCCTTTTTTCCGTACATGTACGGATGTCGCTACGGATGTTCAGAACGCGAACCGGCACTTAGCGTCACGCACAGGTCAGTTCACCCGGCCGCGTGAGCCGAGTAAGGAGCGCTGTGGAGACACTCCCCCACTTACCGCCCTAGCCGCTTCACTCGCACGGAGACTCCGCCGGACACGGCCCGCCCGGCCAGGTCATCCCCAACCGGCGGACGCATCCCGTTCTCCTTTGTCTCATCACCCCCTGATCCCTTCACTCACCCCGCCGGTCGACCGTGCCCGGTGGCGTGACGACCGCCGCCCGCGTACACGGCGAGAGACGCGGCGGCGGGAGGCACTAGAAAGGAAATCGCGCATGAGGCGCAGAGCTCTATTCGCGGTGACCGCCGGTCTGGCCATCGTGGCCGTCGCGGCGCCGGCAACCCCCGCGGCCGCCAAGCCCCCGCCCGGGTTCACGGCCACGCCCCTGGCGGCGGACCCGCTCCAGCGCGCGACGCTGGCGGCCGACCAGGCCGTCGCCAGCCAGCTGGACGCCCTCCGCAAAGGCACCGACGAAGTCTTCACCCGCACCGGCGTGACCCCCAGCGTCGGGGGCTCGTTCTACGCGACCTACGCGCGGTCCTACAAGGGCCTGCCCGTGATCGGCGGCGACGCGGTCGTCGTCACCGACTCCGCCGGGCGCGTCCGCGACACCGAGTCCGCCGCCGCGCCGACCGTCGGCCTGTCGACCGAGGCGACGGTGAGCGCCGAGCAGGCGCTGGCCACCTCCAAGACCAAGCTGGACCGCGTCGACGACAGCCGTCCGGCGCGCCTGGTCGTCCTCGCCTGGGGCGCGCAGCCGCGCCTGGCCTGGGAGTCCACGGTCTCCGGCATCTCGAACGGCAAGCCGAGCATCCAGCACGTCTTCGTGGACGCCAAGACCGGCGCGATCGCCGACTCCTACGACGACGTCAAGGCCGGCACCGGCAACGGGTACTACTACGGTACGGTCACCATCCAGACCAGCGGCTCCGGCAGCTCGTTCTCGATGACCGACTCCACCCGCAGCGGCATTCGCTGTGGCGGCCAGAACGGCTCCGCCTACACCGGCACCGACGACGCGTGGGGCAACGGCTCGGGCACCAACCTGGAGACCGCCTGCGTCGACACCCTGTACGGCGTCCAGAGCGAGTGGGACATGCTGCGCGACTGGCTCGGCCGTAGCGGCATCAACGGCAGCGGCGGCGGCTTCCCGGCGCGCGTCGGCCTCGCGGACGTCAACGCGTACTGGAACGGCAGCTACACCAACTTCGGCCACTCGCAGGACAACCAGCGCCAGGCCACGCCGATCGACGTCGTGGGCCACGAGTTCGGCCACGCGATCTTCCAGACCACGCCGGGCGGCGCCGGCTCGGGCAACGAGAACGGCGGCATCAACGAGGGCACCGGCGACATCTTCGGCGCGCTGACCGAGGCCTACGCCAACAACCCGAACGACCCGCCGGACTACCAGGTCGGCGAAGAGGTCGACCTCGTCGGCCAGGGCCCGATCCGCTACATGTACAACCCGTCGCTGGCCGGGGACCCGAACTGCTACTCCTCCTCGATCCCCAGCACCGAGGTGCACGCGGCGGCCGGTCCGATAAACCACTGGTTCTACCTGCTCGCCGAAGGTTCCGCCCCGGGCGGCGGCAAGCCCGGCAGCCCGATCTGCTCCGGCGGCCCGTCCTCGGTGACCGGCCTCGGCATCCAGAAGGCCGGCAAGATCTACATGGGCGCCCTCAGCCGTAAGACGTCGAGCTGGCGCTACATCAACGTCCGCACCGCCTCCCTGGCCGCGGCCGTCGAGCTGTACGGCGCGAGCAGCCCCGAGTGCGCCGCCACCAAGGCCGCCTGGAACGCCGTCAGCGTCCCGGTGCAGTCCGGTGAGCCCACCTGCACCGACAGCCCCGGCAACGACTACTCCATCGCGCTGAACCCGACCTCCGGCTCGGTCACCGCGGGCGGCTCGGCCACCGCCACCGTCTCCACGGCGACGACCTCCGGCAGCGCGCAGACGGTCACCTTCTCGGCCTCGGGTCTGCCGAGCGGCGCCACCGCGACCTTCAGCCCGGCCTCGGTGACCTCGGGCGGCTCCTCGACGCTGACCATCTCCACCTCGACGTCGACGCCGAACGGCTCCTACAGCGTGACGGTCACCGGCACCGGGTCCGTGACCCACACGGCGACCTACACGCTGACGGTCGGCACCAGCGGCGGCCGGACGTTCAGCAACGACACGAACTACACGATCAACGACCTGTCGACGATCAACAGCCCGATCACCTCGACCGCCTCGGGCAGCGCGGTCTCCCCGGTCCGGCTCACGATCGTCATCAGCCACACCTGCGCCGAGGACCTGCGGATCCGCCTGCGCGGCCCGAGCGGGACGTTCTACACCGTCAAGAGCAGCGGCGGCATCTCCTGCACCTCCTTCGGCACCCGCAACTACTCCGTTCCCGTCAGCCAGACGGCCGCCGGAACCTGGACCCTGGAGGTCACCGACCAGTACACCCTGGACACCGGCTTCCTGGACTCCTGGAGCATCACCCTCTGACCCTGTTCGGGGCGCGGCGGAAGAACGCCGCCTAGAAGGGCGCCCCGAACAGGCCGAGCGAAGTGAGGCCATGAACACAGCTGAGCAGGGCCTGAGCGTCTGAGACGACGGCCTTGAGACCCCCGGGACCGGGCACCTCCGGTTCCGGGGGTTCGCCGTTTCCGGAGAGGAGACGCGGTCGTTCAGGCGGGCGGCGCCACCTGGGTGCGCGAGCGCACGCCGAGCTTGCGTAACACGGTCGCGACGTGGCTCTCGACCGTGCGGGTCGACAGGAAGAGCACGTCGGCGATCTCCTTGTTCGTCCGGCCGAGCGCGACCAGGCGGGCGACCTCCGTCTCTCGCTGGGAGAGCGCGGTGGCCTTCCCGCGTGGGGAGGGCGCGGCGGCCTTGCCCCGCCGTCCGCGCGGAAGCTGGAACTCCACGCCGATGTCCCGCAGGACTCGGCGGCAGCGGGCGGCGTCGTGGGTGGCGCCGAACTCCCCGTACCGCTCGGCCAGTTCGGCGAAGGCGGCCCCGGTGGCGGGGTCGCCGACCGCGAGCATGGCCCGCGCCTCGCCCTCCCCCGCCCGCGCCGCCGCGTACGGCTGGGGCATGACGGCGTACGCCTCACGGGCGCGGGCGAAGTGCGCGGCGGCGTCGGCGTGCCGCCGTTCCGCGGCGGCGAGCGCGCCCCGCGCGGAGTCCAGCGCGGCGTGCGCGGCCGGCGAGATCTTGTCGGCGACACCGGCGGCGTACTCGGCGACCAGTCCGGCGGCCTGCTCGGTCCGACCGGCCCAGGCCAGCGCGTTGACGGCGGACGGCACAAGGTAGGCGCCCCACACCCACACGCCCTTGCGGCGCAGTCGGGCGACCGCGCGCTCGGCCTCGGCGACGGCCTCGTCCAGCGCGCCCCTGGCCAGGTGCAGCTCGATCATCCCCCCGCCGGCGGCGTCCACGACGGGCGCGTACCGGCTGTCGGGGGCGTCGAGCCCGGCGGCGTGGAAGTGCCGGGCGGCGCCGTCCCACTCGCCGGTCGCGAGCGCGAGCATGCCGAGCACCAGCCAGACGTCCACCGCGATCTGCGGGGTGTCCGCGACCAGCTCGCTCATCGCGATCGCCCGCTCGCGCAGGCCGGCCCAGCGCCCGGTCAGCCACTCCATGCGGATCGCCGAGACGTCGACGATGTAGGCGCTGTAGTCGGCCCCGGTCTCGGCGGCCAGGCGCCGTCCCTCGCGGGCGATCTTCTCGGCCTCGGGGTAGAGGCCGAGCGTGATCAGCGAGTCGTAGAGGTTGGCGTATCCCCGGGCGGCCTCGCGCCGGACCGACATGCGCGTGTCGGCGATCGGCAGGGTGGCGGCGACCGCGAACGCGTCGGGGGCGCCGATCGCCATCTGGAAGGACGCGCGGTTGGCGAGAACGGCCGTGGCGACCTCGGGGTTGTCCGCGCTCGCGACCAGCTTCTCGGCCCGGTCCATCCACTCGGCGTGCTGGTCCAGCGTCTCGGTGCCCCATGGGGGCATCGCGAGGCAGGCCAGGCCGCGCGCGGCCAGCGTCGGCTGGTCGGTGAGCTCCTCGACGGCGGCCTTGATCTCCGGGCGGCCGCCGACGGTGTCCCCCGCCTGGTTGGACAGCAGCAGCCCGAGGTGCAGCCGCGCCTCGGCGCGGGCGTCGGGGGACAGGAAGTCGTCGCGCAGCACGTGGCGCAGCAGCCGTACCACCCGCTGGTGCGACAGGCCGCTCCCGGCGAACTTGCTGAGCTGGAGGGCGAGCGGCCCGCGCTCGGACTCGGGCAGGTCCGGATCGTCCAGCATGCCCTCGAACACCTCGATGGCCAGGGCCATGTCGCCGAGCGCGGCGGCGCGGTGAGCGGCGGCCGCGCCGTGACGCAGCCAGGACTCGATGTCGCCGGCCTGCCGGGCGTGGAAGGCGAGCTGGACGAGCGGCGGCGAGTCCATGGCGGCGAGCGCGCCCATCACCCGCTCGTGCGCCGACCGCCGCTCCGGCCCGGGGATCGCGTCGTATACCGCCTGCTGGGCCAGCGCGTGGCGGAAGCCGTACCGGCCGCGGGAGTCCTCGTGCAGGACGCCGGCCCGCAGCGCCTCGCCGAGCCCGGCGGAGTCGCCCCCCGCCGCGATGATCAGCTGCTCCCCCGCGGGCAGCCGCAGCACGGCCGCGACGTGCACGGTGCGCACCGCCGCCGCGGACAGGGACGCCATGCGCTCGGCCATCGCCTCGCGCAGCAGCAGCGGCACCCCGGCGCGGTCGAGCGCCTCCGGCTCCCCCGGGTCGCGCAGGGACCGCACGACCTCCTCCACCACGAACGGGATGCCCGCGGTCCGCTCGTGCAGGCGGGTGACGAACCCGGACGACAGGTCCGAGCGGTTCAGCAGCGCCCCGGCCAGATCGCCGACGTCGGTCACGTCCAGCGGCACGAGCGGCACCACCACGCTGGTGGTTTCCGGGTGGTGCCGGTAGGCGCGGCCAAGGGACGCGCGGGTCGCGCCGTGGTCCTCCCGCCGGTAGGTGATCACGAGGGCCAGCCCGGCGGGCGGCTGGTCGATGAGGAAGCGCAGCAGGTCGCGGGTGCCGTCGTCGGCCCAGTGCAGGTCCTCGATGACGAGAACGGCCGGCCCGACGGCGGCCAGCAGGGCACGGATCGCCCGGAAGACGCGGTGGCGTTCGGCCCGGGGGTCGCCCAGCGGCGGGGGCGCCGGCGGGAGCGCGCCCGCCAGCTCGGGTAAGTAGCCGGCCAGCGCGCCGGTCACCGGGTTGAGCGCGCCGGGATCCGGGAGCCGGCCGGCGATGTCACGGAGCGCCTCGAACACGGGCCCGTAGGGGAAGGGCTCACGGATCTGATGGCAGTAACCGAGAAGGACCACCCGGTCGCCGGGCACGTGGCCGAGCGCGGCGCGCACGAGACGGGTCTTCCCTATGCCGGCCTCACCCTCCACCTGCACGACCGCCGGAGGGCGGGCGATCACATCGATGACTGTCCGTAGTTCCGAAGCACGTCCGACCAGTGCGAGCGAAGGCACGCTGCTCATCGACAGCTCCCAGGGTAGGGATTTCGGGACTCCCCGGCCCAGTTATCCCCATACCTTCGGCGAAGGTCAACCCCTCCCTGTAACGGCCTTGTTGCGGATCCCGTCAAGTCGGGCGTCACTCTGTAAGACATCCGGACACGGAGGGTGGCTGCCCCTCGTGCGGCGTCAGGAGCCGGGCGTGAAGACGTGGTCGACGAGGCGGGCGGTCGCCTTGCCGTCGTCGCGAGGAGCGTAGGTGCGGACGAACTCCTCGTAGCGGTCGGTGTAGTCGCCGGCGAGCGCGTCGATCAGGCGCACGGCCTCGATCACGTCCGCGGCCTCGGCGAGCAGGGGGCCGGGCGCCTCGGTGCGCAGGTCGAGGTAGAGGCCGCGGGAGTTGCGGTAACGCTCCAGGTCGTAGCCGAAGAAGACGATCGGACGGCGGGTGACGGCGAAGTCGAAGATCACGGAGGAGTAGTCGGTGATCAGGACGTCGGCGATCAATAATAGATCGGCCATATCCGGATAAGTCGTGACGTCGATGGCGAACGGGTACTCGCGGGTCATCGGCCCCGGGCGCACCAGCGAGTCCGGGCCGGGAACCACCAGACCCACGGCCGCGGGCGCCGCCTGCATCGTGTGCCCCCGGACCAGCAGGACATGGTCACGGCCGAGCACCCGCCTGGCCTCCGCCAGGTCGAGACGCACCGAGCTGTTCCTGCGGTCGTGGTCGCGCCACGTCGGCGCGTACAGCACCACCCGTTTGCCGGCCGGGATCCCGAGATCGCGCCGCACCGCCGCCGCCAGCTCGGCGCGGTCGGAGGACACCAGGACATCGTTGCGCGGGTACCCCGACTCCAGGATCTCGCCGCCGTACCCGAACGCGCGGCGCAGGATTCCGGATGCCCATGGGCTCTGGGTGACCAGAAGATCCCAGTTCGCGACCTCGGCGGCCTGCCGGTACCACGCGGGCGGCCGAGGCTCGCGGGTCATGTGCCGCTGGTCGCCGCCCACCTGCTTGAGCGGGCTGCCGTGCCAGGTCTGGACGCAGAGCTGGTCCTCACGGGCACGAAACCACTGCGGCAGCAGCGTGTTGGTCATGATGTGCCGGGACCGGGCCAGCGCGGTGTAGTGCTCGCGGCTGCCCTCGCGGACCACCGTGGGCGTGATGCCCGGGCCGAGGCCGAGCGCCGCCGAGTCCGGCGGGACGAACGCGCCGTCCTTGACCACCCAGATGTGCTCGCGGTCGTCGCCCCGGCGCAGCCGCTCCTCGTAGACCGCCCGCGCGCTGTCGGAGTACGACCTGCCGTCGAACGAGACGTACACCGTCGCGTCGCGCAGCTCGCGGCGGCGCTCGGCCGGGTAGTGGACGCGGCGCGTCGACCACAGGCCGACCGCGCCCTTCTCGTCGCCCGGAACGTGCTCGGCGGCGACGATGACGGGCACGTCGAAGCGGGTCGCCACCAGGCGGTACTCGCGGTCGCCGACGATGTGGACGCCCTCGTCCAGCGTGTCGAGCAGGCGGTGGTCCACCCGCAGCGGGGCCGTGGTGCCCTTGCCGCCGGCCACCGACAGGCTCCAGGCGCCGGACGCCAGCGCGACCGCCGACCCGAACCTCGGCATCGCGCCCGGGGCGACGCGCACCGAGAACTCCGGGCCGGACCGGGTGAGCCGGACCCGGTACGCCAGGCCCGCGCGCTGGCGCAGCACCAGCTCGCGCGGCCCGGGGTCGGGGTCGTGGTAGGTGCCCGCGAGGGTGAGCGCGCCGTCCTCGCCCCACTCGGCCGAGGTGATCACCGGCCACACGCGGTGCGCCGACACCACGGCCCGGTCGCGGCGGTCGCGCAGGACGGTGACCTCGCTGCGGTCCAGGCCGATGCGCGTCTCGGCGTCGTCGTCCATCATCACGGGGGCGGCCGGGTCGCCCTTGGGCTCGATCCACAGCCGGCGGGCGTCTCGCTCCTTCATCAGCGCGGCGACGGCGAGTGGCACCGAGAAGTTCGTACCGCCCTCGGCCGGGGTGAAATCGGCCGCGATGCGGTGGCCGCCGAGACGGGCCCTGCCCTTGGTCGCCGTCATGCCCGGCAGGAAGCCCCTCAGCTCGATCTGGTCGCCGTCGTGGACGACGCCGGTCAGCTCGGCGCGGGTGGGCTGGAGCACGATCTGCAGCACGCGGTCGGACGTCCAGGCCGGGCGCACCCACCAACCGGGACCGACGCGCAGCCCCGCCGGGCGCTCGGTGCGGCCCATGACCGGCCCCCGCACGGCGCCGGTCGCCCACGCGCCCCGGCTCCAGATGACGATGTCGGCGCGCCAGGTCGTCGTGTCCGGGACCAGGGGACGGCGGCGCAGCAGCCGCCTGGCGCCGTGGTAGGCGGCGCGGATGGCCGCGCGCCAGCGCAGCGACCACGGCCGCACCTCGGCCACGAACCCCGCCCAGTCGTAGTTGCAGCCGGGCTCGGCCGACCCCCACGTCGCCTCGGGGCGGTAGACGCGGCGGGTGCGGGCGGCGATCGGCGGCAGCCCGCGCGGGCCGCGCAGCACCACCGTGGCGCGGTTCAGGCGGCGGCTGCGCACCGAGAGCCCCACGAGGTAGGCGTGGCCGGTGACGCGGAGCCGCCCGTCGTGCCAGGACACGTCGGACACCTCGGTCACGGGGACCAGGTCCGACCCGCGCAGCCGGAACAGCGAGCGCGGCGCCTCGACGGGCAGGTCGGCGTACCAGCGCAGGCCCCTGCGGACGCGCTTGACCGGCTCGCCCGTGGCGGCGACGAGCCCGGCCAGCTCGCCGCCCTCGGCGAGGGCCGCGGGGTCACGGTTCTCGATCAGATGGTAGGCCAGGCGCCGGGCCACCGGCAGGGCGCGCTTGACCGAGGGGTCGACGCCGGAGAGGTAGTCGCGCAGCAGATCGATCGCCTGCCGCAGGCGGGTGGCGTCCCTCTTGGCGGCGGCCTCCAGACGCAGGGCGAGCGGCCCGTTCAGCGCCTCGGCGTGCAGCCGCCGGCGCTCCGCGCGCGAAAGCCCGTGGGAGGTGACGGCCGCGATCAGCGCGTCGAGCGGCTCTCCCTTGTCATACAGGTCCTGGGCGGCCCGGAGCCGATCGGCGACTTTATCGACGCTGTCGACGCTATCGACACTGTCGCCGGTGTCGACGCTGTCGCCGGCCTGCGCGGGCGTGGCACCGGTGGCCATCGGGGAGGCACCGCCTTTCCAGGTCTACCGCAAAGGGCGTTCCTGGAATGGTAATGCGCATTCTTGAGAACTCACGGATGATCACAGAGCCATCGGGCGTGGCGCATGTCGGCCCGCTCGCCCCGCAGCGGCGTGCCCTCGTCCCGCCAGAAGGCCAGGCACCTGGCCTCGTGGCCGGGCGGCGCGGTCCCGTCGGCGTGCACGACCCGCCACCACGGGACGCCGCCGCCCCAGGTGGACATCACCCGGCCGACCTGCCGCGGGCCGCCCTCTTCGAGGTACTCGGCGATGTCGCCGTACGACATGACCTTGCCCGGCGGGATGCGCTCGACGACGTCGAGCACCCGTTCGGCGAAGGGCGTCGGATCGCTCACGTGGTCCTTCCGGGGGTTCCTCTCGGGCGCTCGCGGCGCGGGCGCGGGGCCCGTCAGGCGGCCCACTGGACGGGGCCCTGGGAGAGGATCTCCTCCAGCTTGCCGAACTCGTAGACCGTCTTGCCGTTGACCTGCTCGACGATACCGTCGCGGATGACGTAGGCCTCTCCGTCCTCCCCGACCAGACTGCCGCCGACCAGCGCGGCCAGACGGGCGAGCTGGGCGACGTTCCAGTCGGACGCCGGCTCCCCGTAGAGGCGGCCCTGCCAGACGGCGACGCGGTGCTCGGCGTCGCCGTGACGGGCGATCACCTCGGCGTCCTCGGGTGTTCCCCGCAGCTCCAAGCCGGCGTCGGCCGACGCCGTCGCTCGCGTGAGCTCGGCGTAGGCGAGCGGCGATTCACGTTGTACGCGCAACTCGTATCCCACGAGATGGGAACCATAGCGAACCTTTAGCGATCACCGGTACGGGATCGCGTGCGATCGATATGACCGCATCCGAACTGCTGCCGAAAGGCGGCCGAAAAGCATTCGAATCGCCGCCATCACGTGATCATCGGCGTTCCGCGCGCCGCGTGAGCACCACCACGCCCGCGCCGAACCCGACGAGCCCGAGCAGCACGCCGGCGCCGTACACCCACAGCCGCACCGGATCCGGCCCGGGGCGCGCGGGCGGGGGCGAGGTCGCGCCCTTCCCGAAGTGCAGGCCGCTCTGGACGGGGACGGCGGAGCGATACCCCGTGAGCTCGCCCGCCTTCCGCAGCGCGGCCGCCGCGTCGACCACGCCGAAGCCGATCTTGTCGTCGTAGCTGCCTGCGGGTTTGCCGCGCGTGGTGGTCGCGAGGGCGCGGGCCACCAGCTCGGGGCCCAGTTGCGGATATTTCGCCTTTATCAGCGCGACCACCCCGGAGACCAGGGCCGTGGACACGCTGCTGCCCTCCAACAGGACGTACCCGCCGCCCGCCTTCACCGCCGGCACCGCCACCCCCGGCGCGCCCACCAGCACCGACAGATTGTCACTGCTGAAAGCGGCGTGCTTACCCAGCCGGTCCACCGCGCCGACCCCGATGACCCCGGCGAACCCCGCGGGAAAGCTCCAGAACGACGTCCCGTACTTGCGCGCCGCCACCGAGTCGCCGTCGTTGCCCACCGCCGCCACCAGCACCACGCCCTGCTCCAGCGCGTACGCGACCGCCTGGCGGTCGGCCCGCTGCGGGACGTACTCACCCAGCGACATGCTGATCACCCGCGCGCCGTTGTCGGTCGCGTAGCGCATGGCGCGCGAGATCGGCGTCTCGGCCGGCGCGCCCAGCCCGTCGTCGGGGTTGACGAGCTGGTACTCGGGCTGGTCGGTGAGCACCGGGATCGACAGGATGCTCGCGTCCGGCGCCAGGCCGGTCAGGCCGCCGTCCCGCCCCGAGCCCGCGATCAGGGACGCCATCGCCGTGCCGTGCACGCCCACCGGAGGCGCCGCGCCGTCGTAGGTGTCCGAGCGCAGATCGGGGCCGACGGTCACCTTGCCCGCGAGCTCGGGCACCTTGGCGTCGACCGCGCTGTCGATCACCGCGACGGTCACGCCCGCGCCGCGCGTGACCTGCCAGGCCTGCTCGGCGTTCAGCGCGTCCAGCACCCAGCGCTGGGCGCCGCGCACGTCGTCGGACGCCACCGAAGGGTCCGCCACGGCCGGCGGCGCCGGCAGCAGGCCCACGAGCGCCATCGCCCCCACGGCCGCCACCGCCCGGCGCAGGCCGCCGGCCCTCACGCACCTCAACACGCGTTCCCCTGGGTGCAGCGCGGGATGTCGGGAGGCGCCGAGAGCTCGCGGCCGATGCGGCCGGCGATGGACTGGGCGGCCGGCCACAGCTCGCTGTGGGTGATCTCCTCCCGGGAGATGGCCTCGCGGGTACGCCCGTCCGCGTAGCCCGCGGTGGTGAAGACGATGTACGGGCCCGCGCCGACCCAGCCCGTGCGCTGGCGCTGCGCCGCCCCGAACGACTCGGTCACCGTGCCCGGGAACGCCACCGGCCGCACGCCCACCCGGTCGTCCACGGGGAGCTGCCCCGCCGTCCGCGCCCGCGTCTCCTCGTCGGCGAGCACGGCGACCCCGACGGTCACCACGAACGAGGAGGTCTGGTCGACGTAGGTCGCCCGCAGCATCGTGCGGCAGCCGAACTGCCGCAGCACCGAGCCGACGGGCGCGTCCACGACCGCGGGGCACGGCGCCTCCGGGGCGATGCCGACCCGCCTGGCGTACTGCCGGACCCGGGACAGGCCGACGTACTCGATCTGGGGAGGGAACACGGCGTCGGCCGGCCAGGTGTACCAGCGCCGGGCGACGTCCTCCTGGGAGTACCGGGCGCGCTCGGCGAACGTCAACGGCCGGGACCGCGTCTCCTGAAGGGTGCCCACGACGCCGAGCAGCACGTCGGTGGCCGCCACGGCGAGCAACGTCCCCATGATCAGCAGGAAGAGGGATCGAAAACGGACCCCGCGTTCGAGCGCCAGGCGATCCTGGAACTCGCGCAGGCTCGCGGCGCGGGCCCGCGAGCCCATCCACGGCCGCGACGCCCCGGAGGCCGCCCCGTGCGAGACGCCACCTGAAGGAAGCCGCCCCCTGAAGGACGTGCCTCTGCCGCGCGGGGGCCAGGGCGCCGGCCGCGCCCGTGGCTCTTCAGGCGACATACTCCGATGCTACGTCGGCGCCCGCTTCCGGGGTTCCGCACGCGCCCTCGCCACCCCTCGTGTTCCGTCGGCGTCGCCCCGCCCTGTCGGTCAGGTCGCCCCGTGCGGATCCGTGGCCGGACGCCTCTTCGCCGCACGTGAACGCCCTTCCGCGCACCTTCCCGCCACGCCGTGTCCCATTCCGGGATCCGGCCGGTTTTTCGTCATGTGCGCGGACTTCCCGGCGGGGGGATCATGTCGGGGCCCGCTCCCACTGGGGGGACGCCCACAGGCTCGCGTCCTCGCGCGCGCGGCGGCGCCTGGCGCGGCGGACCATCACGATCAGGGCGGCGAGGCCGCCGCACGCCAGCGCGCCCGCGGCCAGCGCGATCGCCCCGTACATCGTGATCATGTGGGTGTCCCTGCGCACCACCCGGACGGGCGTCAGGGCGGCCTTCGCGCCCGAGGCCATCGGCAGGGCGGGGTCCTGGACGCCGGGGCCCCGGGCCGCGAACCGGTGGCGGGAGAGCCGGGCGGCCTCGGCCAGCGCGCGTGCGGCGTTGACGACGCCGAAGCCCATGCCGGGGTCGTAGCCGGGTGAGGGACGGCGGGTGGCGCCTGTGGTGAGCGCCTGGGCGACCAGCGCCGGGGACATGCGCGGATATTTCGCCTTTATCAGCGCGGCGACCCCGGAGACCAGCGCCGTGGCCTGCGAGGTCCCCCTGCCGACCCAGTACTGGTCGCCCGGACCCGCCCCATAGATGTCCACCCCGGGCGCCGCCACGAGCACCAGCGAGTTGCGGTTGGAGAACGACGCCTTGTGCAGGCCACGGTCGGCCGCCGCCACCGAGATCACCCCGGGCAGCGACGCCGGGTAGGAGTACGGCCCGGTCTTACGGCCCGCGCCGTCGTTGCCCGCCGCCGCCACCAGCACGACGCCCTTGGACACCGCGTAGCGGATCGCCGCGCGCTCCTGCCGCGTGGGCTGGTCCTTGGAGATGGACAGGTTGATCACGTCCACCCCCCGGTCCACCGCGTAGCGGATGCCCCGCGCGACGACGTTCTCGAACCTCGGCTCGGAGTTGAAGTCCCGGAACCCCGGCTCGTCGTCCTCCAGGATCACCCGCACCGACAGCACCTTGGCGGCCGGGGCCACGCCGATCACCCCGTCCGCCCCGCCCGGCCCGTGGCCGTGCCCGGCGATGAGCGACGCCATGTACGTGCCGTGCAGGCGACGGGGGGCGACGCCGCGCGGGTTGGCGCCGGCCGTGAAGTCGGGCCCGGTCACCACCGAGCCGGCCAGGTCGTGGTGGCGAGGGTCCACCCCCGAGTCCAGGACCGCGACCTTCGCCCCGGCGCCGCGGGTGATCCGCCACGCGGCGTCGACGTCGAGCGTGCGCAGGACCTGGCTCTGGCTGCCGCGTACCTGGTCGGCCCGCGCCGGCGCGGTGCCCATCAGGGTCACGAGGGCCAGGACGAGCAGGATCGCCAGGAGGGCGGGACGGGCCGCCCGGCGTCCCCTGGTGGTGCGTGCGGGGATGAATCGCGAAATATCCGGCGGGGCGGGTGGGGGTGGGGTCAGCACTGCCAGTCCTTGCCCGCGCAGTCGGGACGCGCCGGCGTGGCGAGCGTCCGGACGATCCGTTCCTCCAGGTCGGTGGTGAATGCGAAGATCGTGGACCGCTGGCGGCCGACCGACCGCGCCGGCCTGCCGTCCACCTGGCCCGCCGTAGCGATCACCAGGTACGGCCCCGCCTGTGCCAGCGAGGACGCCTGGCGGGCCGAGGCCGTGAAGCGGTCGGCGACCGTCCGCGGGAACGCCAGCGCCCGCAGGCCCGGGGACGGCACTCCCCCGGGCGGGAACGCCGCCCGTGCCATCAGCGCGGACGCCTGGTCGGGGAAGGCGGCGACGCCGATCGTCACCACCACACCCTGGAGCGCGTCCAGGTACGTCGCCCGCAGCACCGCCCGGCAGCGCGCCGCCTTCAGCGCCGCCCTCAGCTCGACGTCCACGGCCGCCGAACAGTCGGTGCGCGAGGAGATGCCCACCCTGCGGGCGTTCTCCTGCCCGCCCTGTTCGGCGACGTACGGCAGCAGCGGCGGGAACACCTTGCCCGCGGGCCACGACTGCCAGCGGCGCGCCATCTCTTCGTTGGACGCCTGCTGGACCTCGGCGGCGCTCGGCCCCCGCGTGAGCTCGGCCCCCGCCGCGCCACCGGCCACCCCGGCGACGACGGCGAAGATCAAGGCCATGACCCCCACGGTGCTCGCTCTGCTCACTCGCCCGACCTTAACGCGGGGAGCAGGGGCGGATCCTGCGTTCATAGGGATAGACCCGGATGGATGGGACTTGGCGGGCTGGAAGGTGACGCTTTTCGTACTAAAGGGACAGGGTGGCAGTCACGTTCTCAGGCCGTTAGACGCCGGGAAAGCGACGGCCCGCCGTCCTGATGGACGGGCGGGCCGTGGGTCCGCGGACCGGGTCAGTACGTCGGCAGAGAGGGGTCGACGGTCTTGACCCAGCTCAGGACGCCGCCGCCTACGTGGACGGCGTCGGTGAAGCCGGCGTTCTTGACGACCGCCAGCGCCTCGGCCGAGCGGGCGCCCGACTTGCAGTGCAGGACGATCTTCTTGTCGTGCGGGAGCTGCTCCAGGGCGGTGCCGCGCAGGAACTCGCCCTTGGGGATCAGCACGGCGCCCGGGATGTTGACGATCTCGTACTCGTTCTGCTCGCGGACGTCCACGAGGAAGATGTCGTCCCCGCGGTCCTGCATGTCCTTGAGCTCCTGGGCGGTGATCGTGGAGCCCGTGGCGGCCTCCTGCGCCTCGTCGGAGATGGTGCCGCAGAACGCCTCGTAGTCGATCAGCTCGGTGATCGTGGGGTTCTTGCCGCAGAGCGGGCACTCCGGGTCCTTGCGGACCTTGACGTCGCGGTACTTCATCTCCAGCGCGTCGTAGATCATCAGACGCCCGACCAGCGGCTCGCCGACGCCGGTGAGCACCTTGATCGCCTCGTTCACCTGGATCGAGCCGATGGAGGCGCACAGCACGCCGAGGACGCCGCCCTCGGCGCAGGAGGGCACCATGCCGGGAGGCGGGGGCTCGGGGTACAGGCAGCGGTAGCACGGGCCGTGCTCGGCCCAGAAGACGCTGGCCTGGCCGTCGAAGCGGTAGATCGAGCCCCAGACGTACGGCTTGCCGAGCAGGACGGCCGCGTCGTTCACCATGTAGCGCGTGGCGAAGTTGTCGGTGCCGTCCACGATCAGGTCGTAACCGGCGAAGATGTCCATCACGTTGTCGGTCGTGAGGGCCACGTTGTGGATCACGACGTTGACGTAGGGGTTGATCTCGCGCACGCTCGCGGCGGCGCTCTCGGCCTTCAGACGGCCGACGTCCGACTGCCCGTGGATGATCTGCCGTTGGAGGTTGGACTCGTCCACGACGTCGAAGTCGATGACGCCGAGCGTGCCGACTCCGGCGGCGGCGAGGTACATCAGGGCCGGGGAGCCGAGGCCGCCCGCGCCCACACAGAGCACCTTGGCGTTCTTGAGCCGCTTCTGCCCGGCCATCCCCACGTCGGGGATGATCAGGTGGCGAGAGTAGCGGCGCACCTCGTCAACGGTCAGATCGTCGGCCGGCTCTACCAGCGGTGGCAACGACACAGTTCTACGCTCCCGTTTCGGGGGATCTTCCCAAATGGCGGATTACCGAAAGGCTACGCGTCCCGCCGTCTGTCACAACCTAACCCGGTCGCCCCCGCATTCCCGAATCGGTGATCTTACCCGGCGCGCGCCCTTTCCCTGGTGTTCTTCGCGTTGGTCACGTACTTGCGGCCTTGCGCGCTTTCAGCACTCCGGGCACCAAAGGAACCCGCCGGGCCGCCGGCGCCCGGGCCGGGACGTCCACGCCGACCGTCGCGGCCTCCCGCAGCAGGGCGCGGACGTGGAGGGCGACGAGCGTGGGGTACTCCATCTGGGCGACGTGCCCCGCGTCGTGCAGCAGCACCAGCCGGACGTCGGGGAACACGCGCCCCGCCCGCGCGGCCATGCGCGGGTCGACGAGGCGGTCGTGCCGCCCGTGCACGACCAGGGTGGGCGCGGTCACCTTGGCGGCCAGCCGCCACAGGTTGTCCTCGCCGCGCCGGAAGTACTCGTTGACGAGGGCGCGTGCCGAATAGACGAGCGCGGGGCCCGCCCATGGCAGCTCGTCGCGGCGCCGCTGTTCGCTGACGGCGTCCTCCAGGCGCAGGGGATGCACCCGGTCGGTGTCGGCGAAGCACATGGCGATGGTGGCGCGGATGCGGCGCTCGGCGGGCAGCCCGCGCAGCCGGCTCATGGCCCACTGGCCGAGGCCGGGGGTCGCGGAGAGCACGACGCGCGCGGGACCGTACCGGGGAAGGAGGTCGGGCAGGGCGGGCGAGATGAGCGTGAGCGTGCGGACGAGGTCGGGGCGCGTGGCGGCCACTCTGACGGACACGGCGCCGCCGAGCGAGTTGCCCAGCAGGTGGACGGGGCCGCCGCCCAGGTGCTCGACGAAGGCGATGACGGCCTCCGCGTGCGCGGCCAGCGAGTAATCGCCTTCAGGGTGCTCGGGCGAGAAGCCGGCCCCCGGGAGGTCGAGGGCGTACCCCCGGACGTCGTGGCGCAGCTCGCCCATCAGGTCGGTCCAGTTGGTCGCGGACCCGGCCAGGCCGTGCACGAACACGGCGGTCTCGGCCGGCGCGGCGGTCTTCGGCTCGGGCGTGGACCGGACGTGGACGGTCAGCCCGCCCAGGTCGACGAGCTCCCCCGGCCAGTGCGGAATCGGTTCCTCCACCATCTTCCCCCTCCTGTTCACCCTCCGTTCTGACCATAACCCGCTGCCGTACACCTGGCGCGACCGTCCACGCCGGGCTTGGGACACCCCTGACGGGTCCGGAGACGACCCAAGATCACGGGAAATATAGGACATATCGGGAAATATTGAACTGAAAGACATAAGGGCAGGTTAAGTAGATGCCAAAAGGCAGCGATCCCCGTTTGTCGTATCGGTGCGTCGGAAAAAACGACAACTGGGAAGACTCACTCCGAGTCACCCGGCATTTAGCGGAGAAAAGCCACTAAATGCATCCGCTGGGCAACCCGATGCGTCAAGGGGGAAAACGCAATGCCCGACGTCAAGAAATACGCCGCTATGGCGACCGTCACGGCGGCTCTCACCGGTGGTCTCATAGGCCTTGGCACCGCCACCACCGCCACGAGCGCCAACGCGTCCGCCGCCGTCACCACCAACTTCGGTTTCGGTGACGACTTCGGCGGCATGGGTGGCATGGGTGGCTTCGACGGTGGCGGCGGCGGCCACTGCCACCACCACGGGGGCCACCACGGCCACCACGGCCACCACGGCGGCTTCGGCTTCGACGGCGACTTCGACGACGACGGCGGCTGGGGCGGCAAGGGCCACCACCACCGCCGCCACCACCGTCACCACCACAGCCACGGGGGCGGCCACCGCAACTGCTTCTTCAAGGTCGTCGAGGCGCGCTTCTTCCGGGCGATCATCAGCAACAACCACCACGGCGGCGGGCACCACAACTTCTGGCGCGACGACCGCCACCGCCACTTCAGGCCGGAGCATCACCACCACGGCAGGCACCACCACCACAAGCACGACCGCTGATAATCCACACCAAATCCATACCGACCCATACCGAAATCGAGAATCTAGGCGGGACGACCGGGCGGTATCCGGCCCGGTAGCAATGGCCGCTTAGCAGACACGGGAGGCCCCGGAGCGAATTCCGCTCCGGGGCCTCCTCAATGTCCGCACCCTGATGCTCGAGGTGAATTCCCATCCAGGCCGCCGCTCCGCTCATCCTGCGAAACAAACATTCACCGCCAAGCCCATACCATTTGCCGGGCTCTCCAATACCAGGCCGCCGTTTCCGGATGGGGCGGGTCCTACGGCGGAAATGCGGTCACGCGGTCTTGCGGGGACGGCGCTTGGCCGGCTTCTTCTCGCCCTTCTCGGCCTTCTCCCCCGCCTCCTCCGCGCGGGCCTCCTCGCCGCCGGCGCCCTTCGCCGCCGCCTTCCGCCTCGGCGCCGGAGCCTTCTCGCGACCGCCCTCGCGCTCCCGCTTGGCCGCGTCCACGCTGGCGCGCAGCGCCGCCATCAGGTCGACCGCCGGGCCCGCCTGCTCCGGCACCTCCGGCCGGGCCAGCTCCTTGCCCTGGATCTTGGCCTCGATGACCTCCTGGAGCGCCTCGCGGTAGCTGTCGCGGTACTCGGAGGGGTCGAACTCCCCCGCCATCGTCTCGATCAGCGACTCGGCCATCCGCAGTTCCTGCGGGCGCACCTCGATGTCCTCGTCCTTGAACTGGAACCCCGGCTCGCGCACCTCGTCCGGCCACAACATGGTCTCCAGCACGAACACGCCGTCGCGGATGCGCAGGGTCGCCAGCGACTCGCGCTGCCGCAGCGCGACCTTCACGATGGCCACCTGCCCGGTGCGCTCCAGCGCCTCGCGCAGCAGGATGTACGGCTTCACGCCGGTGTTCTCGGGCTCCAGGTAGTACGACTTGTTGAACAGGATCGGGTCGATCCGGTCGGCCGGGGTGAACTGCAGGACGTCGATCCGGCGCGAGGTGCTCAGCGGCAGGTCGGCGAAGTCCTCGTCGGTCAGCACGACGACCTCGCCGCCGGGCAGCTCGTACCCCTTGGCGATATCGGAGTACGGCACCTCCTCGCCGTCGATGGAGCACACCCGCTTGTACTTGATACGGCCGGCGTCCTCGCGGTGCACCTGGTGGAACGTCACGTCCTTCTGCTCGGTCGCGGAATAGAGCTTCACCGGGATCGTGACGAGCCCGAACGAGATGGCACCCTTCCAGATGCTACGCATGGCCTCTCCTCACCTCTACTGCCACTATCGAACACATGTTCGGTAGTGGCAAGGGCGCAAAGCAGTATCTAAATGGGCAGATACCCAGTGTGGAATGCCGTATCCGGTCAAGCCACCACTGGTGGACCCGTGATAGGCACGGTGGAGGACGTCCGCACGACGGAAGAAACCCCGGGCGGAGACCTGCCCCGGGAAGGGTCCCGGGACACAGGGAAGAAGTGATGGCGTGGCGGGCGAAGTGGCGGACAATACGGACAGGACGGACAGCACGGACAAGGTCAGGGTCAGGGTCGGCCACCGGGAGCTGACGCTGACCAACCTCGGCAAGGTGCTGTACCCCCAGGCCGGGTTCACCAAGGCCGAGGTGATCGACTACTACAGCCGCGTCGCGCCGTACATGCTGCCGCACATCGAGGGACGGCCGCTCACCGTCAAGCGCTACCCCGAGGGCGTGGACGGGCTGTTCTTCTTCGAGAAGAACCGTCCCCCGCACACGCCTTCCTGGGTGCGCACCGCCCGCCTGCCCGCGCCGGGCAGCACCAAGGGCCGCGGCACCATCGACTACGCGATCGTGGACGACCTGCCCACGCTGGTCTACTTCGCCGGACTGGCGGCCCTGGAGCTCCACACGCCGATGTGGCGGGTGGACGACGAGGGGCAGGCCCTGCCTCCCGACATCATGGTCTTCGACCTCGACCCCGGCCCGCCCGCCACGATCGAGGAGTGCCGCCGGGTGGCGCTGCGCCTGCGCGAGGCCCTGCGCGAGGACGGCCTGGACGGGTGCCCCAAGACCAGCGGCAACAAGGGCATGCAGGTGTACGTCCCCTGGGCCGGCCGTGAGGAGGACGCCTCCGCCTACGCCAAGGCGCTCGCGCAGCGGCTGGAGAAGGAACGGCCCGGCGAGATCGTCAGCCAGATGGCCAAGAGGCTGCGCCCCGGCAAGGTGCTCATCGACTGGAGCCAGAACAACCCTGCCAAGACGACGATCGCGCCGTACTCGCTGCGCGCCAACGCGACTCCCACCGTCTCGACCCCGCTGACCTGGGAGGAGGTCGAGAACACACCGCCGGAGGACCTGGTGTTCACCGCCGGGGACGTGCTGGAGCGCGTCGAGCGGTTCGGCGACCTGATGGCGCCGCCGGAGCGCGGCGGGGCGGGGGAGGGGCCTTAGGCTGGACGCATCGGGGTATGGAGCGTGCGAGTCAGGCTCGCCGTCGACGGAGGGTGCCGCACATGTCGGAGATGGATGTGCACGGGAACGAGGTCCCGCTGGACGAGTTGGAGCCCCTCGACGACGTCGCGGACGAGTTCGACACCGAGGTGCCGGAGGCCGACGCCGTCGAGCAGCACCGGATCATCGGCGGCGAGCGGCAGGCATGGGTGCTGGAGGTGCCCTACGACGCCGATCCCGCCGACGCCGCCGACCAGTGGCGGACGGTCGATCTGGAAGACGACGAATATCGCTGACCCGGATTACCCGCGCGTAGGATGTGAACCCCGGACCGGATCCCGGGGCGAGGGGGCAGGCAGGTGCCTGACCGGCGGAGATCCGGCGTTGATCCGTTCAGCACGAACCGGAGCGCGTTCGACGATCGCGCGACGGCGAGACCGTCCAAGGAGAATCCCGTGACCGCTACCCCGGATGCCGAGCCCCGGGGCACCCGCCTGCCCCGGCTGGCCCGCCGCCGCCAGTTGCTCAACGCGGCGCAGGAGGTCTTCGTGGAGAACGGCTACCATGCGGCCGCGATGGACGAGATCGCCGAGCGGGCCGGCGTGAGCAAGCCGGTGCTCTACCAGCACTTCCCGGGGAAGCTGGAGCTGTACCTCGCGCTGCTGGACGTCCACGTCGACGACATGGCCAACCGCTGCCGCGAGGCGCTCGCCTCGACGACCGACAACAAGCAGCGCGTCCAGGCGGCCATCGGCGCGTTCTTCGACTTCGTCTCCAGCCAGGGCGAGGCCTTCCGCCTGGTCTTCGAGTCCGACCTGCGCAACGTCGCCCCCGTGCGCCAGCGCGTCGAGCGCTCCCTGCGCGAGAGCGCCGAGATGATCAGCCAGGTGATCCAGGAGGACACCGGCTGCTCCAGCGACGAGGCCCACCTGCTCGGCGTCGGCCTGGTCGGCATGGCCGAGGTCAGCGCCCGCTACTGGCTCGCCAGCCACGGCACGATCCCCAAGGACGTCGCGACGCAGCTCATGGCCCGGCTCGCCTGGCGCGGCATCGGCGGCTTCCCCCGGACGTCCTAGCCCCGCGAACCGCCCCGGGATTGTTCGCTTGACGCGATCAGTGGCGTCACCCGGCCCGCGGCGGGCCACGATGGGACGAGCACATCTGGTCGTCGAAAGGGAGCCCGATGGAAGTCAAGATCGGCGTACGCTCCGTGCACCGGGAGATCATCGTCGAGACCGACCTGACCACCGAAGAGGTGGAGCAGGAACTGCGGAACTCGCTGGCGGCGGATCGTGGCGTCTTCTCCATCACCGACGTCAAGGGGCGGCGCGTGATCGTGCCGGTGACCGCGCTCGGCTTCGTCGAGATCGGCGAGGACGAGTCGCGTCCCGTCGGTTTCGGCGGCACGCTCTGAGCCCGGCGCTTTGGGGGGCTCCTGGCGGCTCCCCAAAGCGCCCGGGTCCGCGCGGCGCGTGGCGCCGTTTCGCTGGACATTCAGATCACTCGCGGTGCGGATCCTAGATTCCCGCGCATTCCTCGCGGGTAGGGAGCGAGCAGCCGCAGGGGCGGCGTGACCTCCGGACTTCGTCCCGTTTGTGGCCGAAGGCCGGGCAGTCCGCGCCTCCCCTTCTCAGCACGGGCCGCGAGGTCCAGCGGTTCGGTCCACATCTCATCAAGGAACTGCCGTAGCGGCGCGAGGCCCTCATGTCTCGAACGGTACAACCGGTGAGGGCGTTCGCGCCCCTCGATCACCGGACCGAATTGGCCAGAAGTCCGAAACCTTACCTTTGAGGGCCCACGCGTCCCTCTTCTTCACGGACCCGGGACCAGACCGAGGGCCGCCATCCGCTTCCCGTGCTCCTCGGTCAGGCGGGCGAACAGCCGGCCGATGCCGATGAGGCCGGCGTCCCCCTGCCCCGTCCCGGCGGCCTCCGAGACCAGCAGCAGCGCCAGTTCAGGACGGGCGAGCGCGAGCCGGTTGCCCTGGCTCAGCGCCTCGCCCACCATGCGCCGCGCCCAGAGCGCGAGCCGCCCGGCGGCCTGCGGGTTCCCGACGAGCGCCGTGCGCACCCGGTCGACCACGAACTCCGAGCGGATCTCCTCGGCCAGCACCTCGTCCACGAGCTTGCGGGTGTCGGCGTCCACGTGCCGGGCCGCCTCGCGGTAGAAGTCCCCGGCGATGCCCGTGCCGACGTACGCCTTGACCAGCGCCTCCAGCCAGTCCCCCGGCCGCGTCTGCGCGTGCCAGTCGTCGAGCGCCTCGACGAAGGGGGCCATCGCCTCCTCCGGGTCCGCGCCGAGCGAGGACAGCCGGTCGCGCAGCAGGCTGAAGTGGGCGTACTCGACGGCGGCGAGGCCGCTGAGCGCCGCGCGGTCGGTGAGCGAGGGGGCAAGGGCTGCGGCGTCCTCGGCGAGCCGCAGGAAGGCGGTCAGCTCGGCGTAGGCCAGGACGCCGAGAAGGTCGATGACACCGACGACACCGGCAGGGGAATCACTCATGGATGCAGCGTACGAGCTTCGGGACGGCCGCCGGTCCCGTCGCGGGGCGCACACGGCCGGCATCAATTCGGCCGCGACTTACCGGATGGAACGCCAAGAAATCGGCCCGCAGTTGTGGTATCGAGTACACTGACCTGTAAGAGTGCGACCGCAGTATGTTATTCAGGGCGAATATCGCCTGATAGCCCCCACGCGCGCCACGTCGCGGCGGTCGCCGAGACGGATGAGGGTTGGCTTTTCCGCGCGGACCCGGCACCAGGCCGGCGGTCCCGGAGGCCCGCCTTCGCAGGAGACCTAGGCAGGCCGAGCTGACCACGTTCCGAGACCTTGGAGTCATAGCGGAGATCGCTGATGCCCTCGAGACAGAGGGCATCATCTCACCCTTTCCCATTCAAGAGATGGCCCTCCCCCTCGCGATCAGCGGGCAGGATGTCATCGGCCAGGCGCGCACCGGCACCGGCAAGACCTACGCCTTCGGCGTGGCGATGCTCCAGCGCGTCGGCAAGCCCCGCAAGAACCGCAAGAAGCCACGCGGCCTCGTCGTCGTCCCGACCCGCGAGCTGGCGCTCCAGGTGACCGAAGATCTGGTCGTCGCCGGAGGCAAGCTCGGCTCGCGCATCCTCACGGTGTACGGCGGGCGGGCGTACGAGCCGCAGATCGAGGCGCTGAAGCAGGGCGTCGACGTCATCGTCGGAACCCCGGGCCGGCTTCTCGACCTGGTGAACCAGAAGCACCTCGACCTCGGCCAGGTCTCCATGCTGGTCCTGGACGAGGCCGACCGCATGCTCGACCTCGGCTTCCTCCCCGACATCGAGCGCATCATCAAGCTGATCCCCGCCGAGCGGCAGACCATGCTGTTCTCGGCCACGATGCCGGGCGAGATCGTCGGCCTGTCGCGGCGCTACCTGTCGCGGCCCACCCACGTGCGCGCCGAGAACCCGGACGCCGACGGGGACGACAAGTCGAACACGACCCAGTTCGTGTACCGCACCCACCGCATGGACAAGATCGAGATCGTCGGCCGCCTGCTGCAGTGCGAGGGCCGCGGGCTCACGATGGTGTTCTGCGAGACCAAGCGCGCGTGCGACATGGTGTCCGAGCAGCTCAAGGAGCGCGGCTTCGCCGCCGCGGCCGTGCACGGCGACCTCGGGCAGGGCCAGCGCGAGCAGGCGCTGCGGGCGTTCCGCAACGGCAAGATCGACGTTCTGGTGGCGACGGACGTCGCGGCGCGGGGCATCGACATCGACGACGTCACCCACGTCGTCAACTACGACTGCCCGCAGGACGAGAAGACCTACGTCCACCGCATCGGCCGCACCGGCCGGGCGGGCCGCACGGGCGTGGCGGTGACCTTCGTCGAGTGGGAGGAACTGACCCGCTGGAAGGTCATCAACAACGCGCTCGGCCTGGAGTTCGCCGAGCCCGTCGAGACCTACTCCACCTCGCCGCACATCTACTCCGACCTGCACATCCCCGAGGGCACCAAGGGCGTGCTGCCCCGCGCCCAGCGGTCCCGCGCGGGGCTGTCCGCCGAGCACATCGAGGACCTCGGCGAGACGGGCCGCCACCGCTCGCGCCGCGAACGCGACGAGCGCACCGAGCGGGCCGAGCGCCGTGAGCGCCCGGCGCGCAACCGGCAGCGCAGGCGCACCCGCGGCGGCCAGGAGACGGCCTCCCCGGAGACCGTCGCCGAGACCTCCGTCCAGAGCGTGCCCGCCGTCCAGAGCGTGCCCGCCGTGCCCGCCGGTGACGTCCTGGCCCCCGAGGCCCGGCCCGTCGTCGAGGAGGCCGCCGAGGTGGCGGCGCCGCGGCGCTCCCGCAGGGGCGCGAACCGGTCGGCGCTGTCCGAGGCGCTCGCCGACGTGCCCGCCGCCTCCGCGAAGGAAGCGGAGCGGGAGCCGTCGTCCGAGTCCGGCGAGGTCGTCTCCCGGGGCGCCGCGGACCGCGGCCGCCTGGCCGGGAACGCCGGCGACTCCCGCTTCGACGACTTCGGGGACTCCGGCGACTTCGACGAGTTCGGGGACTCCGACGAGTTCGACGACTCCGACCACTTCGACCGCGCGGACGACACCGAGTTCGCACGAGACACCGAAGCGGCGGCGTACCGGCCCGCCGCGCCCGAGGCGCCCGTCGCCCGCCCCGAGCCGGAGCGGATCATCCCGCCCTCTCCGTTCGCCATCATCTTCCGCTCGCCCGACCTGGCGGTGGACGACGATGATGTGGCCCCCTCCGCGGCCTCCGAGCGCGTCCAGCGCCGCAGGCCGTCCCAGCAACGCTCCCCCCGGAGGGGATGAGAACAGGCGGCGCATCAGGCATCGCGGCACGACACCGGTGATCGGCCGGTGAGAGCCGCCGGGAACGGTGGACGGCCCTCGTGGCGGGCCGCCGTCCCCGGCGGCCCGCCCGTGGCGTGGTGAGGCGCCATCCGACCAGGTGGGAAAGTGCAAAAGCAACCACGCGACCGACGTACGGCGTTCGGCGGTGTCGCCGGGATGAATCCTCAGTATCGTGGTGCCACGTGAGTACGCCGCGCTTCCTGACTCTCCCGCCCGGTGTCCGCGCCCAGCGCATCGAGACACCGGTGGGCTCCTTCGCCGCCCTTGAGGCGCTGCCGGTCAGCGGCGTGCCCGAGCGCTGGCCCGCCCTGCTGATCCCCGGGTACACCGGCAGCAAAGAGGACTTCCTCGCGATCTTCCAGACGCTCGCCCAGGCCGGGCGCCGCGTCGTCGCGATCGACATGCGCGGCCAGTACGAGACCAAGGGCCCGGACGATCCCGCGGCCTACAGTTGCGAGGCCCTCGGGGAGGACATCGACGCCGTGGCCGAGGCCGTGGGCGGCGGCGAGCCCGTCCACCTGGTCGGCCACTCCTTCGGCGGCCTGGTCACCCGCGAGGCGGTGATCGGCGGGGTCCTCAAGCCCGCGTCGCACACGCTGATGAACTCGGGGCCGGCCGGCATCATCGGCGCGCGCGAGCAGGCGGCCAGGCTCATGCTGCGCACGCTGCCCGAGGTCGGCCTGGAGCACATCTGGACGAACCGGGTGGAGCCCGAGGCGATCGCCGCGGGCGTGCCCGACCACATCGTGGCCTTCCTGCGGCAGCGCCTGTTCGCCAACTCGCCGACGGCGCTGGTCACGATGGCCGAGCAGGTGATCGGCGCCGTCGACCGCCTCGACGACCTGGTCGAGGTCGACGTCGCCACGCTGGTCCTGTACGGCGAACACGACGACGGCTGGCCGCCCGCCCTGCAGGCCGAGATGGCCAAGCGACTGGAGGCCGAGTGCGTCGTCGTGCCCGGGGCGCTGCACTCCCCGGCGGTCGAGGCCCCGGAGACGACGGCCCACGCGCTCACGCGCTTCTGGAACGCCGCCGAGCAGCGCCTGATGCACAACTGAGCCCGCGCGGCAGTCCGCACGACGGTTCGGCGTCGGCCGGGCCCGCCCGACCGGGCCCGCTCGACGCCTGAGCCGGCGTCCCGTCAGTCCGTGTCGGCCAGGCCGTCCCAGGGCTGGTGGGGGGTGCTCGCGACCTGGCCCTCTGGGCAGTGGCGGCGGTAGTCGCACCACGAGCACATCGGCCCCGGCCTCGGCGGCAGGCTCGCGTCGAGCCTGGCCGGGATCGACGCGCCCGCCCTGGCCCGATCACTGGCCCGATCATCGGCCCGATCACCGGCGCCGGCGCGCCAGTCGCGGTAGCGCTCGTCCGCCTCGGACGCCTCCCGCGCGATGTCCTCGGCCCGGCCGATGTGGCGGGCGAGGGACTCGTCGGTGTGCGTCCACTGGACGATCGACCCGGTCGGCACGTGATGGAGCTCGACCGTACGGCAGGCCCGGCGCATGACCCGCGCCGACGCCACCGCGTAGATCGCCAGCGCCAGCGAGGAGCGGGCGTCGTCCTCGGTGAGGGGACGCCTGCCGGTCTTGTAGTCGACGATCACCAGCTCGTCGCCGCGCCGGTCGATGCGGTCGACGCGGCCGGAGACGGCGATCACCGACGTGCGGGTGGCGACGGTGCGCTCGACCCCGACGGGCTCGTCGGAGGGGTCCAGCGTCGAGGCGTACCCCGACACCATCGCCCGCGCGCGGTCACGCCACAGCGTCGACTGCTCCTGGTCGCGGAACCCCTCGGTGATCCACCCCTTGCTCAGGAGGATCGCCGCCATCGCCGGGGTCCTGCGCTCGTACGGCTCGCGCCACCACCCGGCCAGCGCGTTGTGCACCGAGGCGCCCACGCTGTTGTGCGCCCAGGCCGGCCCCTTGAGCGGGGCCGGGCGGTCGAGGTAGGTGAAGCGGTAGCGCCTCGGGCAGTCCAGCCAGGTGTTGAGCCGGGACGGCGTGCAGGTGTAGAGCCGCTTGGGCATGCCGTCCAGCGGGAGTTGCCCCTGCTGGGTCACTCGTCGTCGAGCCTGAGCTTGATGCCCGACACCTTCGTGCCGTCCGCCAGGAGGCCCTCCGTGGCGTCCTCGGGCTCGCGGTCGCCGGTCAGCGAACCGGCCAGCCACTCGTCGAAGTGCTGCTCCTGGTCGGCGATCGTCGTCTCCTCGCCGTGGGCGGGCAGGACGCGGGTGTCGCCCGGCAGGGTGAACAGCCGCTCGCCGATCGCGGTGAGCTGGTCGGCCAGCGCGGGGTACTCACCACCGATCTTGCCGGGGCCGTCGGCCAGCAGCGTCTTGCCGGTGAACACCACGCCGAGTTCCTCGACGTAGAGGGAGACGCCGCCCTGGGTGATGCCGGGGGTGGCGATGACCTCCAGCTCGACGTCGGCGACGCCGAAGAGGCCCTCGTCCTCCATGTCGATGTCGGGGTAGGTCTCCTCCCACGTCTCGCGCCAGAGCCGGCGGTCCTTGCGGTTGAGGGCGACCACCGCCTCGTCGCGCGCCGCCACCTCGATGGCGCCGCCGACGTGGTCGGGCAGGCCATGGGTGCAGATCACGGCGAGGACCTCGCGCTCGCCGACGCTTTCGAGGATCGCCTCCGCGTCACGCGCGGGGTCGATGACGATGACCTCTTCGTCGTCGCCCACGATCCAGGTGTTGTTCTCGACCTTGTACTCGGAGCCGTCGACGGTCACGACGCCCTCGGTCACCACTCGCTCGATACGCGCTGTCACGGCCACGACCTTACCGAACAGTCGAACCGGTCAGGATAGGTAAACGGGGTCGCGTCGAAAGCCGGCGAAGAGTTCGGGGCGCGCCCCGAACCCGCCGTGCCGGAGGCGCGGCCATAAGTGCGGGACGGGCCGCCGGGCGGCGGGCGCCGGAGGTCACGGCTCGTCCCCCAGGCGCGGGGAGAACGCCCCGAACGGCAGGTCGAGCTCCTGGTCGTGCTCCCGCAGGTCGCGCAGGGACAGGTCGGCGAGCGCCACCAGGCACCCGGCCTCGGCGGGCCAGCCGATCAACCACAGCCAGTCGCCCATCGCCTCGCCGACGTAGACGGCGCGGTCGGGCAGGCCCTCCACCCACCACAGCGGCGTGGGATGGCCGAGTGTCTCGACCTTGGCGTTGGGCGGCCCCTCGTCGAAGCCCGGCCCGGGGTCGGGGCCGTCGAGCCCGGCGAACGCGGCGCCGAGGCCCATGCCGGGCTCCTCCGCGACGATGATCAGGTCGGCGGGGCCGTGGGTGACGGACGGACCGGACAGGGCGACCACCCCGGCGCGGGTGCCGGTGCGCTCGTCCCCGGCGTCGCCGAAGCCGGTCACGAGCCAGCCGGTGGGCAGCGGCCACGGAAGCCAGAAGGGAACGCGGGAGTCCCTGCGCACCACGTCGAGCGACTCGGCGGAGGGACGTCTGGCCTGGAAGGGCAGGACGGCGCCGTGCACCCCGCACCGCCATGAGCTTGACCATACGCTCGGCGGGCGCAGCGTGCCGAAACACCTTGGACAGGTGGGCGCCGCTCTCACAATTATCCACCGTGCTTCCGGCGGTGCGGGAAAGTCAAGGGGAATCCCGTTATCCCAACGTAATCTTGGCGTATGCGCGTGAGATGCGTGGGCGGCATCGTCCTGGACGGCGCGGGGCGCCTGCTGCTGGTCCGGCGGGGACGCCCGCCCGGCGTCGGCTTGTGGTCCCTGCCCGGCGGCCGGGTCGAGCCGGGCGAGTCCGACGCCGAGGCCATCGAACGCGAGCTCCTGGAGGAGACCGGCCTCGCGGTCGTCGCGGGCGGCCTGGCCGGCACCGTCGAGCGTCCAGGACCGGCCGGCGTCGTGTACGAGATCCACGACTATTTCGCCGCGCCGCGGGCGGGCGCCCCGGCCGCCGGGGACGCCGCGGGTGGCGCGCTCCGGGCGGGGGACGACGCCGCCGCGGCCGGCTGGTTCGGCCGCGACGACCTCGACCGGCTGCCGCTCACCTCCGGGCTGCTGGAGGTGCTGGACGCGTGGCGGGTGTTCCACGCCCGCGGGGTCAGCGGCTGAACGTGGTCCGCCACAGGGTCAGGTGGTCGGTGGTGTAGGTCGTCGAACGGCCGATGGCCACCACCGTGTCACCGACGACGGCGATGGCGCCGAGCCACTGGGCCCCGTCGCCGGCCATGCCGTCCCCGGTGAGGGCGTGGCGCTGCCAATCCAGGCCGTCCTGCGAGGTCCAGACCGCGCTGTCCCCGGTCGCGGGCGGCCCGTAGGAGCCGACGGCGACCAGCCCCGACTTCGAGGCGGTCATGTCCAGCACGACCGCGGTGTCCTCGGCGGGCAGCCAGGCGTACTCCCAGGTGACCCCGTCGTCGGACGAGACCGCCGCGAACGGCCGCTCGGCGCCGGCGTCCGTGGTCGCGCCGCCCACGGCGACCACGCGGCCGTCGTGGACGACCACCCGGCGCAGGGAGGCCGAGCGGGCGCCCTCGGGGACCACCCGCTTGCGCGCCGTCCAGTTCAACCCGTCTTTCGACACCCAGACCACGCCGGAGGTCCGTCCCGTCGTCCCCGACGCGCCGACGGCGAGGTAGCCGCCCTGTGTGGCGACGATGTCCTCGATCCGCACGTCGGCGCCCCCGGCGGGCAGGCCCTGCGGGGCCGCGCGCGAGTAGCGGCGCAGGTCGGACGAGAACCACAGCGCGGCGACCACGCCGCCGGGGCCGCTGTCGTCGCCCGCCACCACGTACCCCTTCGGCCCGGCCGCGACCACGCGCGGGACCACGGCGTACCGCCCGGAGCCTGCCAGGGCGGGCGATTCGGGCGCGGCCCGCCAGCTACGCCCGTCGCCGGAGGTGGCCAGCAGCGGCCGGATGAACGCCGAGTCCGCCGTGGTGCTGCCGACCGCGAGCCACCCGTGGGGGCCGTGGGCGACGTCGTTGAGTGACTGCCTGCCCGCGCCGCCCAGCGCCGGAGAGTTGACGGCCTTCCAGTTCTGACCGGTCGGGCTCGTCCAGATGCCGGCGTCCCCCTTGACCGACCCGACGGCGACGAAGGAGTCGCCGGCCGCGACCAGGGCGGCGGTGTCGCGGGCCGAGCGGGTCAGCCCGTCGATGTCGCCGAGTGCCACGGGCGCGGCGGCCTTGCCCTTGCTCGCCGTCATCAGCACCGGCAGGTTGTCCAGGCCCCCGGCCCGCTGGTCGCCCGCGGCCACGAGCGTGCCCGCGTCGGTGATCGACAGGCCGCGCAGGGTGCCGGGGATCTGCCCGAGGTCGGTGTCCTCGGTCCACTTCCTGCCGTCGCCGCTGGTGTAGACGGCGTACCGCTCCCAGCCGGACTCGGCGACCGCCGCCACCCCGGCCGCCGAGGACGCCAGGCCCCGCACGCCGGTCGCCTCGTGCCCGAGTCCGCCGATCACGCCGCACTGCCGCCACTGGTCGCCGAGCTCGGAGCAGTAGACGCGGACGTCGCCGGCGTCGGACTTCTGCAGGGTCGGGACCAGCAGGAACCCCTTGCCCGCGACCGCCAGCGCGCCCGGCTCCGGCCGCACGCCGGGCAGGGCGGCGGCGGTGCGCAGCCACGTCCTGCCGCCGTCGGGGGAACGCAGGATGACCGAGGTCGTGTCGCCCGCGCCGGGGTCGGCCAGCGCCACCACGGCGTCGCCCTTGGCCACGACGGCGCGGATGGCCCGGACCTTGTCGGTGGTGCCGATCTGGCCGGTGTCCACCCGGCTCCAGCTCTGCCCGTCCGGGGAGACCCAGGCCACCGGGCCGTAGCCGCCGTCCTGGAGGGTGGTGGAGCCGACGGCGACGAAGCCGCCGGCCGTGCGGGCGAGGTCGGTGATGCGGTCGCCGCTCCAGAAGACCGACAGCCGCGAGGGGTCCACGGCCGTCCAGGAGCGCCCGTCCGCGCTGGTCCACAGGCCGCGCGCCGACCCGGTCACGCCGGGCGCCTCGGTGCCGGCGGCCAGCCAGCGGCCGTTCCCGCCGGTCACGCGCCCGGCCGACCCGGCGGGCTGGTACCCGGCGGGCCCGGTCACGCGGCCGAGCTCCCACGACTTCCCGCCGTCCGGCGAGACCAGGAACAGCGGGCGGGGCACCGGGCTGGTCGTGTCGCTGCCCACGGCCACCACGGTGGAGCCGACCGAGGTCACCGCGTTGAGCACCTGGCTCGACCCGGTGCCGCTGATGCCCGGCGGCGCGGCGAAGGCCTGGTCGCCGGACCCGCCGTCGCCCGCGGCGAGGCGCAGGCCCGAGCTCACCGGGGAGTTCACCCAGTTGACGATGACCAGCCCCAGCCCGGCGGCCATCAGGACGGCCACGGCCACGATCACGGGGGTCAGCAGGCGGCGACGGCCGACGACGTAGCGGCGCGGCGGCGTGGGGGTGCGGCGGGGCCGGGGGACGGGCTGGTCGCGGTGGTGGCGTCCCCGGCCGGACCCGCGCGGGCGGGCCGGTCCGCCGGCCACCAGGACGTCGGGGCGGGGGGTCGCGGGGCGGCCAGGGGGCGGCCCGCCGATGCGCTCGCCGACGGGGACGCCGGGGTCGTCTGGGTCGTCTGGGTCGTCATCGGGGTCGTAGGTGACCTCCGGCTCGGCGGGAATGCGCGGCTCGACCCGGATGCCGTGGCGCTCCGGCCCTGAGGCCGCGGGAGAAGCCGTGGAGGGGCCGTCGGCTAAGGGCTCGACCTCCCAGGGCGGCACGGGGGCTGCGGGGCGCGCTGGGGGCGTGCGCGGCGGGCCCGAGGCGACCAGCTTGTCCGGACGGGTCACCAGGCGCCGCGGCGGGCGGGCCGGCTGTGTCGGCTCCCCGGCGGGGTACTCGTCCTCATGGTCATCGGCGTAGTCGCCTGAGTGGTCGCCGGCGGGACGGTCCCCGGCGGGCGTGTGGTCCTGCGGACGGGGCGGTTCGGCGCCGGGACGGCCCACGCTGTGGCGGGGCTCGGACGTGCCGCCGTAGGGCCGGACGTAGGGGTGGCGGCCCGGCGACGGCTGCCGGGCGGGCTCGTCCTGCGCGTCACCGGCGGGGGCGCCGGAAGGGGCGTCGATGGGGGCGCCGAAGGGCGGCAGCGCCCACGGCGAGTCCAGGGGCAGGCCGCGCGAGCGGACCTCCGAGGGATCCGGCGGGGAGTGGTGCAGAGCCGGAGGAGGCGTGTGGGTCTGGTGGGACCCGGATCGGCCTGGAATGCGATCGTGGTCGGCGTCATCGCCGGCCGACCACCATGAAGAGCGCGGGTCGTGGGGGCCCGAGGCCACGCTCAGCACCTCCTCATCGGCAGCCTAACCCAGTTTGAAGGCGGTGACTCAGGACCGTTCCACTGATGTCCCGCGAATGCGTCGCGTCGACTACAGATCACTCGCGATCGTACCGATACCCAAGCCATGCCCAGTGATCACCTGACCGGGCAATGCCATACCGGACCCATGGCCGGACCACGCCCCTCGCCCTCGCCGTCAGCGCGCACCTCCCTGGGGGGCCGCCCGCCGGCCCGCACACCATCCAAGGGCAACACGAGGAGGGCCCTTCTGGCGAGACCTCTCTAGTCAGATTTATCTAGAGACGGTCTGAATTGCCCGCTTCTGGGCGATTATTACGACCACTACGGCGAAGAAGCCCAACTGCACGACCGTCCCGGCGAGGGCCTGCCACGGCACCGCCCCCTGGCGCAGCGCGTCCCCGAGATCGCCGGAGGCTGCGGCCGGGAGGAAGCTCACGACGTTGTTGATCACGTGCAGCGCGATCGGCGCCTCCAGCCCGCCCGTCCGGACCGCGAGCCAGCCCATCAGCGCGCCGAAGCTGAACACGTCCACAATGCCCCAGTCGGTGTAGGCGTGCAGCGAGGTGAACACCGCCGCCCCGAACAGGATGCCCGGCCACGGCGTCCGGAAGTACGCGCCGAAGGCCTGGATCACCCAGCCCCGGAAGACGTACTCCTCGGTCGCGGCCTGGAACGGCACCAGCAGGACGATCACGATGAGCCCCGGCAGGAACCGCTCCCACCCGACCCAGCCGAACAGCTCGCCCGTGTCCTGGCCCGTCGCCGCGTACGTCGCGATCATCGCGAGCTGCCCGAGGATCAGCGCGACCAGGGCCACGCCGGCGCACAGGAGCAGCCATTTCCACCGCAATCGCGCCAGGACGGACGACAGCGTGCCGGGCGGGCGCCGCTGGACCAGCCAGGCCGTCCCGAACGCGAAGGGCAGGACCGCCGCGATGGACAGCAGCATCACGGCCAGTTCGAACACCGGGTCGCCGAACAGCCGGCCGCCGCCCATGATCACCGGGACGCCGGCGAGGGCCGCGACGACGCTCCCGAACAGCAGCACGACGACCGACACGCCGACGAAGGCGACGGCGAGCGCGATCGTGCCCACGACCGGGCGCCACCAGCGGTTCACCGGCGTGCGCGCGAGGTGGTCGTAGCGCGTGCCGGGCGGCGGCGGGACCGTCCACCGCACCGGCGGAGGAGGCGCCTGCCAGGGCTGGGGCCCCAGGTAGTACGGGCCACCCGCCGGGCCGCCCGCCGCCGGGCGCTCGGCCCCGTAGGGCGGCCCCGAGGGCTGCGGCTGGTGCGGCTGCGACGGATCGTGCATATCTGACATTCTCCCCGGCAGCCCGCGCGGCCCGGCGGCTGGGGGCGCGTGGGCCGGGGCTCAGGCGGGCGGCTGGAAGCTCTTGGTCCGGGTGAGTCCGGCCGCGCGGCCCTTGGCGGCGATGACCAGGGCCATCTTGCGGGAGGCCTCGTCGATCATCTCGTCGCCGAGCATCACCGCGCCGCGCAGGTCGACCGTCGTGGCGTGCTCGTAGGCGTCGAGGATCAGTTCGGCGTGGTCGTAGTCGTCCTGGGAAGGCGAGTAGATCTCGTTGGCCGCCTCGATCTGCGTCGGGTGGAGCACCCACTTGCCGTCGAATCCGAGCGCCGCCGACCTGTGCGCGACCTTGGCGAACCCGTCCAGGTCCTTGATCTGCAGGTACGGCCCGTCGATGGCCTGCAGGTCGCAGGTCCTGGCCGCCATGAGGATGCGCATCAGCACGTAGTGGTAGGCGTCGCCCTCGGTGTATCCGGGGGGCTGCTGCCCGACGACCAGCGTCCTCATGTTGATCGACGCCATGAAGTCGGCCGGGCCGAAGATCAGCGTCTCCAGGCGCGGCGAGGCGGCGGCGATGGCGTCCACGTTGACCAGGCCCCGCGCGCTCTCGATCTGCGCCTCGACGCCGATGCGGCCGACCGGCAGGCCCGCGGCCTTCTCGATCTGGGTGAGCAGCGTGTCCAGCCAGGCCACCTGCCCGGCGTCCTCGACCTTGGGCAGCATGAGGCAGTCGAGCGCGTCCCCGGCCCCCTCGACGACCTCGATCACGTCGCGGTAGGTCCACATGGTGGACAGGTCGTTGACCCGGACGGCGCGCGTCTTCCCGCCCCAGTCGCCGGTGCGCAGCGCGTCCACGACGTTCTTCCTGGCCTGTTCCTTGGCCTGGGGCGCGACGGAGTCCTCCAGGTCGAGGAAGACCTCGTCGGCGGGCAGCCCCTGGGCCTTCTCCAGGAAGCGGGGGTTGCTGCCGGGCACCGCGAGACAGGAACGACGGGAGCGCATGGCGACAACCGTAGCCCGCTGACCGGCCCCGGCACGCCCGCGGGTACCTGTGGAGGCGTCACAAAGGTCGCCGCCGGTTCTTGGCGCGTATCTCGTACAGCCATTCAGGGCGGCATTCCCGACAATGGTCTCCAAGCAAAGGTAAAGGGAGTTAGACAATGAGTGATGCGTCTGTGGCGGTTCGTCCCGCCGTACTGTCCGATCTCATCCCCGGCAAGCTCGTCAGGGACGTTGCGCTGGTGGTGGGCGCGGCCGGGCTCGTCGGGCTGTCCGCCCAGGTGAGCATCCCCCTGCCCGGCACTCCCGTCCCGCTCACGCTCCAGACCTTCGCCGTCCTGCTGTCCGGCGCCGCGCTCGGCCTGCCGCGCGCCTTCTTCGGCATGGCGTTGTACATGCTGATCGGCCAGCTCGGCGTCCCGTGGTTCGCGCCGGACGCCGGCAACGCCACGCTGGGGTACGTCGTCGGCTTCATCCTCGCCGCCTCGGTGGCGGGTGCGCTCGCCCGCAGGGGCGGCGACCGCACCGCGCTGCGCACGGTGGCGACGATGACCGTCAGCACGGTGCTCATCTACGCCGTGGGCCTGCCATGGCTCATGGTGGCGACCGGCATGGACTTCGGGACCGCCTTCGACAAGGGCGTCGTGCCGTTCCTGATCGGCGACGGCCTGAAGGTGCTGGCCGCCGCCGCCCTCCTGCCCGCCGCCTGGAAGCTCACCCGCCGCTGACCCGCCGCCCCCGATCGCCCGGCGGGACCACCCGTGCCGGGCGATCGGGCCGTACATTGCTCATGTGAGCATGTCGCTGATCGAAGAGGGCGCGAAGAGGTCAGGTGTGCTGTGGGTCTCCCTGCCCGGGGGCGCCCGGCTGGCCTGGCACGTCTGGCACGACGGGGCCGTCTACGTCGTCACCGGCGGCGGCGAGCAGGAACTGCCCGGGCTCGTGGACGCCGCCCGCGTCACGGTGACGCTGCGCAGCAAGGACAACGGCGCGCGGCTGGTGGCCTTCGAGGCTGACGTGCGCGTGGTCGATCAGGCCTCACCGTCGGAGGCCGACGCCGGGGCCGTGGCGGCGCTGGCCAAGGAACGCCTCAACGCCGTCGACTCCGCCGGGCTGACCGCCCGCTGGGCCGCCGCCTCGTCGGTCGTCCGGCTGACCCCGGCCGTGGCGGTCTGAGCGAGCAGCGCCCCCGCGAGCACGACGGCGCCGCCGGCGATCTGCGCCGCGCCGAGTTGCTCCCCCAGCAGCAGCCACGCGATCAGCGCGCCGGTGACGACCTCCAGGGAGGCGACGGTGGCGCCGACGGCGGCCGACAGTCGTCGGACGGCGGCGACGCCGGTGACGTAGGCGGTGACGGTGGCGACGGTGATCAGCCACAGGGCGGCGCCGAGCACGGGCAGTGTGTGGCCGCCGATCGTGGTGCTCGTCCCGAAGGCCGTCCAGGCGATCTCCCAGGGCCGCGCGAGCGGAATGAGCGCCACCGCGGAGCCCGCCAGCCCCCACGCGATCAGGCCGAGCGCGTCGATCTCGCCGCCGGAGCCCTCGCTCAGGAGGAAGTAGCCGGCGCAGCAGCCGGCGGCGACCAGGGCGAGCGCGAGCCCGAGGCCGTCCAGCGCCATCCCGTGCCAGACCTCCACGACCACGCACAGGCCCAGCAGGACGATCAACGACCCCGCGTACGCCGAGCGCGGCAGCCGCACCCCGCGGACGAACCGCACCCAGAGCACGACCAGCACCGGCGCGGTGTACTCCAGCAGCAGCGCCACGCCGACCGGCAGCCGCGTGAGGATCACGAAGAACAGCGCCTGCACCCCGGCCACGGCGACCAGCGCGTACGCGGCGTAGAAGCCGATCCTGCCCCGGGGGACGCGCAGGGACCCGCGCCGGAACACGGCGAGGATCGCGAAAAGCAGGATCGCGGCGCCCACCATGCGCACCCAGACGGCCTGCATCGGGGTGAGACCGGCCGCGCCGACGAACTTGGCCATGGGGCCGGAGAATCCGAAACACCAGGCGGACAGGACCGCAACTCCCAGCGCCATGCCCTTCACGACCCGCTCCGTCTCTGTAATGAGTGTTAAACGGTTTTGATCCTGTCATGTGGTCTTTGGCGGGATCAAGCGGGATCAAGGAGGTGTCCCGCATGCCGAGACCGGTTGAGAGGGCTTTTACGGGGGCCCGGCGTGGAACATCCCCTCTGACCTCGTACGCTGCGGTAGTGAGGATCTTCGTCGCCCGGCTCGCCGGAACCCCGGTGTTCGACCCGGCGGGTGACCAGATCGGGCGGATACGCGACGTCGTGGTCGCCATGCGGCCCAACGATCCTCCGCGCGTGCACGGGCTCGTCGTCGAGGTCCAGCCGCGCCGGCGGGTGTTCCTGCCGATCACGCGCGTCCGCAGCATCGAGGCCAACGCCGTGATCTTCACCGGCGCCATCAACCTGCGGCGCTTCGAGAAGCACGCGACCGAGTCCCTGGTGATCGGCGAGCTGCTCGACCTGGCCGTGGAGGTGAACGGCGAGCCGGCGACCGTCCTCGACCTCGCCATGGAGCAGGCCAGGGGCGGCGAGTGGCTGGTCACCAAGGTGGCCGTCCTGCGCGGGGCCGGGCGCGGCCTGCGCCGCCGCCGCGGCGAGACGCTGATCGTGAACTGGGCGGACGTCGCCGGGGTCGGCGCCGTGCAGACCGACCAGGCCGCGGCAGGCCTGCTCGCCGCCTTCGAGGAGACCCGCCCCGCCGACCTCGCCAACGCCCTGCGCGACCTGCCCGACAAGCGCCGCGCCGAAGTGGCCGCCGCGCTGGACGACGATCGCCTCGCCGACGTCCTGGAGGAACTGCCCGAACGCGACCAGATCGGCATCCTCGGCCGGCTCGACGCCGAGCGGGCCTCCGACGTGCTCGCGGCCATGGACCCCGACGACGCCGCCGACCTGCTCCAGGACCTGCCCCCCGCGCAGGCCGAGGCGCTGATCGCCCGCATGGAGCCCCGCGAGGCGGCGCCCGTCCTGCGCCTGCTGCCGTACGAGGAGAACACCGCGGGCGGCATGATGACCAGCCGGCCCATCGTCCTGCCGCCACACGCCACGGTCGCGGAGGCGCTGGCCGAGATCCGCCGCCAGGACATCACCCCGGCGGTCGCCGCCCAGGCGTACGTCGCGCGGCCGCCCGTCGAGACGCCCACCGGCAAGTACCTGGGCGTGGCGCACTTCCAGCGACTGCTGCGCGAGCCGCCGTCCTCGCTGCTCGGCGCGGCGATCGACAACAGCGTCGACCCGATCCGGCCCGACCTGCCGCTGCGCGAGGTGACGTCCTACCTGGCCATCTACAACCTGGTGGCCGTCGCGGTGGTGGACGAGCTCGGGCGGCTCGTCGGCGCCGTGACCGTGGACGACGTGCTGGACCACCTGCTGCCCGCCGACTGGCGCGAGCGGGACGGGCACGCCGCGGGCACGCCGCCGCTCGGCACCGCCGGGCCACCGGAGGTCAGCGGTGGCGACTGACCGGCTCGACCAGCCGCGCGAGCTCCGGCGCACCTTTCGCCCGCACTACGACCCCGAGGCGTTTGGACGGCTTTCCGAGCGGTTCGCCCGGTTCCTGGGCACGGCCTGGTTCCTGGTGTACATGACGGGGTTCATCGCCGTCTGGGTGCTCTGGAATGCCCTCGCCCCGGAAGGCCTGGTCTTCGACCCCTACCCGTTCATCTTCCTGACCCTGATGCTCTCGCTCCAGGCCTCCTACGCCGCGCCGCTGATCCTGCTCGCACAGAACCGCCAGGCCGACCGCGACCGCGTCCAGGGCGAGCAGGACCGGATGGCGGGCGAGCGCAACCAGGCCGAGGTCGAGTACCTCACCCGCGAGCTGGCCGGGCTCCGGCTGGCCATCGGCGAGCTCGCCACCCGCGACTACCTCAGGGGCGAGCTGGAGCGCCTGCTGGAGGAGGTCCAGGCCTCGCCGGACGGCCGGGGACGGCCCGGGATCGAGGCCCGGGACACCTGAGCGCGCCCGGGGCTCAGTCGGAGGCCGGGGGGAAGAGCTTGACCAGCGTGGCGGCGCACTGCCGCAGTTCCTCGTCGTCCAGCGGACCGAGGAAGCGCCCGTGGACGGCGCGCAGGTAGGTGGGGGTGGCCTCCGACAGTCGCGCCTCGCCCGCCGCGGTGAGCACCGCGTACAGCCCGCGCGCGTCGCTCGGGCAGGCCTCGCGCTCCACCAGCCCGTCCCGCTGGAGGCGGTCGATCAGCCGCGTCAGCCCGCTGCGCGACAGCAGCACGCGGTCGGCGAGGTCGTTCATGCGCAGCCGCCGCCCAGGACTTTCGGAGAGCCGGGCGAGCACGTCGTAGGCGGCGGGCGCCAGATCGTGCCGGCTGATCAGCGCGACCTCCAGGCTCCGGGTGATCTGGACCTGGGCCCGCTGCAGAATGCGCCAGACGATGAGCTGCTGGGGGGTGATCTCCGCCGTCGTGGACGTCACGCGGTCATCCTAGAAGGTCGCATGACGACACACACCTCACTGTGGCCGTCTCTTGCCCTTACGGCAAGGGGCGTGATTCGTAGGATCGGCGCTGGGTTCGTAGCATGGATCCATGGCACCAACCCCAGAAGTGGTGACGGCTGCGCTCGCCACGGTCAACGACCCGGAGATCCGCAGGCCGATCACCGACCTTGACATGGTCAAGAGCGTCGATATCTCCCCGGACGGGGTGGTGCGGGTCGGCGTCTACCTCACGGTCGCGGGCTGCCCGTTGCGTGACACGATCACGCGGGACGTCACCGCCGCCGTCTCCAAGCTCGACGGCGTCACCCGCGTCCACGTCGACCTGGACGTCATGAGCACCGACCAGCGCAAGGCGCTCCAGACCAAGCTGCGCGGTCACCGCGGCCCCGAGAAGGAGATCCCCTTCGCCAAGCCCGGCTCGCTGACCCGCGTGTTCGCCGTCGCGAGCGGCAAGGGCGGTGTGGGCAAGTCGTCCGTCACCGTCAACCTGGCCGCGGCGATGGCCGCCTCGGGGCTGAAGGTCGGCGTGCTCGACGCCGACATCTACGGCCACTCCGTGCCGCGCATGCTGGGCGTGAGCGACCGCCCCACCAAGGTCGAGGACATGATCATGCCGCCGGTGGCGCATGACATCAAGGTCATCTCGGTCGGCATGTTCAAGCCGCCGGGCAACTCCCCCGTCGTGTGGCGCGGGCCGATGCTCGACCGCGCGCTCCACCAGTTCCTCGCCGACGTCTACTGGGGCGACCTGGACGTCCTGCTCATGGACCTGCCCCCGGGCACCGGCGACATCGCGATCTCGGTGGCCCAGCGCATGCCCGGCGCCGAGATCCTCGTCGTGACCACCCCGCAGCAGGCCGCCGCCGAGGTCGCCGAGCGCGCCGGGTCGATCGCCACCCAGACCCACCAGCAGATCGCCGGCGTCATCGAGAACATGGCCTGGCTGCCCTGCCCGCACTGCGACGAGCGCATCGCGGTGTTCGGCGAGGGCGGCGGGCAGAGCGTCGCCGACGGCCTCACCCGCACCCTCGGCGCCCGCGTCCCCCTGCTCGGCCAGGTCCCGATCGACCTGCGCCTGCGCGAGGGCGGCGACAACGGCAAGCCGCTGGTGCTCACCGACCCCGACAGCCCCGCCGCCACCGAGCTGCGGCGCATCGCCGAGGGCCTCGGAAAGAGGTCGAGCAGCCTGAAGGGCCTCCAGCTCGGGCTGTCGCCCGCGGGGCGCTGAGACACCGCTCCAGGCCCGCCTGGAGCCCTGTACACGAGAGAAGGGGACCCGCCCTCGCGGCAGGTCCCCTTCTACGCGTCTTCGGTGGCGTACGACCGGCGTGCCCGATTGCGTATGGCGGCCCCGGTTGCGCACGGCCCGTCAGGTGGCCTCGGAGTCGTACGGCGGGATCTCGCCGAACTTGAGCTCGCCGCCGGCCCCCGCCATCGCGTACGGCTCGTCGTAGAGGGACGAAGGGTCGTCGACCTTCGCGGCCGGCCGGTTCCAGTCGTCCTCGAGATCCGACAGGAGGTGCTTCCTGACGAAGTTCTTCGGGTGCAGGTCGGCCGGGTCGAAGTTCTTGAACTCCGGACCCAGGTTGTCCTGCAGGTCGTTCCTCGCGTTGTTCGCCATCTGCCGGACCTGCCGCAGCATGCGGCCCGCCTGGGCAGCCGCGCCGGGAAGCTTGTCAGGCCCGAAGACCAGCAGGGCGATCACCACGAGCGCCAACATCTCCGGCCACCCGAGTCCGAACACTGTGATCTCCTAGGCTCTCCCACGCCGCTGCCTGCCGCCCGGCCCGGAGCAGCCGACGGCGACCTCGGCTAACCCCAGACTAATGCCACGGTCCGGCAAGAGGCACCATACGGGAGGCGTATATCACGACGGCTGGGGGGTCGGCACCGGAATGGCGTCGATCGTCACACTGGCGGTCATGTCCCGTCCATCGCGGCGGAACTTGAGCGTCACCGTGGTGCCGGGCGCCTTGCTGCGGATCGCGACGATCAGCTCGGACTGGTCGCTCACCGGGTTGCCGTCGATCGCCAGGATCACGTCCCCGGGCTTCATCCCCGCCTTGTCCGCCGGGCCGCCCGGGACCACCGGCGGCTGGCCCTGCTCGGCGGTCGTGGCGATGCGCACGCCCTCGCCCTGGTAGTCCGGGTCGAGCTGGACGCCGATGCGGGACTTCTTGGCCGAGCCGGTGGTGATCAGCTCTTCCGCCACCCGCCGCACATGGTTGATCGGGATCGAGAAGCCGAGCCCGATGCTGCCGCTCTGCGAGCCGAAGGAGCTGTTGCCGAGCGTGGCGATGGCCGAGTTGACGCCGATGACCTCGCCGGCCCCGTTGACCAGCGGGCCGCCCGAGTTGCCGGGGTTGATCGCCGCGTCGGTCTGGATCGCGTTGATGAACGACGACTCGGAGCCGCTCTCGCCGCCGGCCGTCACCGGGCGGTTGAGCGAGCTGACGATGCCCGTGGTGACCGTGCCGGTGAGCCCGAGCGGCGAGCCGATCGCGATGACCGGGTCGCCGACGACCACGCGGTCGGAGTTGCCGATGGTGATCTCCGGGGCTCCGAAGGTGTCGTCGGGCTTGACCACCGCGATGTCGGAGCTCGGGTCCCGCCCGACGATCTTCGCCGCGGTGGACTTCTTGTCGTTGAAGGTGATCTTGATGTTGCCGGTCAGCGCCGCCGCGGCCACGACGTGGTTGTTCGTGACGACGTACCCGCCCTTGATCACGAAGCCCGAGCCCGTGCCGGCCTCGCTGTTGCCCCGGACCTCCAGCGACACCACGCTCGGCAGGACCTTGGAGGCCACGCCCGCCACGGAGTCCGGGGCGCGGTTGACGATCGCCCCCGTGGGCGTGCCGAGGCTGTACGACGGGTCGACGCCGCCGTTCGAGCGGGTGAGCAGGTAAGTGCCGACGCTGCCCGCGGTCGAGGCCACCAGGGCGATCACGACGGCGAGCGTGGCCAGCACGCCCGTCCTCGGCCCGCGCGAACCGGCGGCGCCGGTCTCGACGCGCGGCGCGCCGGGCGGCGGCGCCCAGCCTGGGCCCATGCCGTACGGGTTGCGCGGCGGGGGCGGGCCGTACGGACCGCCGAGGCCGCCGGGGCCGCCGGAGTACGCGGACGGGCCGGCGTACGGGCCCTGCGGCGACGGCGGGACCGGGCCGGACGGATTGCCCCAGCCGGCCGACGCCTCGCCCCCCTGCCGCCGCCCGGCGTCGTCGCCGGACTCGGAGGCGAAGGGCACCAGCGTGTCGGTCATGGCGTCGCGCGGCGCGTAGGGGTCGGGGGCGAACGGGTCGGCGCCCTCGGGACCCGGCCGGCTCGCGGCGAACGGGTTCGGGCCGGTGAAGGCGTCCGGGCCCGACACGGGCGCGGACCCCGGGAAACCGTCGGAGGCGGGGAGGAACTCGGGGCGGACTCGCATCACGCCGCCCGGCTCCGCCGGCGACGAGCCCTCACCGGAGCGCTGGGATGAAGCGGCCACGTCCCCTGCGTCGTAGGCACGTGTCTCGTCGGTCATCGAACGCTCATCTCCCAGGCTGTCGGCGTCGGCTACGTCAGATTGTCCCTCCGACCGCATACGAACGCCGTAAACGCCGCCCGTCAAGGGTCCACCCGATCGTATGCCCGCCCGCGCGTGAACGGCACGGACGGGCGCCGGCCCGTCCGGCCTGCGGCCCTGTTCCCGAAGGTCCCGAAGTTTCCGAAGGTCAGGGCTGCCGCGAGATGGTGCCCCCGCGCCCCGGCACGAGCCCGCCGACCGGCGGGGACGTGGACGTGCGGTGCTGGTTGGCGAACATCTCGACCGGCGGGGACGCCGGCCGGTCGCCGGTGCCGCCCACCATGAACAGCGTGCCGAGCGCCACGGCCGCCGAGGCGACGCCGACGGCGACGTAACCCGCCCGGCGGCCTCCCTGCGCGCGCCCGGGGCCCGAGAAGCCGCCGCCGCGCCTCGGCCTGTTGTCCGACGGCGAAGTCATCGCATAGGTCGTACTGGGAAAGGGGCGCACCCGCGGCGGGATCGGCCCGCCCGGCTCGGCCATGCGCAGCAGCGACATCGTGAGGTCCGCCGGGACCGCCGGCGGGTCGAGCGACCGCAGGCGGCTCTTCAGCGCCCGGATCGAGTCGAGCTCCGCGCGGCAGTCCGCGCAGAAGGTCAGATGCGCCAGGGCCCGTTCACGCTCGGCGTGACCGAGCTCACCGTCCATGAGCGCTGAGGCGCGCTCTCCGAGATGGCTCATGCTCCCTCCCTGGTTACGGTCGGGGGGAGTTCGTCGCGGCGGGGCGCCCGGTGCTCGAGGGCCTCACGCAACTGGCTGCGACCGCGGTGGATACGGCTGCGGACGGTGCCCAGCTTCACGCCGAGCGTCGCCGCGATCTCCTCGTACGACAGCCCCTCGATGTCGCACAGCACGACGGCCGCGCGGAACTCCGGCTGGAGCGAGTCGAGCGCCGCCTGGATGTCAGGTTCGAGCTGGGCATCGTCGAGCACCTGGGCCGGCGACGGCTCGCGCCCGCGCAGGCGCTCGGCGGCGTCGTCACCGAGCCCTTCGAACCGGATGCGCTGGCGACGCCGCGCCATGTCCAGGAAGAGGTTGGTCGTGATGCGGTGCAGCCAGCCCTCGAAGGTGCCCGGGGTGTAGCTGGACAACGACCGGAACACCCGGACGAAGACCTCCTGCGTGAGGTCCTCGGCGTCGTGAACGTTTCCGGTCAGTCTGTAGGCCAGCCGATAGACGCGCGCGGAATGCGCGCGGACGACTTCCTCCCAGGTGGGAGGCGTCCATGCTCCGTCGGCCGACCGGGGGTCGCCCCCCGCCAACGCGTCATCTGGAGTTTCAGCCTGGTGGTAGTCGTCCACCAGCACTCCTCTCTCCGGGACCACCGCTACAGCCATAGTGCCTGCTTTCGTCCCTTCCTGCGTACCCGCGGCCCAACCTGGTCGCGCCGTGGGCTCCCCGCGTGCGCGTCGCACACGACCTTCATAACGTTCATGAGCGTTCGCGAACTTCCCCGAACTCGAGTGAACCTGCTTCAACAAAGGTCGTTCAAAGCGTGCAACGTACCCGTTGTGGCGTGAGTTCCCGTTCGGCCCCGACTCCCCTAGGCTGCGACCAATACGTGGACCAATACGTGCGTCCGGCGAAAGCGGGGAGGAGAGGCCGATGGCCCCGACGCCGACGAGTCCGGTGGAGGCCACCCTGGCCTACGCGGAGGAGTTCCATTACGAGGACGAGGTGCTACAGGCCGCGAGACGGCGCGGGCTGGAGGTCGGGGCCGTCCCGATCCTGCCCGGCGGCGGCGCGGCGCTGAGCTTCCTCGCCACGGCGATCAACGCCAGGGCCGTGGTCGAGGTCGGCACGGGCTGCGGCGTCTCCGGCCTGTGGCTGCTGCGCGGCATGCGCGCGGACGGCACGCTGACCAGCGTCGACGTCGAGCCGGAGCACCAGCGGCTGGCCCGCCAGACCTTCGCCGAGGCCGGGTTCTCGGGCAGCAGGGTGCGCCTCATCGCGGGCCGCGCCCTCGACGTCCTGCCCCGCCTGGCCGACGGAGGGTACGACCTGGTCTTCTGCGACGCGGCCAAGCAGGAGTACGGCGACTACCTCGCCGAGGCGATCCGCCTGCTGCGACCCGGCGGCATCGTCGCCTTCGACAACGCGCTCTGGCGCAACCGGGTGGCCGACCCTGCCCAGCGCGACCCGGAGACCGTCGCGATCCGCGAGCTGGGCAGGCTGGTGAGGGGCGACGAGCGGCTGCGCGCGCTGATGATGCCGCTCGGCGACGGCCTGCTGGCCGCGGTGAAGACCGCCAACTGACCCGGCGGGGCCCCGCGGCTACGCGGTCAGCAGCAGGCTACGCGGTCAGCCACTCCAGCAGCAGCCGGGTGCCGAAGCCGGTGGCGCCCTTGCTGAAGATGCCGTCGTCGGCCGCGCTGCGGGCGACCCCGGCGATGTCCAGGTGGGCCCAGCGGCGGTCGCCGGTGAACTCGCGCAGGAACAGCGCCGCCGTGATCGCGCCGCCGCCGTAGGTGCCGTCGGCGTCGATGTTCGTCAGGTCGGCCACGGGCGAGTCGAGCGCCGGGCGGTATTCGTCGATGAGGGGCATCCGCCACAGGGGATCACCGGAGGAGGTGCCGGCCTCCACGAGCTCCTTGACCAGGTCGTCGCTCGGGGAGAACACCGCGCCGATGTCGCGCCCGAGGGCGATGCCGATGGCCCCGGTGAGGGTGGCGATGTCGATCACGGTGTCGGGCCGCAGGACGTCATCGGCGTACGCGAGGGCGTCGGCCAGCACCAGCCTGCCCTCGGCGTCGGTGTTGAGCACCTCCACCGTGCGGCCGCCGTAGTGGGTGATCACGTCGCCCGGGCGCTGCGCCGAGCCGGACGGCATGTTCTCGGCCGCGGCGACCAGGCCCGTCACGCGGGTGCGCGCGCCGAGCGCACCCAGCGACGCCAGCACGGAGATCACCACCGCGCCGCCCGCCATGTCGGTCTTCATGAACTTCATGCCGTCGGTGGGCTTGAGGGACAGACCGCCGCTGTCGAAGGTGATGCCCTTGCCGACCAGCACGACGTGCGTGCCGTCCGGGTCGGCGGGCTCGTAGGCGAGCTGGATCAGCCGGGGCGGGCTGACCGAGCCCTGCCCCACCGCGAGGATGCCCCCGAAGCCGCCGGCGGCCAGATCGTCCGGCTCCCACACCTTGGCCTGGAGGCCGGAGCGCCCGGCGATCTCCTCGGCGCGAGCGGCGAGCCAGGCGGGGTTCTTCTCCGAGGACGGCGTGTTGGCGAGATCGCGGGTGAGGGCCACGGCGCGGGCGATGACCTCGCCGCGCTCCACCGCCGGGCGGGCCTCCCCGGGCCCGGTCAGGACGATCTCCTGGACGGCCTTGCCGCGGCTCGCACCGATGCGCAGGCCGTAGCAGGCCAGAAGGGCGCCCTCGGCCAGCGCCGACCACGCGCGCTCGCCGGCGTGCTCCGGCAGGCGGACCTCCAGCGACCCGCGTCCCTTGGCCTTGCGCGCCAGGACGGCTCCGGCCCTGCGCAGCGCGGACGGCGAGGCGTCCCCCACGCCGTACAGCAGCACGCGCCGCACACCCTGCGCGCCCGCGTCGCCGTCCTCGCCGCCTTCGGCGCGGTAGGCGACCGGCGCCTCGACGACCTCGCCGGCCTCGCCCTTGACCTCGTGGTGGGCGAGCAGGGCGTGGACGGGCACGGGAAGCTCGACGTCGGCGGTGAGATCACTGCCGAAGGGCACCGCGAGCAGGTCGGCGTCGCCGCCGGGAGACATGGCGCGGGCCTCGGTGAATCGCAGCGAGGTCTCGATTGGCATGGTGGTCCTCCCCGGGCCTGGGCGGAATGGCCGGCCTGGATGTGCGACAGCCCCGGCGTGGGGCGCGCGGCCCGGCCGCCGGGGCCGTCAAGTCGCCTGTGTCGATGGGTCGGGTCAGGGGTATGTCAGCCGACGACGTTCTTCAGAGCGTCGCCAAGGGCTCTGGCCTCGTCCGGTGAGAGTTCGACGACAAGCCGGCCGCCACCCTCCAGAGGGACCCGCATGACAATGCCCCGTCCTTCCTTGGTGACCTCCAGCGGACCGTCGCCGGTCCGCGGCTTCATCGCCGCCATGCGTGTATCCCTTCCTGCCTCGGCCTGCGCGATTCCGGGGCACGCGCTCCGCGCCCGGCCGCCCGCCGCTTTCACGTCTTCTGTGACGTCCCATTATCCCGCCTCGCGAGCGCACATGGGTAACGATCTCCTCCCAGAATGCGTTGTCCGGGGCCCTTGCGCCGACCAAACTGGTCTCTGTGAACGCCCGTGCCGCGCTTTTCGATCTCTACGGAGATCACTTGCGCATTCGTGCCGGACGCGCGTCCGTGGCCGCGTTGGTCCGGCTGGTGGCCCCGCTCGACATCGCCGCGCCGGCCGTACGGACCGCGATTTCACGGATGGTCCGGCAGGAGTGGCTCAGGCCCGTCCGGCTCCCGCAGGGCCCGGGGTACGCGCTGACGCCGAAGAGCGTCCTGCGCATGGACGAGAGCGCCGCGCGCATCTACCGCACCGGCGCCACCGCCTGGTCCGGCCGCTGGCACGTCCTGGTCTTCGAGCCAGTCCGCGACCGCGCGAGGCGCGAGCGGCTGCGCGCCGACCTGACCTTTCTCGGGTACGCCTGCCTGTCGGAGACCACGTGGATCGGCCCGCGGGCCTCCCCGGAGCTCGCCGGGCTGCTGGAGGAGCAGCAGGTGCGCGCCGACCGGTTCGAGAGCACCCTGGACGGCGACCCGCAGGAACTGGTCGCCCGCGCCTGGGACCTGGGCGCGCTGGCGAGGGCCTATGACGCGTGGACGATCCAGGCCGTCGACCTGGTCGGGGCGCTGCCGTGCGACGCCCCCGACGACCGCGTCTTCGCCGCGCGTAGCAGACTGGTCCACGGATGGCGCAACTTCCTGTTCCGGGATCCTGGCCTCCCGCCGGAGCTGCTGCCACCGGCCTGGCCGGGCGAGAAGGCCCGCGCCTACTTCGAGCAGGAGGCCGCGCGGCTGCTGCCGGCGGCGGCCGCCTTCGTCGATCGCAATCTGGACAAGGGGGTCCACTGATGGATCAGCCGGACAAGCAGCCGGACGCAAAGGCGGGCACCGCCTCCTCCGCCGCCGCGCCGCAGGCGTCCCCGACGGCCGACGCGCACGGCCACGACCACGTCCTCTACGCGGTGGAGGACGGCGTCGCCGTCGTGACGCTCAACCGGCCGGAGGCGATGAACGCGCTGACCGTCCAGATGAAGGCCAGCCTGCTGGAGGCCCTCGAACGGGCGCGGGACGACGCCGCGGCGCGGGCCGTGCTGCTCACCGGGGCCGGGCGCGCCTTCTGCGCCGGGCAGGACCTGCAGGAGCACACGGCGAACCTCGCGGCGGGCGTCGGCCTCGACAACACCGTGCGGGCGCACTACAACCCGATCATCCTCACCGTCACCGGCATGGGAAAGCCGGTCGTCGCGGCCGTCAACGGCGTCGCCGCGGGCGCGGGCGCCTCGCTGGCCTTCGCCTGCGACTTCCGGGTCGCCGCGGACACCGCGAAGTTCGCGATGGCCTTCGGCGCCATCGGCCTCGCACCCGACTCCGGCGCGTCCTGGACGCTGCCGCGGCTGGTCGGCCCCGCCAAGGCGCGCGAGTTGCTGCTGCTCGGCGACACCGTCGGCGCCAAGGATGCGCTGGAACTGGGGCTGGTCACCTCGGTCGTTCCGGGCGCCGAACTGGGCGAGCGGGCCCGTGAGCTGGCCGTACGGCTCGCGCAGGGCCCCACCCTGGCCTACGGCGCGATCAAGCAGGCCCTGGACTTCTCGGCGGCGCACACCTTGGAGGACTCCCTGGAGGTCGAGGCCGACCTGCAGGACTTCTGCGCCAAGACCGAGGACCACGCCTCCGCGACCCGCGCGTTCCTGGCCAAGCGGAAGCCGACCTTCGAAGGACGCTGAGCTCAGACCTGCCGGGCGCGCACCCAGCAGTCGGCGACGTGGTCGTTCACCAGGCCGATCGCCTGCATCAGCGCGTACGCCGTGGTCGGGCCGACGAACCGGAAGCCGTGACGCTTGAGCTCCTTGGCCAGCGCCTTGGAGCCGGGCGTCACCGCGGGCACGTCCGCAAGCGTCTTCGGCGTCGGCGCGGCGGGCTCGGCGTACCGCCAGACCAGGTCCGACACCCCGCCCGGGATCTCGGCCGCGACGCGGGCGTTGGCGATGGCCGCCTCGATCTTCGCGCGGTTGCGGATGATGCCCGCGTCGGCGAGCAGGCGCTCGACGTCCGCCTCGCCGAACGCGGCCACCGCGCCGATGGAGAACCCGGCGAAGGCCACGCGGAAGTTCTCGCGCTTGCGCAGGATGGTCAGCCAGGACAGGCCGGACTGGAAGGCCTCCAGGGTCAGCCGCTCGAACACCAGGTCGTCGCCCCGGACGGGACGGCCCCACTCTTCGTCGTGGTACCGGATGTAGTCGGGCGCGGAGGTCACCCAGCCGCAGCGCACAAGCTCAGGGGTCACGAAGTCCGAGGTTACAAGCTTTCCGCCGCCGCCCGGACCCGCGGCGGACTCCCTACCCGGGCGCCGCTCCGGCCGGTCCGCTCCGGCCGGTCCGAGCCGGCCGTCACGCGTCCTCGGGATCGGGACGCTCACCCGCCGTACCACCGCCTCCGGCCGCGTGCCTGCCGGAGGCCCCGCCGGGCGTCTCGAACGCGCCGCGCTCCTTGGGCTGCTCCTTGGGCTCGAACGCGTCGCGGTCGCCGACGGGAGCGGCGGACAGGGCGCGCTTCGGGGGAGGCTCGGTGGCGGGCTCGAACGGGCCGCGCTCCTCGGCCGGAGGGTCGGCCGAGAGCCCCCGGCCGCCGGTCCCGGGCTCGGCAGGAGACGTCGTGGACACGCCGTGCACCGGCGTGACCTGGCCGATCGCGCCGAACAGGGCCTCGGCCGACTCGTGCTCGGCGATCGGCGGCCCGGGCTCGGGGGTGGCGATCGGCGCCCAGGACGGCCGCGCGTACGACTCCTGGCGCGCCTGGATGCGCCCGGCGAGCAACTCTTCGAGGCGCTGCTCCAGCACGGCGATGTGCGTGTCACGCCGGCCGATGGCCGCCGCGGCGCGCTGCAGGGTCTCGTCCACCGTCTGGGTGTGGTAGCCGACCAGGCTCACCGGCAGGTGCAGATCCATGAAGTCGGCGGCGGTGAGCTGCCCGGACGCGGGAAGCTCCACCGGCGGCACATCGGGCGCGAACTCCACGAGCTCCCCGCCACGCCCCTGCGAGACCATCACCACGCAGTAGAGAACGGCGAGCGCGGCGACGGCGAGTAGGACCAGCACATACGAATCGTGCCACATGGGCGCCTTTGAGCGCTCATGGTTGCGGGGGACGATGGCGGGCCAGGCCCCCCGGCATGTGACAATCACGGCATGGCTGCAGTGCTCGTGATCGGCCCGGACGAACCGCTCGACCCCTCCTGGACCGAGGCCCGCTCGGCCGCCGAGGTCGAGCGCGAGGTCGCCGCGGGCCGTACGGTCGCGGTGACGCTGGCCGGGGACGAGACCGCGCAGATCGCCGCCGCGGCCGTCTACGCGTGGCTGGGGGCCCGCGTCTTCCGCACGCCCCACGTGACGGGCGTCCGCCAGGCGGTCGACATGGCCGACTCCCTGTCCGGCAGGCGCCCGCCGGCCCTCACCCGCCGCGGCCTCGCCTAGCCCTAGCGCTGTTCAGTTGCGATCCTCGGTCGCCCGCGAAGGCGACCGCCACCCGGGGGCCTCGTCGGTGAACCGCAGCTCGTACCCTTCTTGCGATCCTCGGTCGCCCGCGAAGGCGTTGCGACCCTCGGTCGCCCGGAGGGGCGACCGCCACCGGCTACGTCAGCGGACGCCTGTTCGCCGTACTGGTTGCGACCCTCGGTCGCCCGGAGGGGCGACCGCCACGGCATCTGAACAGCCCATACTCCTGAGCAGACCCAGCAAACACCGTTGTTCAATTTACTTATCAAGGAACATATACGGCGATAACTCCTTCGGAACGCCTGGCGTGTCGCATGAGCATTCCAGGTTCCGAAGCGCGACAGGTAACGACCAAGGATCGCCAGATGAGCGTACAAGCGCAACAACGATCAAGCGACCTTTCCCCCCACAGCTGCGATACCAGTGCGCAGGTCGCACACAACCATGGTCGCCGTGCCGGCGACGAGCCGGGCAATGCGCGCCGTCCACCCCTTCCGGGCGCCGCCAGGCGGTCGAACGAGACGGCCAACTTGACGGTGGCCACCGACAAAGATTGCATGCCCGGACATGATCTGGCCGATCACAGTGAGCACATGAGTTTCGTCCTTGGCGTCCAACCCAATGTTCGTCTCTGTAACGCCGCTTGAGACCGCGTGGGCATCGCTGCAACTTTGACCGCCGGCGTCGCCCTGAGGCGACCCGAGAGCCGCTTAGCGCCTGCTGTCGCGGGGCCAGCAGGCTGGAGACCAAGCCCCGTACTCACGGTCGCGCCCGAGGCCTTCGGCGGCGATCACGAACAGACCGAAGGCTTTGTCCATAAGCCCTCATGGAGTGCCGACCGCCAGGCACGGATACGCACGAACCGATCCGAATCGATCACGCTCCACCTGTCCCGAGCAGGCTGCACAGGGTCTTCACCTCTCGCAGGTTTCTAAATTTTTCTAACATTGTTAGAAAGTGAGAGAAGCGAACCGTAGAGTCACGTTTCCTCGGCCTCTGCGGTGGCGGCGCGGACGCGGGACTCGACGGCCGCCTGCCCGGCCCGGCGGTGGCCTTCGACGATGTAGCGGACGGCCTCGTCCGGGTCGTCGGTGAGGTGGAGGAGTTTGGGGTCGTCTGGGGAGATCATGCCGTTGGCCAGCAGGGTTTCGTTGATCCAGTCGAGGAGGGGCTGCCAGTACGCGGTTCCCAGGAGGACGATCGGGAACATAGTGATCTTGCCGGTCTGCACCAGCGTGACGGCCTCGAACAGCTCGTCGAGGGTGCCGAAGCCGCCGGGGAGGACCACGAAGGCCTGCGAGTACTTGACGAACATGGTCTTGCGGACGAAGAAGTAGCGGAACTCGATGCCGAGGTCGACGTAGTCGTTCAGCTTCTGCTCGAAGGGCAGCTCGATGCCGAGCCCCACCGAGATGCCCCCGGCCTCGCGGGCGCCCTTGTTGGCGGCCTCCATGCAGCCGGGGCCACCGCCGGTGATCACCGCGTACCCGGCCTGGGCCAGGGCCTTGCCGAGGTGCTCGCCGAGCTCGTAGACGGGGCTGCTCGCGGGGGTGCGGGCGGAGCCGAAGACCGTGACGGCGGGTGGCAGTTCGGCGAGTTGCCCGAAACCCTCCACGAACTCGGCCTGGATGCGCAGCACCCGCCAGGGGTCCTGGTGCAGCCAGTCGGCCGGCTCGCGGCGGTCGAGGAGCCGCTCGTCATAGGTGGACTTGGGCACCATCTTGCCCCGGACCAGGGAGGGGCCCTGACGGCGTTCCTCGCGTGAGTTTCTGTGCATGCGGGCCACGCTAACCGTCCGCGAGAGCAGACATGCCCTCCCGCATCGGGACGGTCCCGGCAGTGTGTAAAGAATCTTGGAAAATCTGTCCGGAGCAGCGGAACCGTTTCTCCGGGAGCCCCCGTCTAAGAGACGAGGGTGCTGCTCGGGACTGAAAGTGGCTTTCCCCGCCGAATGGCCGGCGAGGAAAGCCACTTTCTTTTGTGCCGTGAGCCGGTGGGCGCGCCGCGGACGTCGCAGGCCCTGACGATCAGGAGCCGATCAGGCGGCTCCGAGCCAGTCCAGCATCCGCCGCTCGCACTCGACGATCTTGGTGAGCGAGACGTACTCCCCCTGCTGGTGCGCGAGCGCCGGGTCGCCGGGGCCGTAGTTCACGGCCGGCACGCCGAGGCCCGCGAACAGCGCGACGTCCGTCCAGCCGAGCTTCGCCCGCGGGGTGCCGCCGACGGCCCGCGTGAACGCGGCGGCCACCGGGTGGGTCAGCCCGGGGCGGGCGCCGGGGGCCTCGTCGGTGAACCGCAGCTCGTACCCTTCGAAGACCTCGTGGACGTGCCGCCGTGCGTCCTCCGGCGACCGGTCGGGGGCGAAGCGGTAGTTGACCGTGACCACGCACTCGTCGGGGATCACATTGCCCGCCACGCCGCCCGCGATGCCGACCGCGTTCAGGCCCTCGTGGTAGGCGAGGCCGTCCACGACCGGCTCGCGCGCCTGGTAGGCGTTGAGGCGCTCGAGGATCGGCGCGGCGGCGTGGACGGCGTTCACTCCGCGCCAGGAACGGGCGCTGTGGGCGCGTTTGCCCCGGGTGATGACGTCGGCGCGCAGCGTGCCCTGGCAGCCGCCCTCGATCTCGCCGTCGGTGGGCTCCATGAGGACGGCGAAGTCGGCGGCGAGCAGGTCGGGCCGGGTGCGGGCGAGGCGGCCCAGCCCGTTGCGGGCCGCCTCGATCTCCTCGCAGTCGTAGAAGACGTACGTGACGTCCCTGGCGGGGCTCGGCGCCCCGGCGGCCAGCTTGAGCGCGACGGCCACGCCGCTCTTCATGTCCGAGGTGCCGCAGCCGTACAGCAGGTCGCCCTCGACGCGAGACGGGAGGTTGCCCGCGAGGGGCACGGTGTCGATGTGCCCGGCGATCACGACGCGCTCGGCGAGGCCCTGCTCGGTGCGCGCGACGACCGCCTCGCCGTCGCGGACGACGGTGAGGTGCGCGAGCGGCGCGAGGGCCGCCTCGATCGCGTCGGCCAGGACCTTCTCGCCGCCGCTGACCGACTCGACGTCCACGAGCGCGGCCGTCAGCGCCCGGACGTCGCCCGTGAGGTCGAGCGGCCTCACCTGCGGCGCCGTCATCGTCCCTCTCCCCGGTTCAGGCGTTGACGCCGTGCTGGCGCAGCACGGCGTTCAGCTCGGCCTTGTCGTGGCGCTGCCCGGGGGCGAGCCGCTTGAGCACGAGCACGCAGGGGAGCCCGAAGGTGCCGCCGGGGAACTCCTTGGCGCGGGTGCCACCGACCGCGACGCACCAGTCGGGGATGCGTCCCCGGCTGATCTCCTCACCGGTCTCGACGTCGATGACCGGCATGGAGGCCGACAGGATCGTCCCGGCGCCGACCACGGCGCCCTTGCCGACCCGCGCGCCCTCGACGATCATCGAGCGGCTGCCGATCAGCGCGTCGTCCTCGATCACGACCGGCACGGCGTTCGGGGGCTCCAGGACGCCACCGATGCCCACGCCGCCGGACAGGTGCACGTTGCTGCCGATCTGAGCGCAGGAGCCGACCGTGGCCCACGTGTCCACCATGGTGCCGCTGTCGACGTAGGCGCCGATGTTGGTGTACGACGGCATCAGGACCACGCCGGAGGCGAGGTAGGCGCCCCAGCGGGCGATCGCGCCCGGGACCACGCGCACGCCTTCCAGGGAGGTCTTCAGCGGGATGCGGTCGTTGTGATGAAAGTCACCGACCTGGCTCCTGACCATGCCGAGCACGCGGAAGCTCAGCAGGATGGCCCGCTTGGCGCGCTCGTCGACGATCACGTCGCCGGAGGTGTGGTCCACGAAGGCGACCCGGGCCTTGCCGGTGTCCAGCATGTCCACCGCGCCGACGATCACGCCGCGCGCCTCGCCGTCCTCGGGCGACAGCTCTGCGCGGTTCTCCCACAACTCGTCCACGGTGGCGGGCAATGGGCTTTCGAAGGTCTCGCTCATGGTCTGCGAGCTTAGTCCCGCAACGCCATGTCGGCGGGACCGGTAGGTTCTTGCCGTGGCACGGGGATTCTCAAAAGCGGTCCTGACGATCATCAGCATCGTCGTCGTGCTCACAGGCGCCCTGTTTTACGGCGTCTATCACCTTCTGAACAAGGCGAAGCCGCTCGGCGAGTTCTGCCAGGTGAAGGGCACGTCCGGGGTCCTCAACCTGGAGATCGAGCAGGCGCAGATCGCCGCCACGATCGCCGCCGTCGCCACGCGCCGCAAGCTGCCCGACCGCGCGGTCGAGATCGCCTACGTGACCGCGATCCAGGAGTCCAAGCTGCTGAACCTGCCGTACGGCGACCGCGACTCGGTGGGCGTCTTCCAGCAGCGGCCCTCCCAGGGGTGGGGTACGGTCAAGCAGCTCCAGGACCCTGTGTACGCCACGCAGAAGTTCTTCGCGGCGCTGGTCAAGGTCAAGCGCTACCAGAAGCTGCCGCTGCACGAGGCCGCCCAGGCGGTGCAGCGGTCGGCCGACGGCTCGGCGTACGCCGCGCACGAGGCGGACGCCAAGATCCTCGCGGCGGGGTTCCTCGGCCGGGTGCCGAAGGGCGTCCACTGCTGGTACCCGGTCGCCGACGAGCCGCCGGCCCCGCAGCCCGCCAAGGCGCGCAAGGAGCTCACGCGGGCGCTCGGCGACCTCGGCGAGGCCGGCGCCGGCCAGGCCGCCGGGGACGGCACGCGGATCGACGCGAGCTCGGAACGCCGGGGCTGGCTGATCGCCGCCTGGTCCGTCGCCAACGCCCGCGAGTACTCCCTGCGCCAGGTGAGCTACGCCGGGGTCACGTGGAAGTCGGCCTCGGGCAACGACGGCTGGCTCACGGACGGCAAGGCCGTGGCGGGCCGGGTGGACCTGGCCTGAGAAGGCTCCCCAGGGGGCGTCAGAGCATCCGCTCGACGTAGAGGGACCCCGGGGCCAGCGGCTGTGCGTACGCGGCCGTCCAGGACTGTCCCTGCACGCGGTTGAAGCTCAGCAGGCGCCCGTCGGCGGCCCGGTAGTCGGCGAAGTCGACCAGGCCGCGCTCGGGATAGCCGGTGGTGCCCTCGGAGCGGAAGGCGGCGGTCCCGCGCTCGATCGGGTAGAACTCGACGCCTTCCATGATCAGCATGCTCTTGGCGGGCACCATGCCCTGGGTGGGCACCGGCGTCCAGAGGTAGACCTCGAGGTGCGGCGGGTCGTCGGGCGTGGCGCCCTCGTGCTCCTCGACGGAGAGCCACTGGTAGACGCGCGCGCCGTCTTCCAGGAGGTACTCGGTCCACTGGTCGCCCTGCCACGACAGGTGGAGGGCGCCGATGACGCGGGCCCGCACCCCCTGCCGGTCGACGGTGTCGCCGACCTTGATGGTGCGCGGGTCGAGGGATTCCGGGTCGATGACGATCGGGCGGGCGAACGCCGGGTGCGACGGCATGGGCTCGCGTGCCGGCTCAGGAGGTCTGGGAGCCGGACGAGCCTTCCGTTCGGGGCGTCGTCGCGTACCCAGGTAGACGCCCAGTACGACGACGATGACGGCTGCGCCCACTGCGAGCACGACCACAACGGTCATGCCGCGGGATACTACTGGAGCCGAAGCAGCGCCGCATTGACCCGCTCATCACTGGCCGTCATGGCGATTCGGATATGCGAGGAACCGGCCTGCCCGTAAAAGTCGCCCGGCGCAACCAAAATGCCCATTTCGGCTAGCGCCTGGACCTGCTCCCAGCACCCGCGCTCATCGGCCGCCCACAGATAGAGCCCGGCCGTGGAGTGGTCGACCCGCCAGCCCGCCTTCTCCAGCGCCGGACGCAGCAGGGCGCGCCGCGCGGCGTACCGCTCGCGCTGCTCGTCGGCGTGCCGGTCGTCGGCGAGGACGGCCGCCGTCGCCGTCTGGACGGGGGCCGGCATCATCATGCCGGCGTGCTTGCGGACCTCCAGCAGCCGCTTGACCAGCGCGGGATCGCCGGTGACGAACCCCGCGCGGTACCCGGCGAGGTTCGAGCGCTTCGACAGCGAGTGCACCGCGAGCAGCCCCTCGTGGGAGCCCTCGCAGACGTCGGGGTGCAGGATCGAGACCGGCCGTTCCTCCCAGCCCAGCTCGATGTAGCACTCGTCGGAGGCCACCACCGCGCCGCGCTCGCGCGCCCAGGACACGACCTTGCGCAGGTGCTCGGCGGGCAGCACGCGGCCGGTCGGGTTCGACGGCGAGTTCACCCACACCAGCGGCACCCGCTCGGGCCCGAGCCCCAGCAGACCGTCGGAGGCGTACGGCGTGGCGCCCGCGAGCCGCGCGCCGACGTCGTAGGTCGGATAGGCCAGGGCCGGGATGACCACGTGGTCCCCCGCGCCCACGCCGAGCAGGGTCGGCAGCCAGGCGACCAGCTCCTTGGAGCCGATCGTCGGCAGGACGTCGGCGGGGTCGACGCTCACGCCGTGGCGGCGCGCCAGCCAGCCGGCGGCGGCCCGGCGCAGCTCCTCCGTACCGTGGGTGAGCGGGTACCCGGGGCTGTCGGACGCGCCCGCGAGCGCCTCCTGGGCCACGGCCGGGACCGGGTCCACGGGCGTGCCCACGGACAGGTCGACGATGCCGCCCGGATGGGCGAGCGCCAGTTGCTTGTACGGCGCCAGCCTGTCCCACGGAAAATCGGGCAGAGCGATCACCGAATCACCCCCGGTAGTTCAAAACGCAGGACGAGCTCACGACACCGGCTGGTACCGCGACCGAATGTCACGGTACCCAGCGGCACCTCGTGATCACGGACTGGCCGGGCTCAGTGCTCCTCGGCCTGCGGCGGCAGCGCCGCCACGATGGGGTGATCCTTGTTGATCTTGCCGACCTTGGACGCGCCGCCGGGCGAGCCCAGGTCCTCGAAGAACTCGACGTTCGCCTTGTAGAAATCCTTCCACTGGTCGGGCGTGTCGTCCTCATAGAAAATCGCCTCGACCGGGCAGACCGGCTCGCACGCGCCGCAGTCCACACACTCGTCTGGGTGAATGTAGAGCATGCGGTTGCCCTCGTAGATGCAATCGACGGGGCACTCTTCTATGCACGCCTTGTCCAGGACATCCACGCAAGGCTGCGCGATGACGTAGGTCACCTCGGACTCCTTCTTCTCCGCGCCTTCGCACGACTCGACCGCGGGTTGCAGAACCTAGTATTGCCGTGTCCGGCACTTGGCTGGAACGGGAGGGGGGCAAACCGCGTGACGTCCGGTTTCGGCGGCAGGCTGGTCATCTCGATATCTCCCTCGGACGTCGGTCACAGGATCACCGTCCGCCGCCGCGATCCCGAAGGGTTCCGCGACACCGTAGGGGTGCTCGAATCCTGGGCTGAGGGGGTGCTCCGGGTGCGCAAACGGGACGGCACGCTGGTCGAGATCCCCGAGCGCCTGGTCGTCGCCGCCAAGGTCGTGCCGGCCGGCCCGCCCGGCACGAGCGGACCCAAGCGGGCATAGGCCGATATAAGGCGCTATAGGCCGACATTGGCGGGCACAGGCGGACGGACACGGCGGAACGCGGCGCGAACCGGCGGGGGCCGTAACACCCGTCCCGCCCAATGCACCCCCAATGCCGGGCCAAACACCGCGTGCCTCCTCGACGCGAGCCGATCTCACACCGAGTATGCGATTCGTGACTCCACGTCGTACCGCCGCCATAACGCTCCTCGCCACCGCCGTCGCCGGGTGCTCCTCGGCGACCACCACCGAGAAGAAGCTCCCCCCGGTCAACCCCCGGGCCGCGAGCCTGGCCGAGGGCTTCGGCACCCTGGACAGGCTCGTCGAGGCGGCGCGCAAGGAGGGTGCGCTCACCCTCGTCGGCGTCCCGCGCGAGTGGGTCAACTACGGCGCGATCATGGACCGCTTCTCCGGCGAGTACGGGGTGCGCGTCACCGTCGTGGAGCCCGGCGCGAGCAGCCAGCGCGAGATCGACGTCGCCAAGGCCGCGCCCGCCGGGCAGGCTCCGGACGTGTTCGACCTCGGCATGGACGTCGCCATCGCCAACGCCCAGCGGTTCGCCCCGTACAAGGTGGCCGCCTGGCAGGACATCCCCGACACCGTCAAGGACCTCAAGGGCCACTGGTACGCGGGGTACGGCGGCTACATGTCGATCGGGTACGACCCGCGCAAGGTCCCGGCCCCGAAGAGCTTCGCCGACCTGCTCAAGCCCGGGTACGCCGTGGCGCTTCCCGGCGACCCGCTGCGGACGGCGGCGGCGTTCAACGGCGTCATGGCCGCCTCGCTCCAGGGAGGCAGGCCGGAGGCCAGGCGGGGGCTGGAGTTCTTCGGCAAGCTGAAGCAGGGTGGCGGCTTCCGCCTGCCGTCCCAGGCCAACACGCTCGTCGACTGGGACTACGTGAACGCGGCCAAGGCGGCGGAGACCGCGGGCGACGACAAACCGGCCTGGAAGGTCGTCATCCCCTCCGGGGCGGTGCTCGCGTCCTACTACGTCCAGGCGATCAACAAGAAGGCGCCGCACCCGGCCGCCGCGCGGCTCTGGCAGGAGTTCCTCTACACCGACGAGGTCCAGAACATGTTCCTCAAGGGCTTCGCCCGCCCGGCGCGCATGGAGGCGCTGGAGATGAAGGGCACGCTGGACCGGAAGGCCGCCGCCAGGCTGCCCGTGGTGCCCGGCGCCCCGGTCGTGCTCTCCGTCCCGCAGACGGACGAGGCCAAGACCTTCCTGAAGGAGAACTGGGCCAAGACCATGAAGTGAGCGGCCCGCCCATCGCCGTCGCAGGGCCTGTACGCGAGGGAGTGCGGGGAAGCTTCCGGACGGATGTGTCCCCAGCACAACAAGGCTCTAAAGTGTCTTTACTCACGACACGGAAAGCGATGGCGGAGAATGCGAGCTGATCGGCCTTGCGATACGACACACCGAGCTTGATGCGGTGGAACGCTCGCGCCTATGACAGCTCCTTCGGCTACGTCTCGGCGCACGGCGCGCCACTGATCGAACTCCTGGACCCCCAGCCCGGTGAGAACATTCTCGACCTCGGGTGCGGCACCGGGGTGCTCACCGCCGACATCGCCGCCCGCGGCACCCGCGTCCTCGGCATGGACGGCTCCTCCTCGATGATCGAGGTCGCCACCCTCCAGCACCCGGGCGTCGACTTCGTGGTCGGGGACGGCGCGAACTTCCGCGTCAGCGAGGCGTACGACGCGGTGTTCTCCAACGCCGCCCTGCACTGGATGGGCCGCGACCCGGACGCGGTGATCCGCTGCGTCCGCATGGCGCTCACGCCGGGCGGCCGGTTCGTCGCCGAGATGGGCGGCGCCGGGAACTGCGCGGCGCTGACCTCGGCGATGCTCACCGCCTGGCGGGAGTACGGACTGCCCGAGCCGGACCTGCCCTGGTACTTCCCCACCCCCGCCGAGTACGCCGTCCGCCTGGAGCAGGGCGGGTTCACCGTGCGGCTGCTGGAGTACTTCGACCGGCCCACCCCACTCGACGAGTGCCCGGGCGGCGCCGCCGACTGGGTGCGCATGTTCGCCGGCTCGCTGCTGGACGGAGTGCCGCCCGCGACGGTCGAACCCTTGCTGAGAAGAGTGAACGAGCTGGCCGCACCCGCGCTGCGCCGCGAATCGGGCTGGATGGCGGACTATGTGAGGCTGCGATTCGCCGCCGTAAGAGCCTAACCGCCGTCCAAGCCCGAGCGATTTGCCAGACTATGGTCTCGTCAACGGAAGCACCGGAGAGGAAACGGGATGAACTTCGGTCTGAGTGATCTCGTGCCTCCGCTGCGCTGGAGCGACGCCGCGGGGTTCCCACGGCTTCGCGACCAGCCCGGCCTGCCGGACGCGTGGTGGCGCTCGGTCCCCATGAGCCGGGTGTTCGCCGTGCTCGGCCCCGAGGCGCTCGGCGACCTGCTCACCGAGCTGGCCCTGGAACACTGGCCGGCCGCAGCCGTCGGGGACGTCCTGCCCGCCCTGCACGTCATGGACCCCGACGAGGCGGACGACCCCCAGGTCTCGATCGCGCTCGACCGCGTCGGCTCCTGGTTCGGCCTGCTGGCGCTGACCGGCCGCGAGCTGGCCGACCAGCCGTTCATCCGGGCCCGCCCGGTGCTGACCGCCCTGTTCAGCGCGGTCTTCGCGCGGCTGACCTCGGCCGACCGCCCGGACGCCGTCACCGGCGACCAGACGCCGCCCCTTCCCCCGGCCGCCCAGGCCGCGAACGGGCACGCCCCGGCCCCCCAGGTCCAGACTGCCCAGGTCCAGACCCCGCAGCCCGAGAGCGAGCCGGCGCGGCGCGCCGAGCCGGAGCCGCCCGCCGCCCCTCCCCTGCCCAAGCTTCCCAAGCGGCAGCCGGCCTCGACGAAGAGCAGCGACCCGCTCGGCCTCGCGGCGGCGCGCATGGCCGAGGCCGCGCTGGAGCAGCACGCGTCCAGGGACGCCACCGGCGCGCGGGCGGGCGCCTCGATGTTCACCCCGCCACCGCGCACCGAGCGTCCGGCGCCTCCGCCGCCCATCGCCACGGGGTTCGGCGTGGAGCCCCCGCCGCCGATCCCCGTGCCCGGGTTCGAGCCCCCGCCGCCCCTGCCCGCGTTCGAGCCACCGGCCGCATTTGAGCCGCCGGCCGCGTTCGAGGCGCCGCCCGCGTACGGCCCAGACCCGCTCGGCGGGTTCGGCGGTGAGGAACCCGCATACGGCCCGGCGCCGCGCCCGTTCGTGCCCGAGCCCGAGCCGTTCGACCCGGACCCCTTCGGCCCGCGGCCCGCGCCGGGGACACAACCGGCCCCTCAGGCCGCCGAGACCGCGGAGCCCGTCGAGCAATCCGGCTCCGAGGCCGCGCCGGACGCGGCGGACCCGGCGGACGAGGCGGAGAACGAGCCGACGCACTCCCAGGAGGCCGCCGAGGGCGCCGAGGCCGCGCCGGACGGCGAGGAGGCGGACGCGCCGCCGCAGGCCCGTACCGGCACGAGCACCGACGAGATCGCCGTCGGGGAGCCGGACATGATCTCGCTGATCGACTCGGTGTTCGCCGATCTGGACGACCAGACGTGGACGGTGGCGCAGATCCAGGTCTTCAGCGACGAGCCCGCGGCCCCCGAGGAGCTCGCGAAGCTGTTCGCCGTAGCGGCCGAGGACATCGTGGCGCGCGAGGAGGCCCTGCGGGAGCGGCTCGCCGCGTGGCTGGACAGCCCGGCCGCGGCCCCGTACACCCAGTACCTGGAGAAGCTGCCCGGCGCGCTCGGCCTCGCCGCCCCGAAGGCGCGCCTGGTGGGCGCCGCCCCGTGGCACACCAGGGAGCTGCGGTCGCTGGACATCCCGGCGTGGCAGTTCGTGCTGGCGACGCTGCCCGGCTACACCGTGCAGGAGGACTGGCTGGTCGCCGGGGACATCGCGGACCTGCGCGAACGCACGTGCTCGCTGATCTTGAACGCCGAGCGGCCGCCGACGGTGGCGCGGGCGCTGGAGCTGGTCTCGACGCTGGGCATCCACCCCGAGGTCGCGAAGGAGTGGCTGGAGGACGTCCCCCAGCTCCGCATCCAAAGCGCGAAAAAGCCGGATAAATCCGCTAATTCCGCTGGCGCGGAGCAGCCCCCCGCCGAGGCCGCCGCCCCCGAGCAGGAGGGCACGCCTCCCACCGGGCAGCTCAAGGACGTCTCGATGACCCGCAAGTGTTTCCGGCACCCGGACGGCCTGTGGTGGCTGCGCATCGACGTCGGCCCCGAGCAGATCAGCGGCGCCGAATGCCCGATCCCCAGCGGATTCGCCGCCTATCTGGGCATGTCGCCCGGCGACAACCACACCGTCATGAGCGCCGCGGGCGAGATCACCCTGACCTGGCAGGCCCGCCCGGTCATCGACTCGCTCGCCCCGCTGCTCGGCGAGCTGGACGCCCAGCCCGGGTCCAGCCTGTTCGTCACGGTCGCCGAGGAGGACCAGGTCCTGCGGGCCGGGCTGGTCCCGCCGCCACCCGCCGACGCCGACAAGAACACGCAGGCCCTGCGACTCGCCGGGTACACCGTCAACGGCGCGCCCGAGACCCTGGAGGAGACGATCCGCGTCCTCGCCACCCGCATCGGCATGACCGGACCGGTGGGGCTGCCCGATCTGATGAACCGGCTGCGCGAGCGCGGGGACCGCGACCTGCTGTCCCTGATGGTCTGACGGGAACACCGGTGCCCCGGCTGGCGATCGCCCCCGACGTCCCCCGGGACCTCGACGCCCTGGACCGGTCCGCGCGCCGGGACGCCGTCGTCGCGCTGCGCCGGTTCCTGCTGAACACCGCCTCCGCGCCGCATCCGGAACGCGTCCGCAACACCCGCGACGCGCGCGTGGCGACGCTGAGGCTGGCAGACCGGCTGCGCGGGGTGGTCGTGCGCCAGCGCGACTTGTACTGGCTGCTGACGGTGCTGCCCGACGCCGAGGCGTGGTCGTTCGCCCAGCGGCACCGCTTCGCCGTGAACACGGCCATCGGCGTGGCCGAGGTGTGGGACGCCGAGGCGCTGGACCGCGTGGAGCCGGCCATGCGCCGCTCCGCCGACTCGACCGAGCTGCGGCTGTTCGCGCACGTCTGCGACAGCGACCTGCTCGGGCTGGGCATCGACCCGCAGGTCATCCCGCTGGTCCGGCTGATCACGACGGACGCGAACCTGGAAGCCCTGGAACCCTTCCTGCCCGAGAGCCAGTACGCCCCGCTGCTCGCCCTCGGCTGCGGCGGCTCGGTCGCCGACGCCCGGCAGGCCCTCGACACGCGCGTCGCCGTGCCCGTGACCTCCGTCGACGTCACCGACCTGCCCGCCGCCCTGGAACGCACCCCCGACCGGGCCGTGTTCGTGCCCGACCCCGGGACGCTCGACCGCATCCTCGCCACCCCGCACTGGGCGACGTTCCTGTACCCCACGCAGTACCGGCTCGCCCACCAGGAGCTCTACGAGGGCCCGGTGCTCGTCACGGGCGGCGCGGGGACCGGCAAGACGCTCATGGCCCTGCACCGCGCCAGGCACCTCGCCCGCGCCGGCGCCGGGCGCGTCCTGTTCCTCACCTTCTCCCAGAACGTCGCCGGGGACGCCTCCGCCAAGCTGGACGTGCTGGTCGACGACCCGGAGGTCCGCGCGCGCATCGAGGTCGGCAACGTCGACCGCCTGGCCCACCGCATCGTCGCCGAGGCCGAGGGCCGTCCCCCGCTGCTGGTCGGCGGGCCTGACCTGGCCGCGCTGTGGCAGGAGGCCGCGCGCATCACGGGCGACGAGCACAGCGCGGCGTTCCTGCTGCGCGAGTGGGAGCAGGTCATCCTGGCGCAGAACCTGTGCACCGTGCAGGAGTACCTGGGGGCGGCCCGCGACGGCCGCAGCGTCGAGTTGGACCACGAGCAGCGCACCGCCGTGTGGAAGGCCATCGAGCACGTCACCGAGCGCCTGCGCGCCTCGGGCAGGCGCACGCTGCTCCAGCTCGCCGCCGAGGCCTCCACGCTGCTCGGCAGGACCACCGGGGACCTCCTGGACGACCAGGGGCCCGCCCGCGAGCCGTACCGGCACATCGTGGTGGACGAGGCGCAGGACCTGCACCCGGCGCAGTGGCGGCTGCTGCGGGCCGCCGTACCGCCCGCGGCCAACGACCTGTTCATCGTCGGCGACCCCCACCAGCGCGTGTTCGACACCCGCGTGGCGCTCAGCACGCTGGGCATCAAGGCGGAGATCCACCACCTCACCATCTGCCACCGGCTGCCGCAGGAGATCCTGTCCTGGGGCATCCGGCTGCGCGGCGGGAACGCGGCGGACGGCCTGGTCGACGGGGTGGTGCACCTGTACGGCTTCCGCTCCACCCACCCCGGCGCGCGCCCGGCCGTGCGCGAGTACGCCTCGCACGAGGCCGAGCTTGCCGGGCTGGTCAACCATCTGCGCGAGTGGATCAACGACGGCGTCCCGACCGAGGAGATCGCCGTCGCGGCGCGCACGGGCGAGATCGTGCGGGGCGCCAAGGCGGCGCTCACCGAGGCCCGGCTGTCCGTGCGGGTGAGCACGATGCACGGGCTGAAGGGGCTGGAGTTCCGCCGGGTCGCGCTGGTCGGCGTCGCCGAAGGCGTGGTCCCCGCGCCCGAGACCCTGACCCCGGCGAGCGAGGACCCGACGGCCCGCGCCCACGACGTGCAGCGCGAACGCGGGCTGCTCTACATGGCCTGCATGCGGGCCACCGAGAGGCTATACCTGTCCTATTCGGGCCGAGCAAGTCCCTTTCTGCCGCCATGACCCAATAACCTGAACCGCGGATAAGACTCCGTCTCGTCCCGCCCAAGCCCCGTTCCGGTTGGACCCCCATGAATTTGAGCCTTAGCGACATCGTGCCTCCCCTGCGCTGGACCGCACCTGGCCAGGTCGAGCCGATCGCGAGCGACCCCCGCCTACCGGAGGCGTGGTGGCAGGCGCTCCCGATCGACCGGGCCTGCCTGGTCATCGGAACCGCCCAGGTGGCGGCCCGGCTCGCCGACCTCGCCACGGCCTGCTGGGGACACCTGCCGCTCGGCGACATCCTCCCCCTCGTCCGCATGACCGACCCCGACAAGGGGCTGCGCGTCGCCGACGACCGCGAGCTGGCGCTCACCGTGTTCACCGGTGTTCTGGAGCGCCTGCTGGCCTCCGACAATGCCTCCGCCGCGCGCGACGCCGCCACCGCCGCCGCGCCCGCCAAGGGCGACCGGCCGATCCCCGAGCTGATCGACGAGATCTTCGCCGTCCTCGACGACCGGCAGCGCGCCATCGCCCGCGACCGCGTCTACGCCGAGCGCCGCGCCACGCTGGACGAGCTGGCGCAGCGCTTCTCGGTCACCCGCGAGCGCATCCGCCAGATCGAGCGCGACCTGCGCGACCACGTCCAGGGCCGGCTGGCCACGCCCGAGGCCACCCCGCTGGCCGCCCACCTCACCTGGCTGCGCGGCCGCCTAGGCTCTGCCGTCCCTGCGGACGACCTCGCGGCGGCGGCGCCCTGGCACCGCACGGACCTGGCGACGCTCGGCGTGCCCGCCTGGCGGTTCATCCGCACCCTGCTCACCGGGTACGACCAGGTGGACGGCTGGCTGGTCGCCGGCGGCGCCGACGAGCTCAAGGAGAAGACGCGTCAGCTCTTCACCGGCGGCCCGGTGAAGCTGCCCGAGGCGGTGTCGATGGTGGCCCAGCTCGGCGTCCGCGAGGACGTCGCCGAGCGGTGGCTCGCCTCGGTCCCGCAGCTGCGCATCCTGGAGGGCCACGTCGTCCCCTGGCCGCGCAGCGTCAACGAGAAGGCCGAGGCCGTGCTGGCCGTCGCCGAGGCGCCGCTCAGCCCCGAGGAGATCCAGGCGCGCATCGGCGAGGACTACAGCCTGGTCGGCATCCGCAACCAGCTCACCGCCGACGACCGCTTCCTGCGCGTCGACAGGAACCGGTACGGGCTGTCGCGCTGGGGCGGCGAGGAGTACATCGGCATCCGCGAGATGATCGTCCGCGAGATCGAGCGCGCGGGCGGCGAGGCCTCGGTGAACAGCATCGTCGCCAACCTCACCGCGCGGTACGAGGTCAGCGAGAGCTCCGTGCGCGCCTACGCGGGCGGCCCGGGCTTCGAGCGCACCCAGCGGGGGTGGATCCGCGTCGCCGCCCCCGAGCAGGCCGAGCCGTACCACCCGCGCCGCGACGTGTCGATGACCCGCCGCTCGTTCCGCAGCAGAGACGGCCGCTGGTGGCACCGCGTGGACGTGAACGCCGAGCACCTGCGCGGCTCGGGCTCCCCGCTGCCGACCGGCTTCGCCGCCCACCTCGGCATGGCCCCGGGCGGCTCGCTCACCACCTCGACCCCGTCCGGCGACGTCGTGATCGGCTGGCATAACCAGCCCACGATGGGCTCCATCAGGGCCGTCCTCGCCGACTACAACGCCGGTGAGGGCGACTCGATCTTCCTCACCGTCTCCGACGGCGGCGAGCTGCTGACCCGCTACCTCCCCCAGGCCGCCCCCGGCCTCCCCCCGATCAACATGGCCCTGCACCTCATCGGCTACACCGCCCCCGTCGCCTCGGAGGCCGAAGCCCTCCGCCTGATCGGCGCCCGCATCGGCCTCCCTGACGGCGCCACCCGCGACGAGGTCCTCACCCGCCTTCGCGACCGCGGCGACAGAGACATCCTCGCCTTCCTCGACCCCGAGGCCCCGTAAGCCGGCCCCAGCGTGGGAAGAAGACCTCTGGGAACATGCCCGCGGGCGCGGGGGCGACCCGAGCGCGTGCTGGTGGACGTGCGGATAGGTCGGAACATCCCCGCGGGCGCAAGGGCCGACGACGAGCTGGCCGACGAGGCGCTGAGCGGCCGGGGAACATCCCCGCGGGCGCGGGGGCGACGACCTGGCCAAGAAGCTGCGCGACGCCAGCTAGGGAACATCCCCGCGGGCGCGGGGGCGACCGCGCATCGTGATCAGCGCTGGGGCCTTCGCGAGGAACATCCCCGCGGGCGCGGGGGCGACATCCACGCGCGTATGAGGTCCACGGTGGACACCGGAACATCCCCGCGGGCGCGGGGGCGACCTCAGGAGCTCACCCGCACGACCGGCGAGCGCATGGAACATCCCCGCGGGCGCGGGGGCGACGGGCCGGGGCATGCCCGTAGCCGAACGACTCGAGGAACATCCCCGCGGGCGCGGGGGCGACGTCCTACTGGCCGCCGCCTGTACCGCCGAGTGCGGAACATCCCCGCGGGCGCGGGGGCGACATCAGCGGGTCCGGGCAGCCGATGAGGAAACTGGGAACATCCCCGCGGGCGCGGGGGCGACGCCACAGCAGGGGCGCGGCTGGCGGAGGGCGTGGGAACATCCCCGCGGGCGCGGGGGCGACTGACGCCATCACCACAGGCAAGCCTGACGGAAAGGAACATCCCCGCGGGCGCGGGGGCGACTCCCGTCCTGGTGTTCAGGTAAAGGGCCTCGTGGGAACATCCCCGCGGGCGCGGGGGCGACACAGACGGAACCGAAATCTGCCGCTAGGCAGAGGGAACATCCCCGCGGGCGCGGGGGCGACGACAACCGCACGTTCGTCGGGTTCCTCGTCGTCGGAACATCCCCGCGGGCGCGGGGGCGACCCACCACCGCCAGGGCCATCAGCAGGACGGCGCGGAACATCCCCGCGGGCGCGGGGGCGACACTTGCTGACCTGGGCGATTAGCCGGCGGGGAGGCGGTTTTCATTTGGTTGGGTTCGATGGCGGGCTGAGAGGATGAGGCCGTCGTAGTCGGTGGGGTGCCAGCGGTCTTTGCCAGCGGTGCGGACGGTCCAGCCTTGTTCGTTGCCGGCGGGTTCGACCATGATCGCTTGGCCGTCGCCGATGCGGGTGGCGAGCAGGTCCCATAGGCGGTCGCGGATCCGGCGACTGGGATTGCCGACGAAGACTCCGGCGTCACCAGACCGCCGGATGGACCCGGTAAGACGGTCTGGGCCCGCTGGCGATTCACCACCCACAACGCGGAAGCCGTCCGCCTTCCCACCGCAGAGTCGATTTCGCGACTGGATACGCCGCGAGTCCGATCCTGTCGCGACCGGATGACACTGACGTGCCATAGCGGCACGCGCCGTGACCTCACTCCATGCAGACCTCGGCAAATGAACATCACCGCCCGAGAGGGGCAATGGGTGGGGACGTACGTTCGACGCCTTCGCGGGACACCCCCGCGGGCGCGCGACCGACAAGTCGCTCGGCAGGGTGATCGTGAACGTGGCGGGAACATCCCCGCGCGGGGGGCAACGGTGGTGACGTCCGCCGCCGCAAGTGCGACGTGGGAACATCCCCGCTGGCGCGGGGGCGACGGGCGATCGCGCAGGACGAGGCGGTGGTGTGGCGGAACATCCCCGCGGGCGCGGGGGCGACCTGCGGGCCGGTCAGCTCGGCGACCTTGTCCTCGGAACATCCCCACGGGCGCGGGGGCGACGACGGCTCGACCAGCAGATGCAGCTTCTTGGGGGGAACATCCCCACGGGCGCGGGGGCGACGTCGCCGAGCTCGCGGTCACCGTGGCGTACCCGGGAACATCCCCACGGGCGCGGGGGCGACTTCAGAGTCACCGGCCCCGAAGGTGAGCCCCCGGGAACATCCCCACGGGCGCGGGGGCGACGACCTCTTCGAGATCCGTGCGGGGCGGGGCACCGGAACATCCCCACGGGCGCGGGGGCGACACTTGCTGACCTGCGACATTAGCTGGCTGCGAGGCGTTTGTCGTTCGGTTGGGTTCGGCGGCGGGCTGAGAGGATGAGGCCGTCGTAGTCGGTGGGGTGCCAGCGGTCTTTGCCGGCGGTGCGGACGGTCCAGCCTTGTTCGTTGGCGGCGGGTTCGACCATGATCGCTTGGCCGTCGCCGATGCGGGTGGCGAGCAGGTCCCAGAGTCGGTCGCGGATACGGCGACTGGGGTTTCCGACGAAGACTCCGGCGTTGACTTCGACCATCCAGCGGGTGAGGTGGCCGCGGAGGCCTTCGGCGGCGGCGATGAGGACGATGACGGTCATGAGGCGGCGGTGGGAGTGTCGAATTCGGGGCCGATGATGGCGATGTGGTCCTCCCCCATTGTCGGCTGGACCAGGTCGAGGCCGAGGTTGATGGCCAGGTCGGAGTCGTCGGCCCAGTTGACGCCGCCTGCGACGGTGCCGAGTTTGTCGTCCCAGAGTTGGTTGAGGTCCTCGTCGGGGAGGTCCGATCCTTCGGGTGCCAGGAGGGTTTTGATATCGGTGACGATGCGATCCAGAAGTCGTGTTTGGGCGATGCGGTCGCGCAGGCCGATGCGGGCGTCGCGTTCTTCGGTGAGGCCTTTGGCGGCCAGGTCAAAGGCCAGGGGGATGGTGTAATCGGCTTTGTAGAGGTCGGCGATGTCCAGGACGAACGAGATCGCCGAGCCGGTGTGGACGAATCCGAGGCCGGGGCTGGTTCCGATGCCGACGATGACGGCGTGGCAGATGCCGTAGAGGGCGGCATTGGCGGCCGACAGCAGCCGGTTGAGGTCGTCGCCCGCGGCGTGGGCGTCGCCGGCTCGGTATTCGCGGCGGTTCCAGGCGACGCCGGTGCGCTGGGAGTGGGCCTGGTAGAGCTTGCGGATGCGTGATCCCTCGCGTCCGCGGAGTTGCTGCATGGTGGCGGCGGAGACGTCCTCGCCGGGGAAACGCATCGCGTACATGGCACGGGCGACGCTCAGGCGTTCTTTGGGGCGGGTGACCAGCCAGGCCTGCCGATGGAGGAGCCCGGCGCCGCGTGCGGGGCCCAGTCCGGCAGCGTACATGCGCACCCCTTGTTCGCCGACCCAGCAGACGGTGGTGCCGGAGTCGGCGAGCAGGCGGATCGCGCCGTGGGTGACGCGGGTGCCGGGGCCCATCAGCATGACGGCGACCATCGCGGCGGGGACACGCACGGTCTCGCGCTTGTTGATGATGACCACGGCGTTCTCGTCGCGGTCGATGTGGCTGCGCTCGACATAGACGCTGGAGACGCGGTCGGAGACGCGGTGCAGGTCGTGGGGGTGGGCTTTCCACCAGATGTCAGCCAAATCTCGCCTCACCGGCCGGTCGGAAGCGGGGCGAGGGTGAGCAGGCCGCACCCGTAGGACTTGGCCGGGCCGATGCCGCCGAGCAGCTTTTCGGTGAACACGGCCGGATCGGTGATGCGCAGGGCCCCTTGGAAGGTCACGATATGGAGGACGACGGGTTTGCTGTTGCCCTGCTTCTTGAACGATCGCTGGCTCCGTGCGGTGATCCGGAGTTCGCGGGGCGGCGTGCAGGTGCCTTCGTAGGGCTCGATGCCTGGGGCGGGCGCATCGGTGCGCGCTTGAGGGATCTCGAAGCCCCAGCGCTGGGTTCTGCTGAGAAACCAGTCGAGTTGGTGGGTGGCGGTGCGGTGGCTGATGCGGAAGGAGCGTTGTCTGCCGTCTGCGATTTGTTCGGCCTGCGTGGTGGTGGGCTTGATCGGTTTTGAGGTGTTCTGCACAGGGTTGGCGGTGAGACGGAAGGCGAATTCTCTGCCGGTGGCGATCTGGGCGAGTAGCGGTGCGTAGTCGCGTACGGCCGCGTGTTCCCCGTCGGCTTCGGGCCATCCTGCCTGTTCGACCAGGTGCGTCCAGTCGGGCCTGGTCTTAGTGAGCACGAACAGGAAGGGGCGGTGGGGGTTGTCGGCGTCCAGTCGCCACAGGATGCGCTCACCGGTCGGGTCATCGGGAATGGCGTGCATGACGGCGCCGTGCATGGCGTGCGGGCTGGCCAGGAAGAGCCGACTCCTTTCGCGCAGCGGGTTGATGCGGATGCGGGATAGGTAGGTCATGGGGGTCACCAGCCCAGCAGGGCGAATGGGTCGTGGCCGTTGGCGGCGGTGTCGGGTTGGGGGAAGCCGGTTGGCAGGGTCACCCAGGTGTGGCGAATCCGGCGGCTGGAAAAGCGCCGGTCGCGCGGGGCGAAGGATTGCGGCACGTCGTTGAGGGAGTCTTGGCCCTCGGGGTCGTCCACGGTGGCGGAAAGGTCCACGGTGGCCGGACGTGCCCGTCCGCGGCGGGAGTAGAGGGCTTTGGCCTGCTCGGTGGCCTGCCAGGGTTCGGCGTGCAGGACCTCCTCCAGGGGGGCGTCGCGGACGGCGATTAGGAGCGGCTGGGTCGGGACGCAGGAGCGGCGTCCGAGAGCCAAGGGGAAGGCTGGGCGCTTGATCGCGTCAGCGAGGGTTCGCACGAGCGGTGCAGGGCCTTCCAGCACGGCGAGGAAGACCGCGTCCTGAAGGTAGAACCGCTGGGTGATGTGGGTGTACTTGGCGGGCGAGGTGAGTTTCTGCACGCCCTTGGCCGAGACGCCGGCCTGTGGGAGAGGTCGTCCGCGGTAGTCGCTGACGGTGTGGTAGTCCCGCAGCAGTGTGCCGGGTTGGTCAACGCGCACGCCCATGCGCAGGTCCAGCAGTTCCCCCGGGGGTTGTTCTCGAGGTCTGCCGGCTGCGGCGGCGAGCAGTCCAAGGACTCCCGACTTGGTGGGCTCGGGGCGGGTGTCGCGGCGGTTGAACACGCTGCGGTCACCCCAGGATTGCAAGGGGCCACCCAGGCGAAGCACCAACGTCGAACAGGGGGTCATTTTGCCTGCTTGATGGACTCGACCAGCGCGCCGTGCAGTCCGGCGAGAAGTTCCGGAAAGGTCTGTGGGGTCCCGAAGGCCGATTCCAGTCGCGTGCTGGTGCCGGAGTCGGCGGCGAAGGTGTGGCAGATGCCGGTGTGGACGGGGGTGTCGCCCCATTGGTGGATGGCCCGCTGGTATTCGGAGGCGAGGCGAAGGGCCGAGAGCTCGGCCACTCCTTCGTCGTGATCAGCGATCGAGGTGACGGGCCTTTCGAAGGCGGAGACGAGGTTGACCGGCTGATCATCTCGGACGACGACCGCGACAAGGCTGGGCAGGGTGCGGTGGGCGAAGGAATTCTGGTGGCCGGAGGGGATCGATCGGGAGAAGTGCTGGAGGAATGCCTGGACCGCGTCCAGCGCGGCGTCCGTGTCGCCGAGGTTGCTGGTCAGTTGGTGCATGCCGATGGTGGCGTAGCGGTACAGGGTGGCGGAGTTGAAGCCGATGGTGCCGATCATCCCGGCGCCGGTCTCTTCTTTGAGGTTCTCATCGTCGACCGCGGTGTAGTAGTCGAACTCCAGCTCCACCGCGTGGGTGGACAGCGCGTGCGCCACTTGGGTGGCGGCGTCGACGTTCAACGAGGGGATGTCGGCGACCATCCGCCCGAACAGCGCCACCTCCATCGGGTGGCCGGTTTGCAGCTTCTGGGCGACCGGCACGTCCTTGATGGCGGCGGCGAGCTGGTCGTCCTCCAGGTCCGCCAGGTCGTGTGCGTGGCCGGCCACCAGGTCGACGATGTCTTCCAGTTGCCGGTAGCCGAAGAACAGCAGGTAGGCGGTGTTCCCGGCCTTCTTGCCTTCTTTGATGCCGAGCGGTTCCAGGAGCTTGGCCGCCACTCGGGTGGCCTGCTCGGCCTCCAGGCCAGTGCGGGTGGCCAGGCGTTTGGCCAGTTCGGCGAGAATGCGCTTGGTGCGGGTGGCGTGGTCTTGCTCGGGGGCGTGTGCGGCGAAGGCCGTGCGGGTGGCGCGCTTCCAGGCTTGGGAGGACACGCGGGCGCGGCGGACGCCGCCGAAGTAAGCCTCCTTGGGGTTGCCCTGGTCGTCACGGTTGAGGTTGGCCGGGGGGACGGTCTGCACGATGTGGACGTCGATGTAGAGGGGCTTGTCCATGAGTGGCTCCAGAACGGAAAAGGGGAAGACGGCCGACTGTCGGAGAACCGGCGGTCAGGGCAGGTCGGGGGCGGTGGCGGGTTGCGGGTCGGGGGTGGCCTGGTCGGAGGTTGACCAGCCGTAGTAGTCCAAGCCCCAGCGGCGGCGCGCGCGTTGGCGGGTCTCCGGGCGCTGCCATGCGCGGATGTCGTCCAGCAGCAGGTCGTAGTCGAGTGGCTGGCCGATCGTACGCAGCTGGGTGATCAGGCCGCGTAGGTGGGTGAGCAGGGCGGAGACCTGGGTGGCGGATGCCGCGGCGTTCACTCGGCGGTTGACCGCGTCCTGGGTGAACTTGCCGCTTTGGTGGAGTCGGCGCAGTGCCTGTCCCAGGCGTACCTTGGGCCGGTGCATGGGTTCGGACCGTGACTGCTGATGCAAGCCATACAGCGCCAGAGCCGCGTGCTCGGCTTTCTGCTCTTCTGAGACCCGGCTGCGGCGAGCGAGCTGGTCATCGACGCGGGAGCGGTAGTGCGGCCACAGCGCCGGCACGGTTCCCGGCTCGCGGCCAAGCCCGGCGCGCAGGGCGGCCAGTTCTTCGCCGGGGGGGCTGCCTTCGCTTCTGCGCCAGGTTCCCTCGGTGGTGATGTACCGGGTCCAGTAGCGTGCGGGCCGGTCGTTGGGCACGGCCATGTGCGTCCTCACCTTCATGGGTCAGTGCGGTAGAGGTTCGGCAACCGGTGTGATGTCTTGAACGGCCAGGTCATCGGCGGGCTCGGCGTAGCGGGTCAGGATGGCCTTGAGTCGACGCCGGAAGTTCTGCTCGGCGGTCGCCAGCCGGTAGATCACCTCGCGGCCGTTCTTGTCGACCGCGCGCCCGACGAACTCGCCGTGCGTCGCGGTCGCCAGAACCTTCTCCGCGACGTCCCACATGCGGCCGTGGGCGGCCTTCTCCCACGCGACACGTCCACGCTCCAGCAGGTCAGGATCGTCCGCGGCTTGTACTCCGGCGAGCAGCCGCCGCACGAGCGGGTCGAGCGCGTGCAGGACGTACTGGCCGGGGCGTTGCCCCTTGTCCCATGGGATCGGGTCGGCGCCGGCGGCTCGGCGAAGGTCTGCCGACAGGTTGTTGACGGCGCTGGCGAGATCTTCGGCTTGCTGGGCCACCTCCAGCAACACCGTGTACAGCTCGTCGTCCGCGCGCAGCGCCGCCACCGGCAGCGGGATGGCGTCGAATTGGATATCCTCCACCACTGCCGATTGGGTGCCGTAGGTGATGCCGATCGTCTGAACCATGAGCGGGTAGTCGTAGTCCAGAAGCTCTTGGGCCTGAAGACCGGCAAGCTGACGCAGGAGTACCGAGGTCTCAAAGCGTCCGTCGCCGTCTTGCCGCTCTGAGGCAAGAAGCGCCTCCAAGCCGCGCCACGCGGCCTTGCCCGGGAAGTGCCGCTGAGGTCGCCGTAACGTTCCAGGAGCGCTCTTGGCCGCTGGCTGAAATGTCCAGGCGGTGTGGGGTTCCCATTCGGGCACCGCCTGCAGGCGGTCTCCCGCGCACAGCACGACGCGCGAGACACGGATGCCGTCCTCTGTCTCCTCGGGGATCAGCCGGATGCGACGTGACTGCCATGTCCACAGGTCGAGCAGACCTGTGGGGGCGTACGTACGCCATTCCGGCCCGAAGGGATCGTTGCGCCATTGCGGCCGGTCATCGACGGGTTGGACGCCGAACGGCAGGTTGAGCAGCAATGTCTCGTACAACGTGCGTCCGACCGGTATCACCGCGCCGAGCGCACCGAGCGGACCGGTCGGATTTCCCATCGTCTTACCGGCTTTGGCCTTCGGGTCTCCCGCTGCGCCGGACTTGATGGCGGCGGTGTCCCAGCAGTGGGTGTGCAGCAGCCATCTGGCCGCCTGTGCCGGGGTGAGCGGGAGCGGATCGCCCTCGGTACGGCTGGCGAACAGCGGGACGTTGTTTCCCGACGCGGCCGTGGCGACCAGCAGCGCCGATCCCTTGGTCTCGTTCTTGTCGGTCCTCAGTCCCCCTGCTTGCGCGAAGGGTGCCTGGGGATGGAACAGGTCAAAGCGCGGCTGATGCTCGTCCAGGTAGGAGCCGAGGTTGTCTCGCTCCGCATCGGAAAAGCGGCCTGCGTGGAACCTGCGTGCCCACTCGGCCTCATCACGCGGGCGCCCCAGAGCGTCCATGACCACTGGCAAAAGGACCTGCCGAAGCAGGGATGGGATGTGGGTGGGGAGATCGACCACCAGGGAGTCGAACTCGTGTGCGTCGAGCAGCGCCCGGCGAAGTGGGTACTCTTCAGCGGTTATGCTGCCTTTTGGCCGCAAAGGTAACCATGGTGAATCGATCAGCTCGTACACGGGCATGAGAAATCCTCGAATTAGCCATGTCTAGAAACTTCTCGGGAACCAGCGTGCCAGACGACCGGCCTCTTCGGTCGGGAAATGCTTAGAGTGGTCCTGCCTCACTATTTCCGGGCCGGTTCCGGAAGGCGCGGGGATGGCTCCTAGCCATGTCTTGAGTCACGATTGGCCCCGCTTCGCGGGGATTTCACGGGTATGCGCCTTTAGCGCTCAGCGCCTGAACCGAATCGCTGGCCAGAAAGGATGCGAATCACTCTCACTTTTGTGATCCGCCTAGCCGTCGCGGGCCCCCGTCCACCACAAACCCCAGCTGCTTGTCATATCGGACGCTGTATTCGCCGAGGCTTCGAACGTCCAACTCGTCCACGACCAGCGCGCGCGTGCGCTTGAGCCAGGGGTGATCTCGCCAGCCGTCCAGCGGTGCGAGCTCGTCTTCGGCCGGTTTGGTGAGCGTAGGAGGCAGCCGGACGGTGGCGCCCAGGACCTCCTCCAGCAGGTCGTCCGACCGTGCCTCGCCGTTCACCCCGAGCCACCTGCCGCCCAGCGTCCGGTATCCACGGCCGTCATGGCGTACCAACACGACCTCCACGCTGGGATCACCGTCACGTACAACCGCCTGTAGCTTCTCCTCGGTCACGCTGCCGTAGGCCGCTCCGTAATGCAGACCGTCCAGCGTGGGACTGGCGTGCTCGCCCCGCCGAGTGAGCAGGAAGTGTTCCGCGCTTTTCGCTCGTTCCTGCTGGTCGGCCTGCCACTCGGCGTTGGCCTTGTGCTCAGCGCCCGCCCAGCGGAGTGGGACGAGCTCATCCGAAGCGGTGTAGACGCGTCGCACCAATCGCGGCACGTCGCCTGGGATGGACCATTGCCCGTCCGCGGCCTGACAAACGACAGCGGCGGTGCGCAGCAGCAGGTACCGGCCGTAGATCTTCTCGCTGGCCGGAAGGATCCACGGAGGTTGCCCGTCTCTGGGAGCAAATCCGGTGATGACGACTTCCGGACAGCTGACGCGTGCAGCCCGGGTGACACCCGTATGGCGATGCGTGCGCCCCAGGCGTTGGAGCAGAAGGTCGATGGTCGTCAGGTCGGTGACCAGCAGGTCGGCGTCCACGTCGAAGGACTGCTCAGCGAGCTGAGTCGCCACCAGGATCAACCGCCCTGGGCGACCAGGTCCTTCGGGGGTGGGGGGACCGAGCAGGTTCAGGCACTCCTCGGTCTTCTCAGCTCGGTCCGCCGCGGTCATCCGCCCATGGAGCAGCCGCACCTCATCGCCAAAACGACCACGCAGCACCTCGTAGGTGGCCTGGGCGCGCGGGACGGTGTTGCGAATCACCAGTGCGCAGCCCCCATCGGTGAGCCGCTTTGCCAAGAGATCAGCGACTTGATCGGCAGCCGCGCGGTCCTGTTCGCCTTCTGTCGCGGACGGCTCTGCCAGAACGGTGACCGAGACTTTCAGGTCGTCGCGCCACTGCCCAACATGCCCCACCTCATAGGCGGCCCGGCCATCGGCCAGGCAGGCGGTCGTGATATTGGGATACCCCTGAGGCTTGGGCAGCCCTTGCACGTCGAACTCCTCTTGAGAGGAGGCCCCGGCAAGGTAGGCGGCAACCAGCTCCTGGCGCTGCGCCGGGGGCAATGTGGCCGACAGCAGAATCACGGGCACCTGGGCCTGGCCCAGCCAGCGCAGGCCCTCCTTGAGGAACTGCGACATATAGACATCCGCCGCATGCACCTCATCCAGGATCACCACCTTGCCCATGAGCCCGGCGGCGCGCAGCATCACATGCTTGGTGCGGGTGGCCGCATACAGAAGCTGATCGATGGTGCCGACCACGAACGGACTCAACAGCCCGCGCATCCGGCCAAGGAACCAGGCGGCCGGCGCTTTGCGTTCCGGCTCGTCATCCTCACAAAGGGACCATTCGGCCATGCCGAACTCGTCCTCACCGACACTGTCGAAGTGGGAATCTGGCTCGCCCTCGGCTTCGCCCAAGAGCGCGCGCCACTCCTTGTTGAATCTCCGTTTGCCGTGCAACAAGGCCACCTGATCGGCCAAGTCGGTATCGATGCCGGCGAGCCAGGCACGTACCTGGCTGAACATCGGGTCGCTGGTCGCCTGCGTTGGCATCCCGACGTACACGCCATCCGCCCCGAACCGGGCCGCAAGGACTTCCGCTCCAAGGAACGCCGCTTTGGTCTTGCCCTCCCCCATCGGTGCTTCCACGATCATCAGGCCCGGCCCAGGCATCCGCCGAGCCGCCTGCATGACCAGTTCCTGCGAGGTGCGCGCCGCATGCCCGAACCGCTGCTGAAAGGCCTCCGAAGACGGGAGCTCTAATGCTCCCCATCCTCCTCTGAGTCCCAGCGCCTCCCATGCCGCGACCGCACGCACCCTGGCCTGCTGAAGACTCACGCGACCGAGATCGTCAATGCCTTTGAAGTGACGCTCATCGCTGGCGACCCAGTCGGCCATGACCACAAAGCCGCTGAGCTGAAGCTGGACCGCCCGGCTGGGAAGCTTCTTCGGCTCAACGTCTGCGAGGTGCGCATACCCCAGCAGGCGAGTGAAGGCCTCGACGATCGCGTGCTGAGCCCTGGCCCACCCCGGCCCCTTGCCCTGCGGCTCTCCGCGCGCTGTCAGACGTCCGGCGAACACCCCCACGGACGGAAACGACCCATGATGCCCCGCCACCAAAGGCCACACCCACGCGATCTGCTCAGCACCCCAACCGGCCCCGCGCAGGACGGTGCGAAGGATCATGCCTCCGGCCTTGTCATGCCGCCATGGATTGCGCTTCACCGCGTGGTCGTTCCACGTCAGCCCGGCCCTCCGCACCGCCGCGGCGCCCTCATCGTCCACGCATTGAAACGCAGGTGTCGCCTTGCCACAGTCGTGCACCCCGCACAGCCACGCGAAGAACAGCCGCCCACTACCTCCCGAGATCTCATCCAACCGCTCCTTCGTCGACGGAGCCAGATAGGAATCCCAGATCTGCTCCGCAACCGCTGCAGTGTCCAGCAAATGCGACAAAAGAAGATTAGTCGTACCACCCGCCTTCTTTCCCGATTTACCCCACAACACCCCTAGATGTCGGATAACATCCGAATCGTAGCCGAAATCATCACGCCAATCGGCCGACATGCACACCTCCGATCTCGGATGCGGAGCGTATAGAAGCCCACCGACAAAACCCCGTGCCCGACGCCAGTACGGTGAAGGCGTAGGCTCGCCAGCATGCGAGTCATCAACTGGCACCTGCTCAGAGCGAGGCCCCAGCCCACAATGCAACTGAAGTATTTCGCCGCCTTCCGCTAGTAAAGCCCCAGCTCAGCAAGTGTCGGCCCCGCGCCCGCGGGGATGGTCCCCTGGCGTCCGGCGCGCAGACGGTGAAACTCCCGTCGGCCCCGCGCCCGCGGGGATGGTCCCGGCCCGGCCACCAGATCCACCAGCGGCCCGGCGTCGGCCCCGCGCCCGCGGGGATGGTCCCCCGGGGTTGGGCGTCGCGGGGATCGTGCGGAGGTCGGCCCCGCGCCCGCGGGGATGGTCCGTCGTTTCACCTCAGCGCGCCAGGGCCTCGCCGGTCGGCCCCGCGCCCGCGGGGATGGTCCCGCCGTCGCCGGGGGCAGCGGGCCGTACCCCCCGTCGGCCCCGCGCCCGCGGGGATGGTCCCACGCTCATGCGCGAGCTGATCGGATCCCCTGAGTCGGCCCCGCGCCCGCGGGGATGGTCCGACTCTCATGCAGCGGTACAACGAGCCGCCTCGGTCGGCCCCGCGCCCGCGGGGATGGTCCCTCCGGCCACTCCGAGCATGGATGAGAACGCGTGTCGGCCCCGCGCCCGCGGGGATGGTCCCCCCGGGGGACGCCCCCCGGGGTTCTCTTTGTGGTCGGCCCCGCGCCCGCGGGGATGGTCCGGTGACGGTCGCGTTCGGATGCCGAGGGGGGCGGTCGGCCCCGCGCCCGCGGGGATGGTCCGACGTGCGGGGCGCGCATCCCGATCGCGGTGATGTCGGCCCCGCGCCCGCGGGGATGGTCCTGTCCGCGATGTCCTTGCTGAAGTTCAGGGCCGGTCGGCCCCGCGCCCGCGGGGATGGTCCCTGTGGGGCGTCATCGGCGACCTGCTGTGGGACCGTCGGCCCCGCGCCCGCGGGGATGGTCCTGCTCGTCGCCGCCCTTGAGTACGACGCGGATCGTCGGCCCCGCGCCCGCGGGGATGGTCCGCAGGTCGGCGGCCGCACCCCGAAGGTCGGCGGGTCGGCCCCGCGCCCGCGGGGATGGTCCCCGCGGTCACCTCCGGGGCTGGCAACGGCGGCCGTCGGCCCCGCGCCCGCGGGGATGGTCCGAGGCGGGAGGTGGTGGGCGGTGCCGCCGAGAAGTCGGCCCCGCGCCCGCGGGGATGGTCCTCTCGGCCGTGTTCCCTGGCAAATGCGCCGTCAGTCGGCCCCGCGCCCGCGGGGATGGTCCCACCAGCGCCACCGTGGTCTATGGTGCGGGGTTGTCGGCCCCGCGCCCGCGGGGATGGTCCTTCAGCCTCGATAAGGTGGACCCTGCGAGCGGGACAGTAGATCTGTGCCGCTCGACCTCACATGACCTAGGCTCGGTCCCATGTTGTGGCTGTATGACACCCGGTCCAGGCAGCTTGAACCCGTCGTCTCGCCAGGGACGCGTGTCGTGCGTGTTTACACCTGTGGGCCGACTGTCTATCGCTATGCCCACGTGGGCAACCTGCGGTCGTATCTGTTGCCGGATCTGATTCGGCGGGTGCTCGAACGGCACCGGGTGGGGACGGTTCTCTGTCAGAACATCACCGACGTCGGGCATCTCGTCGATGACGACGAGATCGACGCCTCCGGCGAGGACAAGGTGCTCCAGCAGGCGCGCCGCGAGGGGCGCTCGGCGCTGGAGATCGCCCGGTTCTACGAGGACGCCTTCCGCCGTGACACGGCCGCACTCAACCTCCGGCCGCCCGAGTACACGCCCCGGGCCACCGAGACGATCGACCTCATGATCGAGATGATCGAGGGGCTCATCGAGAAGGGGCACGCCTACGCGCTGGACGACGGGTCGGTGTACTTCGACGCGCGCAGCTTCCCGACGTACGGCGAGATTTCGGGAAATCGGCTGGACGCGCTGAAGCCCGCCCACCGTCTGGAGGCCGTCGACCCGCGCAAGCGCTTCCACGCCGACTGGGCCCTGTGGAAGGGGTCCGACCGCGACATGACGTGGGAGACGCCGTGGGGCCGCGGCTTCCCGGGCTGGCACATCGAGTGCTCGGCCATGTCGCTGCGCTTCCTCGGTGAGCACATCGACGTCCACACCGGCGGCAAGGACCTGCGCTTCCCCCACCACGAGGACGAGCGTGCCCAGTCCAACGCCTCCGTAGGCCACGACGTCGTCAAGCACTGGGTGCACGGCGAGCACCTGCTGTTCGACGGCCGCAAGATGGCCAAGTCCACGGGCAACGTCGTGCTGCTGTCCGATGTCGAGGCAGCCGGGCTCGACCCGCTGGCCGTACGGCTGTCGCTGCTCGAACACCGCTACCGCCAGCAGATGAATCTCACCTGGGACACGCTGCAGGCGGCCGATCGCACGCTACGCCGGTGGCGGCAGCGGGTCGCCGAGTGGGCCGAGTCGCCGAGCGCCCCGATCGCGGAAGACTACCGCGACCGCGCGCAGACCGCCCTGGACGACGATCTGGACACGCCCACGACGCTGCGTGTGCTGCGCGAGCTGGAGCGGGACGAGTCGGTGCCGCCGGGCTCGCGGTTCGAGACGTTCCTGTACCTGGACAACGTGCTCGGCCTCGACCTGTCGATCGACATCGGCAAGCCGCGGGTCGCGCCCGTCCTGCCGCCCGGCGCGGCGGAGCTACTGGAAGCCCGCGCCCAGGCCCGCGAGGCCAAGGACTGGCCGGCCTCCGACCGCCTCCGCGACGAACTGGCCGCCCTCGGCGTGAAGGTCACCGACACCCCCGAAGGCCAGACCTGGTCCTGAGCCATTCCGCATCCCTGGTCACGGAGCTTCGGAGACCGGCGCGTGAGAGAAAGATCCGGGAGGTCAGAGCGCCATCGCGTCAACGCCAGGGAGATCATCGAAGCGTGCCTTGGCGTCACGACTCACGACGGTACGTCCGCTCTCCAGGGCGTGCGCCGCGATGATGAGGTCGTGCGGACCGCGTGGCCTGCCGTTCCGGCGCACATATGCGATCAGGCGGGCGTGATGGGCCGCGGTGACCGTCGTGTAGTCGAGCACGTCAACAGCGGACGTGATCGCGGCCAGAGCACGAGAACGCTGAGCGGCACGTTCCACCGAGTCGGCGAGCTCGATGCCCACCCGGTATTCGGCGACGGTCACCGCCGCGATCGCGAGGTCATCGGCGTCCAGGGCACTGCGATCTATGGAACCGCGCTCATAAGCGATCAGGACGTTCGTGTCCAGAATCAGGCGTCGGCCCATGGGTCGCCCTCCTCGCCATGGAGCAGGGTCAGGGCGCTGGTGATGTCCTCCTCGAAGCCGTCATCCGGGGGCGGGATGTCGGCCAATGCCGCGCGGAGATCAGCTCCGGTACGCCGGCGGGCGGGTCTGATCTCCGCGACCGGGTGGTTTCCGCGCGTGATGGTGACCGTCTCACCACGCTCGATTGCATCCAGCAAATCGGAGAACCGTCGCGACGCCTCAGTGGCGGTCATGGTTCGCATGCTCCAAGCCTATCTGATTATCAGATTCCGAGCGCGGGTTCCCCGGTCAGCGGACGCGTGGCGTCCGGATCGTCGCGAAGGCTCACCGACGAAATTTCGGGAAATCGGCTGGACGCGCTGAAGCCCGCCCACCGCCTGGAGGCCGTCGACCCGCGCAAGCGCTTCCACGCCGACTGGGCCTCGACCTGTCGATCGACATCGGCAAGCCGCGGGTCGCGCCCGTCCTGCCGCCCGGCGCGGCGGAGCTGCTGGAAGCCCGCGCCCAGGCCCGCGAGGCCAAGGACTGGCCGGCCTCCGACCGCCTCCGCGACGAACTGGCCGCCCTCGGCGTGAAGGGTCACCGACACCCCCGAGGGGCAGACCTGGAGCTGAGGGCGCACATCCGATCGGGCGCCGCGTCGTTCATAGGACGAAAAAGCGGGTGGCGCGTTATTGATCGGAAACGTAACCGGTGTTCGCATTCCGTTTTCCGATGATCCGATTATCGCGCCATCCGGATGGATCACTTTGATTTCTCCGCGCCGGTGAGATGGAAACGGGGCCGGTGCTGCGGCACCGGCCCCTACTGATTTCCCGAATCCGATCGGGACGACGACCGCCGTGGGAGACCTCGTCCGATCAGCCGGGTCGTCAGCCCAAGATGACGGAGATTCCGGGGAACGCGGTGGTGGCGTTGGCCCACGGCGCGTAGTACATCCGCCAGGCGCAGGTGCGGCCACTGGTGACGTAGCCGGTGCAGGGCACGGCGGTCGAAGTGTCGATGGCGGTGTTGACGCCCGCCGCGTACACCTGGCTGGTGTTGGCGGAGTTGACGACCTGCACCGCGCCGCCGCTGTCACCCTGGCCGACCGCGTTGGTGCGCGCGGAGTGCTCGGCCCGGACGGTGTTGAAGATCAGGTAGCCCACGTTGATCGTGACGCCGACCTGCTGCACCTGGACGCTGCAGTTGGTGCCCGAGTACGCGCCGGAGGTGCACACCCAGAGGCCGACGTAGGAGCTGGAGGTGCCGATCACGGGGTTGCTGAACTCCGGCGAGGTGGAGCCCGCGTTGTTGTTGAAGACGCGGCCGCCGGCAGAGGTGCCGATCAGCGCGACGTCGTAGGAGTTGTTGTCGCCCGAGACCGGGCCGATGACCTCGCCCGTCGGGTCGGTCGCGGTCTGGCCGATGTCGCCGCAGTGGCCCGCGGTCAGGATGCGGGTGGTCCCGCCGTAGACGACGCCGAAGCCGGTCGAGCAGCCGCCGCCGGTGTTGGCGTTTCGCCAGGCCGCGCCGCCCCACCAGGGCGGGGAGTCGTCCCAGCGGGACGCCAGCGCGGGCTTGACGCCGGTCTCGACGGTGACCGCCACCGTCGCGTCGGCGACCGCCGAGCGGGTCAGGCCCGCGTCGGCGCCCGAGACGGTGAGCCCGGAGCCGTCGGCGTTCGGCGCGATCGAGGTGATCGCGTTCCCGGCCTTGTGGGTCAGGCGGGACATCTCCCGCTCCAGCTCACGGGCCGAGTACGCCGCGGGAAGGACGCTGACGGCGACGTCCTTGCGCAGCTCGCCGACCAGGTCGCCGATGCGGTCGGGGGTGTTCCCCTTCCAGTAGACGCGCAACTCGTGGTTCTCCGGAGCGGCGATGATGCCGGCGTACCCGGCGCCGCCCTGCGTCTTGGCGGCGGTGGTGATCCGGTCGGCGGCCTTGACCAGCTTCTCCTGGGTGGCCAGGAGGTCCGTCCAGGACGCGAAGCCGCCAGGGACCTTGCCGGTCTGCTGGACGGCCTGGGTCGTGGTGTCCTTGACGGGGGTGGGGGCCGCGTTCGCCTGGGCGGCGCCCATGCCGATCGTGACGAGGGCGACTCCTAGTGCGACCGCCAGACGGCGGGTGGAACGTGGTGCTCTTTGGGGGCTCGGGGGGGTTTTCACCTGAATACTCCTCTGCGCCTTTACTGCGGTGATACATCCGATATTCCATGCATTTAACGGATAATCAACGCCTTGACTGCGCTTGAGGAAACTGGTAAAGCCCCATAGTTGCCGTCCGCATGCGGGGATTCCGGCTTCGCGAATACGGCGGCGAGATCGCGGATATCAGCCGCCCACCAGGGGACGCGATTCATCCCGCACCGGAATCGCTAAAAAGGACCGGACCTGAGCGATGTCCACTTCCGGACATGATGATCCGCGGGCCGAATAAGATCGCTATAACCGATCGCATATCGGTGCGGAGCGTATGGCCACCGTATTCGATCTCGTGTACGCGATCCGATATTCCACCGGCCGTCACGGCCGGGGTGCGCGGAGAACGAGACGAGGACTCAACGCGGACGCGCGTGCGTGGACGCGACGCGGCTCGCGTCCGGGGGACGCGAGCCGCGTGAAAGGGGACGGCGGAGGGCCGTCAGCCGGTGAGGGTGCGGGTTTCGCCTATGGCAAGGTCCCACAGGTCGGCGCGGTCGTGGCCGGAGGCGATCCAGGCCGCGCGGGCCTCCTGGACGGGGGCCATGAGGGGCTCGCGCGACAGCACGAACGTCCCCCAGTGCATGGTCGCCATGCGCTGCGCGCCGACGTCCGCGCAGGCCTGTACGGCCTCGGCCGGGTCGACGTGCGAGACGTGCATGAACCAGCGCGGCTCGTACGCGCCGACGGGCATGAGCGCCACGTCGATGCCCGGGTACCGCCTGCCGATGAGCTTGAACCGGTCGCCGTAGGCGGTGTCCCCGGCGAAGTAGATCCGCTGGTCCCGCGACGTCAGCACCCAGCCGCCCCACAGCGTCCTGCACGTGTCGAACAGCGTCCTGCGGCTCCAGTGGTGGGCGGGCACGAAGTCGAAGGTCACCTCGCCGATGCGGGCGCTCTCCCACCAGTCGAGCTCGGTGACGTTGGTGAACCCCTTCTTGGCGAACCAGCCGCCGAGGTTGGCGGGGACGAACATGGGAGTGCGCTTCGGCAGGCGGCGCAGGGTCGGGGCGTCAAGATGGTCGTAGTGGTTGTGGCTGATCACGACGGCGTCCACGGGCGGCAGGTCGCTCCACGCCACGCCGGGCGGGGTCAGCCGCTGCCGCACCCCCGGGATCTTGCGCGACCACACCGGGTCGGTCAGCACCGTCAGGCCGCCGATGCGCAGCACGTAGGTCGCGTGGCCCACCCACGTCACCCCGGCCTCCTTGGGGCCCACGGGCGGCAGCCCGGCGCGCAGCACGGGAATCTGGTCCGCGTCCCCGGTGTCGGCGCGGAACCCGCCGTACCAGGCGACGCTCACGATCTCGCGGAAGTCAGGCAACGGGCAGGTCAGGCGGTCCTTGAAGCTGGAGGGCCAGGTCCGCCGACGGGGCGGGGTGGCCGGGGTGATCTCAGGGCTGACGGTTTGCGACATTCGACCCTCCTGTTCATCGCCGAGTGGGAGGTGCGCTCGATCCACAACGAGATCTTTAACCACTCTGACGCGATGATCCCCCTTGGGCGAGATTCATGCCTCAGTCCCGCGGGGTATCGTCACGTCCTCCCAGATGCGTAGCCGGGTGGCCTCGGATGCCGGGCCCTGCGCCGTCGTCGCCTCCGTTCCGGGCCGCTCGACGCTCCAGCCCGCAAGCGTCCATCGTGAGCGGCTCCACTCTCCATATCGGGGCCCGCATGCTGGGGCCCCTATTCAAGGGTTCCCTCTGCGCCAGCGCGAGGACCCTCGCGGGTAGCCTCCCTCCTCCAGATCGGCAAGGCGTTCGAACGGGTTCCACGACGCCGGGTGCCCGCACAGGGCGAACGAGACGGCCACGGCGAGGAGGTACAGCGGCAGCAGGGGCAGGCCCGCGCAGAAGGCGTACTGGGTCGCGTGCCGGGCCTCGTGCCGCAGGAGCGGGCCGGTCAGGTACCCCTCGCCGTGGGCCGTGAGGATGACGTTCCCCACCGTGAAGGCCCCGGCGACGGGGAAGGGGATGCGGTAGCCGTGGGCGTACAGCAGGCCGTGCTCGCCGCGGCGCACGCCGGCCCGGCCGGCCAGCGCGATCAGCAACCCCAGCGGCGTGGACAGGTTGGCCCAGTTGAGCACCTGCCTGGCCCTGTGACGTGCCCGCATGTCTCGATTGTCACCCGGGGCCGCGGCGGGCGGTACCCCTCGCGACCGATGGGACGTCCCACCATTTATGCCTGTTTACGCGGACATTTCACCCGAGACATTGACGTGCCCTGTTCTGCCGTACGGCTGACGCAGCAGCCACGACCCCGATGAGGGGATGAGCAAGACGGCCGCCACCAGCGCCACGGCCCCGGCCCCCAGGTAGTAGTACCCGGGGACGTTGGCCGCGATGATCAGATCGCCCTCGGGCCGCTTCATCGAGAACACCAGCGCGGCGAACATCCACCCCATGCCGGGCACGAAGGCGCCCAGCTTGGAGTTCATCAGCCGACCGGCGCCGTACAGCAGGCCGAAGAGCACCAGCGCCAGGACGATCGGGATGGGCGGCACCGTCTCGCCCACGGGCCAGGAGTGCTCCAGGCCCGCCACCACCCCGTAGACGACGCCGAACACGAAGAGCAGGCCGTAGACGACGCCCGTCACGAGCGCGGACAGCGCTCCGCCAACCGGCGGCGTCCCGGCCTCGACCTGCTCTTCCTCCATGGTTCGCAAGGCTAGCCGATGCCCGCGAAGAGATCGTCCTCGCGGTCGTGGGGCGCGCCGAGCCCCCCGGCCTCCTGGGGGATCCCGCGTCCGGCCGGGCCGCGCTCCCCCGCCGTGAGGATGTAGTACTCGACGCCCATCGCGCCCTCACCCATGATCTCGGACATCTTGAACCACGGGTCTTCGAGGTTCACCTGGGAACGGTGGGCGCGCAGCGCGTCCAGCTTCGCGGACACGTGGGCGCGGGCGTCGATCTCGGTGGTGATCGCCTCGTCGCGGGCGCCGAACGGCAGTTCGTCGACGTTCCCCTCGGTGAAGAACTCGACGCCGGCCTCGCGCATGGCCTCGGCGGCGCGCCGCATCGACGACTTCGCCATGGTGGTGAAGTAGAACTTCGCGATCTTCCAGGGCTCGCCCTCGCCGAAGGACGGGTCGGCCGCGAGCTCGAAGGCCCGCCAGGCGACCCGGTACGCCTGGATGTGGTCGGGGTGGCCGTAGAAGCCGTTCTCGTCGTAGGTGACCAGCACCTGGGGGCGGACCTCACGGATGATCTCTACGAGCTCGCCGGCGGCCTCGTCCAGGTCGGCGCGCCAGAAGCACCGGGGGTTCTCGTTCGTGGGGGTGTCCATCATGCCCGAGTCGCGCCAGCGGCCGGGGCCACCGAGGAAACGGTGGTCCTCGACGCCGAGCGCCTTGCAGGCGGCCTCCAGCTCGCCGACGCGGTGCTCGCCGAGCCGGTCCTCGCGGTCGGAGGCGAGGTGGGCCAGGTCCGGCACCACGATCTCGCCCTCTTCCCCCAAAGTGCAGGTCACGAGCGTGACCTGCGCGCCTTCTGCCGCATATTTCGCCATCGTGGCCCCCGTGCCACTGCTCTCATCGTCGGGGTGCGCGTGTACCAACATCAAACGACGATCGGTCATGTCCCGAGGTTATCCACAGCTCAAAGCGCGGGTCATCTCGGTTCCACGCCCGCCTGGCAGGATGAGGGGCATGAGTGAGAGCTTCCCGCGCCTTTACGCAAGGACCCGCCGGTTCAGCCTCGGTGTTCCCCGAGGCTTCACGATCGCGCCCGGCGGCGGACGCGTCGTCTTCCTGCGCAGCCGGTCCGGCACCGACCCGGTGACGTGCCTGTGGGAGCTCGACATCTCCTCGGGCGCCGAGCGCCTGCTGGTCGACCCTGCCGATCTCAACCCGGCCGATCTCGGTGCGGCCGACGAAGACCTCCCCGCCGAGGAGCGCGCCCGCCGTGAGCGCGCCCGCGAGCAGGCCGGCGGCGTGGTCGCGTACTCCTCCGACTCGGCGCTCTCCTCAGCCGTCTTCGCGCTCTCCGGCGGTCTCTACCTCGCCGACCTCGCCTCGGGCGCGGTGCGCCGGCTCGACACCGAGGGCGCCGTGATCGACCCGCGCCTCTCCCCCGACGGCGCCCACGTCGCGTACGTCAGCGGCGGCGCGCTGCGGGTGCGCGACGTTGCCACCGGCGAGGACCGCGCGCTCGCCACCCCCGAGTCCGGCGGGGTGACGTACGGTCTGGCCGAGTTCATCGCCGCCGAAGAGCTCGACCGCATGCGCGGCCACTGGTGGTCCCCGGACGGCGCCGCGCTGCTCGCCGAGCGGGCCGACGACTCGCCCGTGCGGCGGTGGCACATCGCCGACCCGGCCAACCCGTCCAGCCCTCCGGTCACGGTGGGCTATCCCGCCGCCGGCACGCCCAACGCCGTCGTCGAGCTGGTGATCCTCGGGCTCGACGGCTCGCGCGTGGAGGTCCCGTTCGAGGACGAGTACCTGGTGTCCGCGAGCTGGGACCGGCACGGCCCCCTGATCGTCACCATGCCGCGCGACCAGAAGGCCCTGCGGGTGTTCGCCGTCGACGCCGCGACCGGTGCCACGACCCTGCTGCGCGAGGACGCCGACGACGCATGGGTGGACGTCGTGCCCGGCGTCCCGGCGCGCCTGTCCGACGGCACTCTGGTGTGGACGGCCGACGCGGACGGCGGCCGGCGCCTGGTCATCGGCGACGCGCCCGTCACCCCGCGGGCCCTGCAGGTCCTCAACGTGCTCGGCCTGGACGGCGACACCGTGCTGTTCCGGGCGAGCGCCGAGCCCACCGAGGCCCACCTGTGGACGTGGTCCGCCGGGACGATCTCGCCGCTGACCAGTGAGCCGGGTGTCCACACCGGCCACCTCACCGGCGGCACCCTGCTCGTCGCGAGCCAGACCCTCGACGTCCCCGGCACCACCGTCTGGGTGACCTCCGGCGACCGCAGGCTCGCCCTCGCCTCCGTCGCCGAGCGCCCGAAGCTGGAGCCCCGGGTGTCGCTGATCCGCGCGGGCGAGCGCGAGCTGCGCACGGCCGTGCTGTTCCCGACCGGCCACGTGCCCGGCTCCCGCCGCCTGCCCGTCCTCATGGACCCCTACGGCGGCCCGCACGCGCAGCGCGTGCTGTCGGCCGCCCGCGCCTACCTGGAGCCCCAGTGGTTCGCCGACCAGGGCTTCGCCGTGGTCATCGCCGACGGCCGCGGCACGCCCGGGCGGGGTCCCGCCTTCGAGCGGGCGGTGCTGCACGACCTGGCCACCCCCGTCCTGGACGACCAGGTCGACGCGCTGCGGGCGGCCGCCCAGCTCCACCCCGACGACCTCGACCTGTCCCGCGTGGCCATCAAGGGCTGGTCGTTCGGCGGGTTCCTCGCCGCCCTGGCCGTCCTGCGCAGGCCCGACGTCTTCCACGCCGCCATCGCCGGGGCGCCGGTCACCGACTGGCGGCTCTACGACACCGGGTACACCGAGCGCTACCTCGGTCACCCCGACGAACTGCCCGACGTGTACGACCGGTCCTCGCTGATGGCCGACGCCGAGAAGCTGGAGCGCCCGCTGCTGCTGATCCACGGCCTCGCCGACGACAACGTGGTCGCCGCGCACACGCTGCGCCTGTCCTCGGCGTTGCTCGCGGCGGGCCGGCCGCACACCGTGCTGCCCCTGTCGGGGGTCACCCACATGACGCCTCAGGAGGTCGTCGCCGAGAACCTGCTGCTGCTCCAGGTCGAGTTCCTGCGCAGGTCGCTGGGCTCGTGACCGGCCGCTACCGGCGCGGGGCGCCGTGCCAGCTCTCCCACAGCGCGGCATAGGCGCCCCCCGCGGCGACCAGTTCGTCGTGCGCGCCCAGCTCGCTGATGCGCCCGTTCTCCACGACGGCCACGCGGTCGGCGTCGTGCGCGGTGTAGAGCCGGTGGGCGATGGCTATCACCGTGCGCCCGTCCAGCACGGCCGCGAGCGACCGCTCCAGGTGGCGCGCGGCGCGGGGGTCGATCAGCGAGGTCGCCTCGTCCAGCACGAGCGTGTGCGGGTCGGCGAGCACGAGCCGGGCCAGGGCGACCTGCTGGGCCTGCGCGGGCGAGACCGCGAGCCCGCCCGAGCCGACCACCGTGTCCAGCCCGGCGGGCAGCGCCTCCACCCACTCCCAGGCGTCGACGGCGGCGAGCGCCTCCTTGACCTCGCTGTCGCCGGCGTCGGGACGGCCGATCAGCACGTTGTCGCGCAGCGTGCCCCGGAACACGTGGTGTTCCTGGGTGACGAGGGCGACGTGGCCGCGCAGCTCGTCCAGCGGCAGCTCGACGAGCGGGACGCCGCCGACGGTGACGGTGCCGGTGCGCGGGCCGTGGATGCCCGCGAGCAGCCGTCCGAGCGTCGACTTGCCGGCGCCCGACGGGCCGACCATCGCCAGCCGCTCGCCGGGCGCGACCCGCAGCGAGACGCCGCGCAGGACGTCGTGGCCCTCGCGGTAGGCGTAGCGGACGCCGTCGGCGACCATCTCCTCGCCCTCCGGCCGCCTGGTGCCCGCGCTGCGGTCGTCGGGGACGTTGGCCACGCCGAGCAGCCGCGCCAGCGACGCCGCGCCGACCTGGAGCTCGTCCACCCAGGACAGCAGCCGGTCGAGCGGGTCGACGAGCTGCTGGGCGTACAGGGTGGCCGTGGCGACCTGGGCCAGGCCGACCCAGCCGTTGACGTAGAACAGGCCGCCGATCAGGATCGTCGCCGTGACCGGGATGACGTAGCCCATCTCGACCGCCGGGAACCACACCGTGCGCAGGCCCAGGGTGTACCGCTCGGCCACCCACGACCGCGCGATGTCGCCGTCGGTGCGGGCGTGGCGGCGGCGCTGCAGGCCGAACGCCTCGACGGTGCGCGCGCCCTCGACGGTCTCGGCCAGCCCCTCGGTCATCTCGGCGTAGGCGGCGTTCTCGCGCAGGTAGCCATCCCTGGCCCGCTTGAGGTACCACCGGGTGGCCACCCACAGCAGCGGAACGGCGATGAGCGAGGGCAGCAGCAGCAACGGGCCGGTCAGGGCCAGCGCGCCCAGCACGAACGCCCCCGCCACCAAGGCGATCAGCGTCTCGGGGACGGCATGACGCACGGTGCGCGACAGCGCGTCGACGTCGCGGGAGGTGCGGGTCACCAGGTCGCCGGACCCGGCCCGTTCGACGGTCGAGAGCGGCAGGGCGAGGACGCGGTCGACGAAGTCCTCGCGCAGCTCGGCCAGCACCCTCTCGCCGAGCTTGGCCGAGGCGTACACCGCCGCGCGGATCAGCACGGCCTGCGCGACGATGAACGCGGCGATGGTCAGGGCGACGGTGTCGACGGAGACGCCCGTGCCGTCGCGCACGTGCTCGACCAGCTCGCCGAGCATGCGCGGCGCGACCAGCCCCGTGGCGGCGGCCAGCCCGTGCAGGCCGAGGGCCAGCGAGAGCTGCCGGGGGTACTTCAGCGCCAGCCGCCGGGCGTACGCGCGTACCTGCCGCCGGTCGGCGACCGGCAGGATGCGTTTACTACGGTCGCTGCTCATGGTTCTCATCACTCGGACCGGGTCACGGTCGCGGCGTAGTCGGGGCTGGTGGCGAGGAGGGTGCGGTGGTCGCCTTCGGCGCGGGCCACCCCGTCGTCCATGAAGATCACGTGGTCGGCGCGGTCGAGCATGAGCGGGCTGGTGGTGCACACCAGCGTCGTGCGGCCCTGTCGCGCCCTGCCGAGCCGCTCGGCGACGCGCGCCTCGGTGTGGGCGTCCACGGCGCTGGTGGGCTCGACGAGGATCAGCACCTCCGGGTCGGCGACCAGCGCCCGGGCCAGCCGCAGGCGCTGCTGCTGGCCGCCGGAGAACTCGCGCCCGGCCTCGGCGATGTGCGAGTCCAGGCCCTCCGGTAACGCCTCGACGATGTCCTCGGCGCACGCGGCGCTCAGCGCCCGCCGCAGGTCGTCGTCGGAGGCCGCGCCGGTGACGTCGAGCTGGTCGCGCAGCCGCCCGCTGAACAGCCGGGCGCCGTTGTCGGCGACGAGGACGCGCCGCCGCGCCTCCTCCAGCGGCAGGTCCGCGAGCGGCACGCCGCCGAAGGTGACGTCACCCGCGGGCACGTACAGGCCGAGGCGGTCGGCGACGGCGATGGCGTCCTCGGGCACCGCGCCGGCGAGGGCCGTGAACGTGCCCCGCCGGACGGTGACGCCCGACGCGGCGTCGGCGAGGTCGCCCCCGGGCGCCCCCGCGGCGGTGCCCGTGCCGCTGACCTCGGGGTCCAGGGACAGGATACGGACGACCCTGCGCGCCGCGACGTGGCCCTTGGTGAGCTTGTCTGCCATCTCGGTGAGCGTGCGCAGCGGACCGACCAGGAACAGCGCGTACGCGTAGAACGAGACGAGCTCGCCGGGCGAGATCATGTGGTCCAGGGCGAGGTGGGCGCCGCGCCAGGTGACGAAGGCGATGAGCAGGCCGGGCAGCAGGAGCTGCGCGCCCTCCAGGGTGGCGTCCACGGCGGCCACGCGCACGCCCGCGGCCCGCACGCGCTGGGACTCCTCGCGGTAGCGGTCGGCGAACACCTGCTCGCCGCCGATGCCGCGCAGCACCCGCAGGCCGGCGACGATGTCGGACGCGCGGGTGGCGAGCTCGCCCTGAAGGTCGCGCTGGGCGTGCTGGCGGCGGTGCAGCGGGCGCAGCAGCGGGACGACGGCGAGGGCCATCAGCGGGACGCCGATCAGGACGATCACGCCGAGCTGGGGCGAGGTGGTGAGCAGGATCACCGTGACCGCCACGATGGCGACCAGCGAGCCGGTGCCGCGCAGCAGGATGTCCAGGGAGTTGCCGATGTGGGCGATGTCGGAGTTGCCCACACTGATCACCTCGCCGGTGGACAGCAGTTTCGGCAGCGTCGCACCGAGCCGGGTGGCCTGACGGGCGGTCACCTGGACGGTGCGGTAGGCGGCGGACAGCCAGTTGTAGACGGCCATGCGGTGGCGCATCACGCCGCCGAAGGCCGTGGTGACGCCGAGGCCGAGCATGATGGCCGACCAGCGGACCAGCGCGGCCGTGTCGCCGGCCATCAGGCCGTCGACGGCGCGGCCGAGCGCGAAGGGGACGAACGCCTGCGCGAGCCACCACAGCACCGCGTAGCCGATGCCGATGAGCAGAGGCACCGCCTGCCCGCGGGCCGTCCACCAGAGGTAGCGGATCGGGCTGCGGGCATCGGGAACGCCGGGATCGGCGTGGGGCAGGGGGCGCATAACCCTTCCAGGCTCGCAGCCGGACAGCCGGGCGGCAATCGATTTTCGGCCGCGCACGCCCTCCGACCAGGGAAGACATGACAGGCGCGTTTTGGCCTCGCTCCGCTCGGCGGGTTCGGGGCGCGTGAACCGACGTCGCCGGCCAGCTCCTGGTCACCGCCGGCGAGAACCACGACCGCCTCCGCTCCGAGGCCGCATTCGCCATGCTCTGCGGTGCCGCCCCGATCCCTGCCTCATCCGGCAAGACCAGCCGTCACCGCCTCAACCGAGGCGGCTGCGGGTGTCAACCACGGTTGACACCCGCCGAGTGTCAACCTATATTGACAGTCATGAGTGATACGGCACAACTGGCCTCGGACGCCGGCAGCCGCGATCCCGCCGTCGGCCTTCGCGCGGTACGGGCCCTGCGGACGTTGGTCGAGCGTCTGGAGGCGCTCCAGGTGGACAACGCCCGCGAAATGGGCTGGTCCTGGCAGGAGATCGCGGTTCTGCTCGGTGTGAGCAGGCAGGCGGTTCACAAGAAGTACGCGGGCGGCCGCGGTCTACTCAGACGGGAGAAATGAGCATGTTCGAGCGGTTTACCGCGGACGCCCGCCTGACGGTCGTCCAGGCCCAGGAGGAGGCCCGGGTCCTCGGCCACGACCACATCGGCACCGAGCACCTCCTGCTCGCCCTCCTCCGCCAGAACCCGTCGGTCGGCGGCCAGGTCCTGCTCCGGCACGGGCTCGACCACGACCAGGTGGGCGACAGGGTCAGAGGGCTACTGGCGGGCACGGCCCCCGACACGCTCGACGCGGAGGCCCTGGAGACGATCGGCATCGACCTCGGCGCGGTCCGCGAGAAGGTCGAGGCGGCGTTCGGCCCCGGCGCCCTCGACCGCGGGCCCCGCAACCGCCGCGACCGGCCCTGGCGCTTCGGCGGGCGCAGCCCCTTCACCTCTCGGGCCAAGAAGGTGCTGGAACTCTCCCTGCGCGAGGCCCTTGCCCTCAAGCACAACTACATCGGCGACGGCCACATCCTGCTCGGCCTGATGCGCGAGGGCCAGGGCCTCGCCACCCGCGTCCTCGCCGACGCCGCCCTCGACTTCGAAGCCCTCCGCCAGGACGTGCGCGCCGAACTGAGCTGACTCGCGCGCCCGGACACGCGTATTTGTGGATGTCGCCCCGCGCCCGCGGGGATGTTCCTGGTGCTCAGCACGCGCCGCTCGTCCAGTCGGCGTCGCCCCCGCGCCCGCGGGGATGTTCCGTTCGGTGCGACGCCAGAGGACCGGGCGCGGCCATCGCCCCCGCGCTAGCGGGGATGTTCTCCAGACCTGTCGGCTCGGCTGGACTGGGCATTGGTCGGCCCGCGCCCGCAAGGATGTTCCGTCGTCCACAACCCAGTGTCGTCCACAACCCCAGTGATGACATGTTCACCGGAAGGGGACCAGTGCGTGGGTGGCGACCCTGGAGGAGAGCGCCGAAAACGCACTGGTCGCGGGCCTCGATGGCCCGCCGCAGCGGACTGTCGAGGATGGTAGATCCCGCCCCGCCTGTCCCGCTTGGTAGGGGCGTCCCACGCCACAGGCCACAAGGTCTCCCCGTACCCCGCCACGGCCTTTCCTTTCACGCAAGCCTCCAGCATGAAAGGATAAGCCGTATCCTTTCACGGCCCTGGCGCTCGTGTAAGGATACGAAGCATCCAGCAGGTACCTACGGTTACTCCTCCCGCTACGCCTTGAACGCTCTGGCGATGGCTATCGTGCTCGGGTGGATTCGGTGGATCGGGTTGGTCAGGTGGACGATGGCGTGGCCGTGGCCGCCGCCCTCGCGGGGGACGAGTCGGTGTTCGCCGGACTCGCCGAGAGGTACCGGCGCGAGCTTCAGGTGCACTGCTACCGGATGCTGGCCTCCTTCGAGGACGCCGAGGACCTGACGCAGGAGACGTTCCTGCGCGCCTGGCGCGGACGCGAAACCTTCTCGGGCCGTTCCACGTTCCGGGCCTGGCTGTACCGGATCGCCACGAACGCGTGCCTGGACTTCCTCGACCGCAACCCGCGCCGGCCGCAGCCGTACCGGTCGCCCTCACATTCCGGTACGGATCCGGTGGAACGGCCGTACGAGATCCCGTGGTTGCAGCCGTACCCGGACGCGCTGCTGGAGCCGGTGGCGCCGCGCCAGGGCGAACCCGATGCCGTGGCCGTCGCGAGGGAGACGATCGAGCTGGCCTTCCTGGTCGCGATCCAGCACCTGCCGCCGCGGCAGCGGGCGGTGCTCATCTTGCGCGACGTGCTCGGCTGGCCCGCCGAGCAGGTGGCCACGGTGTTGGAGATGAGCGTCGCCGCGGTGAAGAGCGCGCTCCAGCGGGCCCGGCCGACGCTGCGGGAGCGGCTGCCCGGACGGCGGCTGGAATGGGCGACCTCCTCGGAGCCGACGCAGGACGAACGCGCGCTGCTGCACCGGTACATGGCCGCGATGGAGAGCGCGGACACCCACGCCCTGGCCGGACTGCTGAGCGAGGACGTCCGGCTGACGATGCCGCCGCTCCCGATGTGGTTCGCGGGCCGCGACGCCATCACCGCCTTCGCCGCCGAGGTCTTCGATCCCGGATCCCCGGTCTACCACGGGGATTGGCGGCTCGTCCCCGTCCACGCGAACCGCCGGCCCGCCGCGGCCAAGTACAACCGGCGCCCAGGCGAGACGACGTACCGCGCCCAGTCCCTCGACGTCCTACGGATCGAGGCGGGCGAGGTACTGGAAATCACCACCTTCGGCCCGGCCCTCTTCCCCGCCTTCGCCCTCCCCGAGGCCCTCGACTGACAGAGATGATGTAGACGAGCACCTCCCGCCGGGGTCTGACCCGCCCCTCCCCCGTCCCGTCCAAGACGCTCGGGTGACGTCAGCCCACCTTCGAGCCGCCCGGAACACCGGGCCGCTCGCATCCCGCCTTCGGCTCCGCCCTTCACTCGACCGATTCCTTTTCTCTCACGGCCCCGTCTCAACAGATACCGATACCGATCGACGAGAGGGGCTCGCGATGAGCGACAAGACACCGAACCCGGCGCTCCGGCAACTGGACGTCCTGGTCGGCACGTGGAACGTCACCACGTCCGACGGCGGCCAGGGTGCGAGCGACGGCCAGGTCACCTTCGAGTGGATGGAGGGCGGCTTCTTCCTCATCCAGCGCTTCGAACTGGGCCAGGTGCGAGGTGTGGAGTACATCGGCCACGACGAGGAGACCGGAACCCTCCGCTCCCACGTCTTCAGCACCACGGGCGACGTCCTCCCCTACACCTGGCAGGTGCAGAACGGCACCCTCACGATCTGGTACGACGCCCCCGGCTCCCCCGCCTACTTCGAAGGCACCTTCGCCGAAGACGGCAGATCCTACGCGGGCGCCTGGCACTGGCCCGGCGGCGGCTACAAAGCCACCGCCACCCGCCCCTGACCTCCGGACCCACCGAACGCCCCTGTACCCGTCCCGCCGACACTCAAGCGGCGGACGGGCACACCGGCGAGAGACGCACCATCGACCACGAACGCCATGATTACACAAAGCTTCACTCTGATTACTCCTAGGGGTGTAAGACAGACGCGTAGTTGCCGTCATACAATCGGGTGGTGAGGCGTTGATCGAGTGGCCGGCCTTCATCGAATGGGACGAACGCAATGAAGTCCATGCAACAGGTCACGGGGTGAGCGCGATAGAGATCGAGCAGGTGCTCTGGAACGGCCCCACCTACCGCCTCAACAAACGTCATAGGTCGGGCGACTACATCGCCGTAGGCCATACGGACGGAGGACGACATGTCGCGGTCGTGGTCCGCATGGGTAGAAGCAACGAAGTCAGTCCGGCCGATCACCGCGTGGGAGCTGTGATGAAAGATCCAGACCAGATGAGCGAGGCCGAGCTCGCCGAGTTCTACTATGCGGATCGCGACGACTCTGACGTGCTGGGTGAAGAGGTGCTTCGCACTGAACCTAGCCGATTGTCCAGCATGGTGTCGGTCCGGTTCACGCCGGAGGAAACCGTTCTTCTGCGTCGGGCGGCCGAGGAAGCCGGGCTGACCCTGTCCTCCTACATCCGCCGGTGCGCCCTGACAGCGTCCGACCGGCCGGTGGACATCGACCGCGTCCGACGCGATGTCGAGGAGGCGGGCCGCCGACTCAGCGACGCACTGCGCGTCCTTCATGTACGACAGGCGAGCTGACACACCGGACATGGCACAAGCTGGTCAGCCGTGATCAGAGAGTGAAGATCCGGCCCGCAAGGAGCCGGGTCTGAACGTCGGCCTTGGATAGCGCGGTTTCCGGCTGGAGGCGCGCTTCTTGGGCCGGAAGCCCCTAAAAGGGCTGCCACGAGCGGAGCGAGGGACCTTTGCGTGGGCCGGTGGGATCCCCGACGACGAGCACCACATCGTCCAAGACCGCGTCCAGGCCCCACTTGGCGAGCACGTCGGCCACGAGACGGCGGGCCTTGCCGACCATCGCCTGGGTGTTGGGCAGATCCCAGCAGACGGTACGCAGATCATCCGGTGTTCTGGACATCGGTGCTCCTTCGAGGGAATTGGGACGTACCTACGGGTGGATGGCCAGACCTCGACGCCTTTCGGTGTGGCACTGGGCGGCGTCGGATCTCGCATCGCTGTCGGTCTCGTGGCGCACGTGCCGCATGCAGGGACGTCGAGTCACCGAAACACCGGCGCGCACTTAATGTGACCACTAGTGTGCACAACGTAAGCACATCGTGTCCTCGGAACGCGATGAACTAGTTCACTTTCGCGCTGATCGAGAACGGTCCCCCGCGCCAGAGACGGAAGGAATCAGTCCCATGAGCCCCCGTACCAGCCCCACCGCCCGCCGCAGGCGACTCGCGGCCGAACTCCGCCGTCTCCGCAAGGCGGCGGGGCTGACGCGAGAGCAGGTAGCCGAAGCCCTCAGCTGCGCCCCCGCGACGATCACCCGCTTCGAGATCGCTCGCTCCGGCCCTCGTGTGGGCGAGGTGGCTCTCATGTTGGAGCTTTACGGCATCAGCGGAGCCCAGCGCGACGCCCTCCTGAAGATGGCGAAAGAGGCTCGCCGGCGTGGCTGGTGGCATCCGTACAGCGACACGATCCCCACGTGGTTCGAGACCTTCGTCAGCCTCGAAGAGGAAGCCGCCACAATCCGGACGTATGAGTGCGAGCTCGTCCCAGGTGTGTTCCAGACGGACGGATACGCTCGCGCGACGATCTTGGCCGAGCCGGTCGTTCCCGACGCCGAGGAGGTCGATCGGCGAGTGGCCGTCCGCATGGAACGTCAGAAGCGGCTGACAGGCGAGGACGCGCCCACCTTCTGGGCTGTTCTGAACGAGGGGGCCATACGTCGCCACGTGGGCGGCAGGCCGACCATGCGCGATCAACTCCAACGGCTCACCGAACTCTCGCGCCTCAACAACGTCACCCTTCAGGTTCTGCCGTTCGAAGCGGGTGCTCATCCGGGGATGGACAGCGCCTTCAACATTCTGGAGTTCCCTGAGCGGGCGGATCCGGCAGTGGTCTACGTCGAATACCGCGCGGGCAGCCTCTATCTAGAAGACCAGCCGGAGGTGGACACTTATAACGCGATATTCGACCATCTGCGCGCTCGTGCGCTCGGCCCTGACGAGTCACTCGTATTGATCGCGAAGGTGGCCGAAGATCTGACCTGATCACCACTCCGAAGAGGAAGCGCGGGGACTGTCATGAACACCCCCCAGCTCAACTGGCGCAAGAGCACGTACAGCAGCGGCCAGGGCGGCAACTGCGTGGAGGTCGCCACGCTCGACGGCCCGGCGAAGCTCGGCGCGACGACGTACGGCGGCCTGAACCTTGTACGCGATTCCAAGAGTCTCGACCGAGCGGTGCTGAAGTTCGCCCGCGACGAGTGGAACGTGTTCACCGCCGCCATCAAGAACGGTAACCTCGTCACCCGCTTTTGATCTGTACTCTGTCGCCTTGAAGTTAGCGCTGCTTGGTCGGCTGATCGGCGCGACGCTGTGGTCCAGGAACTATGGATGGTGCCGAACTTCGCTAGAGGTAGGAATCGACCTGGCTACCAGCACCAGCCCTGCCGCCAGGCTTGGGAAGCACAGCCCGAGCCGAAGGCGAGGACCGCTGGGCCGGAGGCCCTGACAAACAGCCCGAGCGGAGCAAGGGACCATTTCGTACGCGCCGACGCACCGCGTGGGAGGTGTGATGGAAGATGTAGAACAACTGAGCGAGGCCGAGCTGGCCGAACTCTACTATGCGCATCGCGACGACCCTGACGCGCAGGGCGAAGAGGCGCTTCGCACTGAACCGAGCCGATTGTCCAGCATAGTGTCGGTCTGGTTCACGCCAGAGGAAACCGTTCGTCTGCGTCGGGCGGCCGAAGAAGCCGGGCTGACCCTGTCCTCCTACATCCGCCAGTGCGCCCTGACGACGTCTGACCGGCCGGTGGACATCGACCGCGTCCGACGCGATGTCGAGGAGGCGGGCCGCCGACTCAGCGATGCACTGCGCGCCCTTCATGTACGGCAGGCGAGCTGACACGGTTGGCCCGGACTGGCACAAGCTGGTCAGCCATGGTCGGAGTGTGAAGACCCGGCCCGCCAGGGGCCGGGTCTGAACGTCATAGCGCGGTTTCCGGCTGGAGGCGCGCTTCTTTGGGCCGCTGGGATCTCTCACACTGGCCCACACGGTGCTACTTGGCGGCTTTTAGGTAGTCGCGGTTCATTTGGGTTATTACGTCTAGGCTGATGCCCTTGGGGCAGACGGCGGTGCATTCGCCGGTGTTGGTGCAGCCGCCGAAGCCCTCCAGGTCCATCTGCTCGACCATCGCCACCGCGCGGGAGTCGCGTTCGGGCTGGCCCTGGGGCAGCAGGCCCAGGTGGGTGATCTTGGCGGCGGTGAACAGGGACGCCGAGCCGTTGGGGCAGGCGGCCACGCAGGCGCCGCAGCCGATGCAGGTGGCGGCGTCGAACGCGTCGTCGGCGTCCTCTTTCTTCACCGGAACGCTGTGCGCGTCGGGCGCGGAGCCGGCGGGGACGGAGATGAAGCCGCCCGCCTGGATGATGCGGTCGAAGGAGCTCCGGTCGACGACGAGGTCCTTGACGACGGGGAACGGCGCGGCCCGCCACGGCTCGATGGTGATGGTGGCGCCGTCCTGGAAGTGCCGCATGTGGAGCTGGCACGTCGTGGTGGCCCGCTGCTCGCCGTGGGCGACGCCGTTGATGACCATGCCGCACATGCCGCAGATGCCCTCGCGGCAGTCGTGGTCGAACGCGACGGGGTCGTCGCCGTCGAGGATGAGCCGCTCGTTGAGGACGTCGAGCATCTCCAGGAAGGACATGTCCGGCGAAACGTCCGTGACCTGATAAGTCACCATGCGCCCGCTGTCGGCGGGACCGTTCTGCCGCCAGACCTTGAGGGTCAGGTTCACTTGTAGCTCCGCTGGCTCATCTTGACGTACTCGTACTGGAGTTCTTCCTTGTGCAGCACCGGGTCCCCGTCCGGGTTGTGCTCCCAGGCGGCGACGTAGGCGAAGTGCTCGTCGTCGCGCAGCGCCTCGCCCTCCTCGGTCTGGGACTCGGCGCGGAAGTGCCCGCCGCAGGACTCGGTGCGGTGCAGGGCGTCCAGGCACATCAGCTCGGCGAGGTCGAAGAAGTCCGCGACCCGGCCGGCCCGCTCCAGCGCCTGGTTGAGGCCCTCCCCCTCGCCGGGCACCTTGACGTTGTTCCAGAACTCCTCGCGCAGCTCGGGGATGCGCTCCAGGGCCTTGCGCAGGCCCTCCTCGGTGCGCTCCATACCGCAGTGGTCCCACATGAGCTTGCCGAGCTCGCGGTGGTAGGAGTCGGCGGTACGGGTGCCGCCGACCGCGAGCAGCCGTCCGATCTTGCCGGTGACCTGGCCGACGGCCTCGTCGACGTCCTCCTGCGCGACCTCGCCGAAGGGACCGGCGGCGAGGTAGTCGCCGATGGTGGTGGGCAGCACGAAGTAGCCGTCGGCGAGGCCCTGCATGAGGGCGGACGCGCCGAGGCGGTTGGCGCCGTGGTCGGAGAAGTTGGCCTCGCCGATGACGAACATGCCGGGGATGGTCGACTGGAGGTCGTAGTCCACCCACAGCCCGCCCATCGTGTAGTGGACGGCCGGGTAGATGCGCATGGGCCGGGTGTAGGGGTCCTCGCCGGTGATGCGCTCGTACATCTCGAAGAGGTTGCCGTACTTCTTCTCGACGGCCTCCTTGCCGAGGCGGGCGATGGCGTCGGCGAAGTCCAGGTACACGCCGAGGCCGCCCGGTCCGACGCCTCGGCCCTCGTCGCAGACGTTCTTGGCGGCACGGGACGCGATGTCGCGCGGCACCAGGTTGCCGAAAGCCGGATAAATCCGCTCAAGGTAGTAGTCGCGCTCGGCCTCCGGGATGTCCCCCGGCGCCCGCGTGTCCCCCGCCTGCACCGGCACCCACACGCGCCCGTCGTTGCGCAGCGACTCCGACATCAGCGTCAGCTTCGACTGGTATTCGCCGCTCACCGGGATGCAGGTGGGGTGGATCTGCGTGTAGCACGGGTTCCCGAAGTACGCCCCCCGCCGGTGCGCCCGCCAGATGGCCGTGGTGTTGCACCCCTTGGCGTTGGTCGACAGGAAGAACACGTTGCCGTACCCGCCGGTCGCGAGCACGACGGCGTCCGCCAGGTGCGTCTCGATCTCGCCGGTGACCAGGTCGCGGACGATCACGCCGCGCGCCCGCCCGCCGCTGATGACCAGGTCGAGCATCTCGTGCCGGGTGTGCATCTCGACGGTCCCGGCCGCGATCTGCCGCTCCAGGGCCTGGTACGCGCCGAGCAGGAGCTGCTGGCCCGTCTGCCCCCGCGCGTAGAACGTACGGGAGACCTGCGCGCCGCCGAAGGACCGGGTGTCGAGCAGCCCTCCGTACTCGCGGGCGAACGGCACGCCCTGGGCCACGGCCTGGTCGATGATGTTCACGCTGACCTGCGCGAGCCGGTAGACGTTCGACTCGCGGGCCCGGAAGTCGCCGCCCTTGACGGTGTCGTAGAACAGGCGGTGGATCGAGTCGCCGTCGCCGCGGTAGTTCTTGGCCGCGTTGATGCCGCCCTGCGCCGCGATCGAGTGCGCGCGCCGGGGCGAGTCCTGGTAGCAGAACGACTTGACCTTGTACCCGAGCTCGCCCAGCGTCGCCGCGGCCGACCCGCCCGCGAGCCCGGTGCCGACGACGATGACGTTCAGCTTGCGCTTGTTGGCCGGGTTGACCAGCTTGGCGGAGAAGCGGCGCTGGTCCCAGCGGTCCTCGATGGGCCCGTCCGGGGCCTTGGTGTCGCGGATCGGCGCGCCGGTCGTGTAGTTCACTTCACAACTCCGATCATCACGGCGACGGGGACGGACACGAAGCCGAGGACCAGCACGGCCGCGAAGACGGCGGCGAGGCCATTGAGCAGGTGGCGCCTGCGGCCGTTCGCCAGCCCCAGGGTCTGGAAGGCGCTCCACAGGCCGTGGCGCAGGTGGAGGCCCACCATGACGAGGGCGACGAGGTAGAAGGCCGTGACCCACCACCGGGAGAGGTCGAACCCGGCGACCACGCGGTCGTACGGGGTGGCGTCGTAGCCCTTGGGGTTGACGGCGCCGAAGGTGAGGTCCAGCAGGTGCCAGATCACGAACAGCAGGATGACGACCCCGCCGTACCGCATGGTGTGGACGACGTAGCCGCTGGCCTGCGATCTGCGCTTGGCCGCGTACTTGACGGGCCGGGCCCTGCGCGCGCGGCGGGCCAGCGAGACGGCCGACCACATGTGCAGCGCGACGGCGGCGGCCAGGCCGATCTCGGTGAGGGTCAGCAGCGTCCGGCCGGGCAGGGCGGGCTCGCCGACGGTGCGCAGCCACTCGGCGTAGGAGTTGAAGGAGTCCTCGCCAAGGAAGATCTTCAGGTTGCCCAGCATGTGACCGATGAGGAACAGCACCAGAACGGCGCCGCTGACGGCCATGACCGCTTTCCTGCCGTTGGACGTCCCGAGCAGGCTCGGGCGCCCTCCCCGGGCCGGCCGGTCAGGGCCCGGCTTCCTGGGGGTCGTGGGGACACGGGGCACCTCGGCCGTCGCCGCGCCTCGTTCGATCGTCGATGTCACATTTTCCGACGGTAGGTAAGGCAGACATAAGCCGTCCAAGTCATCGCGTGCCTTGTCTCGATAGCCGGAGGCTATGCACCGTGGCCCCAACCACGCGCGGCCGCGACCGGGGGGCCGCGCGTGCGAGCAATATCACAACGCGGGCGGCGATGAGGCCGCGGGAAACTCACGATGCGGGCGTCGGCGAGACCGGAGGAGACGCACGATGCGGTGGCGGCCGGGCCGGAGGAGGCTCACCGTGCGGGCGGCGATGAGGCCGGGGAAGATCGACGGAAACGGCCACCGTACGCTGTGAATCGTGCAGCTCCAGCAACTCGCCTCGTTCGTCGCTGTGGCGGAGACCGCACATTTCACACACGCCGCCGAACGCATGCGGCTGGCCCAGCCGTCCCTGAGCAAGCAGATCAAGGCGCTGGAGACCGAGCTCGGCGCGCCCCTGTTCAGCCGCGCCCGGGGCAACGTGACCCTCACCCCGGCGGGTGAGGCGCTGCTCCCCCTGGCCCGGCGCATGCTGGCCGACGCCGAAACCGCCCGCCGCGAGGTGGCCGAGCTGGCGGGGCTGCGCCGGGGACGGGTGCGGCTGGGCGCGACCCCTTCCCTGTGCGCGGGGCTGCTGGCCGAGGCGCTGGCCCGTTTCCACCGGGACTATCCCGGGATCGACCTGCTGGTCGAGGAGGGCGGCTCGCGGGACCTGGTGCGGGATCTGGCGCGCGGCGGGCTCGACCTGGCCCTGATCATCCTGCCGTTGCAGAGCAGCGATCCGTCCCTGGTCACCCAGGAGATCCTGCGGGAGAACCTCGTGGTGGCCTCCCCGACCGGGGTGGGCGGGCGCAGGCCGTACTTCAGGATCGAGGAGTTGCGCGGGCGGCCGATGGTGATGTTCCGCCGGGGGTACGACCTGCGCGAGGCGACGCTGAACGCCTGCCGCCAGGCCGGGTTCGAGCCGCGCTTCGCCGTCGAGGGCGGCGAGATGGACGCGGTGCTGCGCTTCGTGGAGGCGGGGCTGGGGGTGGCGGTGGTGCCGTCGATGGTGCTCGACGGGCGGCCGGGGCTGTCGGGCACTCCACTCGCCCCGCCGGGGCTTCGTCGCGCGATAGCGCTCGCTCGGCGCAAGGACGTGGAGCCCACCCGGGCGGCGCACGCCTTCCGCGCCACGTTGCTCTCCTACCTGTCCGAGGCCGCGGAGGAGGGGTCGTTGCCGCAGGGTGTCGAGCTGGCGAGACCTCAGGCGGACGCGTGACGCGGGGCCTCCACGCCAACGCCTACGTCGCCAAGCCGGTCGACTTCGACCAGTTCATTCGCGTGGTCCGCCGGATCGACGACTTCTTCATGAGAGTCGTTAAACTGCCAAGAGGTGGACAGCGTTCCTGACGGATTCACGAGCCTGACAGCGACGTGACGGGAATCACACGAGGTCAGTCGAAAAAGTGAGTGACCCTGTCCACACGCGGGGTTCCAGCCGTCGTAACGTAGCCCGCACCGGCCACGCGCGCGGCTGCGTCCGGCGCGGAGCACACGCGCGCGGCACCCCAGCCAAGTTGAAAGCCCGGACCCTCGCCCCTCAGGCGGCAAAGGCCGGGGAAGGTGGAGAGTTCTCCCATGACCCAGACAACGGCCGGTCGTCCGACCGGCGAACCGGCGCAAAGGAAGCAACGGGCGCAGATCGCGGCCCGCACCCTGCGCACGGATCGATGGTGGCTGGCCCCCGCCATCACATTCGCGGCGTTGGCGTCGTTCCTCGTCTACGGACTCTGGGCGATCTTCGACAAGAGCTACTTCGTCGAACCCTACATCGCCCCATTCTCGTCGCCCTGCCTGGCGACGTCGTGTCCGGAAGGCGCGCGGTTCCTCGGCCTCGCCCCCTTCGGCGACTGGTGGACGTTGCCGCCCGGCATTTTGATCCTCGGCCTGCCGGCCGGTTTCCGTCTCACCTGTTACTACTACCGCAAGGGTTACTATCGCGCGTTCTGGCTCTCGCCGCCCGCGTGCGCGGTGGCCGAGCCGCACAAGAAGTACACCGGTGAGACGCGCCTGCCGCTGATCATCCAGAACATCCACCGCTACTTCTTCTACGGCGCGGTGCTGATCGCCATTGTGCTGACGTGGGACGCCGTGCTGGCCCTGCGGGACGAGCACGGCGCGTGGGGTCATTTCGGGCTCGGAACGGCCATCCTGTGGATCAACGTGGTGCTGATCTGGTCGTACACCCTGAGCTGCCACTCCTGCCGACACATCACGGCCGGCCGGCTCAACCACTTCTCCAAGCACCCCCTGCGCTACAAGATGTGGACCTTCGTCTCGAAGCTGAACCGCCGCCACATGCTGCTCGCCTGGCTGTCCATGTACTCGGTCATGCTGGCCGACCTGTACGTGCGGCTGGTCGCCAAGGGCATCGTCAACTTCCCGCTCGCTTAAGGATCATCCAGTGGAAATCGAGCGTCACGAATACGACGTCGTCGTCATCGGAGCCGGCGGCGCGGGGCTCCGGGCGGCGATCGAGGCCCGCCAGCAGGGCAAGCGCACGGCGATCGTCTGCAAGTCGCTGTTCGGCAAGGCCCACACGGTCATGGCCGAGGGCGGCGCCGCCGCCGCGATGGGCAACGTCAACCCCGCCGACAACTGGATGGTGCACTTCCGTGACACCATGCGCGGCGGCAAGTTCCTCAACAACTGGCGCATGGCCGAACTGCACGCCAAGGAGGCGCCGGACCGCGTCTGGGAGCTGGAGGCCTGGGGCGCGCTGTTCGACCGCACCAAGGACGGCAAGATCAGCCAGCGCAACTTCGGCGGCCACGAGTACCCGCGCCTGGCCCACGTCGGCGACCGCACCGGCCTGGAGCTGATCCGCACGCTCCAGCAGCGGGTCGTCGCCCTCCAGCAGGAGGACGAGAAGCTGCACGGCGACCCCGAGGCCTACATCCGGGTCTTCGCCGAGTGCACGATCACCAAGCTGCTGAAGGAAGGCCCCGCCGAGGACGCCGCGATCAGCGGCGCGTTCGGCTACTGGCGCGAGACCGGCCGCCTGATCTGCTTCGACGCGCCCGCGGTGGTCCTCGCCACCGGCGGCATCGGCAAGTCCTATGTCGTGACCTCCAACTCCTGGGAGTACACCGGGGACGGGCACGCGCTGGCGCTGCTGGCCGGGGCCAAGCTGATCAACATGGAGTTCATCCAGTTCCACCCGACCGGCATGGTGTGGCCGCCGTCGGTGCGCGGCATCCTCGTCACCGAGTCCGTCCGCGGCGACGGCGGGGTGCTGCGCAACTCCGAGGGCAAGCGGTTCATGTTCGACTACATCCCCGAGGTGTTCAAGGACAAGTACGCCACCACCGAGGAGGAAGCGGACCGCTGGTACGACGACCAGGCCAACAACCGCCGTCCTCCGGAGCTGCTGCCGCGCGACGAGGTCGCCCGCGCGATCAACTCCGAGGTGAAGGCCGGGCGCAACTCCCCGCACGGCGGCGTGTTCCTGGACGTGTCGAGCCGCCTGCCCGCCGCCGAGATCGTCAAGCGGCTGCCGTCGATGCACCACCAGTTCAAGGAGCTGGCCGACGTCGACATCACCGCCGAGCCCATGGAGGTCGGCCCGACCTGCCACTACATCATGGGCGGCGTGGAGGTCGACGCCGACACCGCCGTGTCCTCGGTCCCGGGCCTGTTCGCGGCCGGTGAGGTGTCGGGCGGCATGCACGGCTCCAACCGCCTCGGCGGCAACTCCCTGTCCGACCTGCTGGTGTTCGGCCGCCGGGCCGGCGCGGGCGCGGCGGAGTACGTCGACGGGCTCGCGGCGCGTCCCGTCACGCCAGAGGAGACGCTGCGCGACGCCGAGGACGAGGCCGTGGCCCCGCTCTCGCGGAGCGGCGGCGAGAACCCGTACGAGGTCCACCACGAGCTCCAGCGCACGATGAACGACCTCGTGGGCATCATCCGCAAGGCGGAGGAGGTCAAGGAGGCGCTGGAGGTCGTCGAGAAGCTCAAGGAGCGCGCGGCCGGCGCCGGCGCCCCGGGCGGGCGCATCTACAACCCCGGCTGGCACCTCGCGATCGACCTGCGCAACATGCTGCTGGTCTCCGAGTGCGTCGCGCGCGCCGCGCTGCTGCGCCAGGAGAGCCGCGGCGGGCACACCCGCGACGACTACCCGGCGATGTCGGCCGAGTGGCGGCGCAAGCTGCTGCGCTGCGGGCTCACCCCCGCCGGCGAGGTCACCGTCGAGGAGCGCGAGCAGACCACCATGCGGCCGGACCTGCTCAGCTTGTTCGACCGGGCGGAGATCAGCAAGTACGTCACCGCCGACGAGCTGGCGGACTACGACGCCCTGGTGAAGGAGTCCTGATGGGATACAAGGCCAAGTTCCGCGTCTGGCGCGGCGAGGGCGGCGAGGGCAAGTTGGAGGACTTCACCGTCGAGGTGAACGAGGGCGAGGTCGTGCTCGACGTCATCCACCGCCTGCAGGCCACGCAGGCGCCCGACCTCGCGGTCCGCTGGAACTGCAAGGCGGGCAAGTGCGGGTCGTGCTCGATGGAGATCAACGGCAAGCCGCGCCTCGGCTGCATGACGCGCATGTCGACGTTCACCGAGGACGAGACGATCACCGTCACGCCGATGCGGACGTTCCCCGTCATCAAGGACCTGGTGACGGACGTCTCGTTCAACTACCAGAAGGCGCGCGAGATCCCCTCGTTCACCCCGCCGGACAACGTCAAGCCCGGCGAGTACCGCATGCAGCAGATCGACGTCGAGCGGAGCCAGGAGTTCCGCAAGTGCATCGAGTGCTTCATGTGCAACAACGTCTGCCACGTGATCCGCGACCACGAGGAGAACAAGCCGGCCTTCGCCGGGCCGCGCTTCCTCATGCGGATCGCCGAGCTGGACATGCACCCGTACGACGTGGCCGACCGCAAGGACTCCGCGCAGGAGGAGCACGGCCTCGGCTACTGCAACATCACCAAGTGCTGCACCGAGGTGTGCCCCGAGCACATCAAGATCACTGACAACGCGCTGATCCCGATGAAGGAGCGCGTCGTCGACCGCAGGTACGACCCGCTGGTGTGGCTCGGCAACAAGATCTTCAAGCGGCCGGGCTCCCAGAGCTCGTCCGGGTCCAAGACGAGCTGAGACGGGCCTCTCCACACGAGACGGGCCGCCGTCCGTACACAACGTACGGGCGGCGGCCCTTCGCTATATGCGGCCCTTCGCTTTGCGGCGGGCCTTCGCTTTGTGCGGGCCGGACGGGTGGCCGTCAGGAGGAGCGGCCGCGCCAGAAGCGGCCGAGGGGACCGCGGCCCTGTTTGCCGTCCGGCAGCGGGCCCTGGAGCGTCCGCTTCTCGTCCCCGGGGAACTGCCCGGGAAGGACGACCACTGAGCGCGGCGCGGACGCCGTGGGAGGCGTCTGGCCGCCCGGAGCGGGCATCGTGGCCGTCGCGTCGCCCGCGACCGGCTGGGGGGCGGAGGGGTCGCCCTGGACGTGCGGCCACGGCTCGGCCTGGCCGGCCTGCGGCGCCGTCTGACCGGGGGCCGTCGGGTCACCCTGCTGGTGGACGCCGTACGGGTCCTGGTAGCCGGGAGGCGGCGAACTCGGGTAGCCGTGCACCGGTACGAAGCTGACGACCGGCGCGTACGTCGTGCCCCCGTGGTAGATCGGGTAGGGCGGCACGGGGTAGCCGTAGTAGTCGTCGCCGCGGTGGCGGCCCCGCGCGCGGGGACCCACCGTGCGGATGGCCGCGGCGTGCGCCATCCGGCGGATGCGGCCCTCGAAGATCAGCACGCCGAGCATCACCAGCACGGCGAGCAGCACGCCCGGGATGGCGAGTTTCCTGCTCAGCGTGATCTGGTCGTACTCGGGAGCGGCGCGGCGGATCACGACCGGCACCGAGTCGGGCGTCGGGTCCTCGAACGCCAGGTTCGTCGTCGTGTCCGGTGGGGTCGCCGGGGGCGTCGTCGCCGGGGGCAGGTTCACCTGAGGATCGGCCGCGGGCGTTTCCACCGGCGGCGGGGTCGTCTCCACCAGCGGCGGGCTGGTCGGGATCGTCGGCGTGGTGGGGAACGTGTCCTGCGTGGGAGGCGGCGCGATCGGAGAGGTCTTGCTCCCCGACGGAGTCGGCTTGGGGGTCTTCGTGGGGGACTTGGCCGGCTTGGGGGTGACGGTGTGCGTCTTGGTCACCGTCGGGTCCGGGCTCTCCGTGATCGTCACCGTCACGGTCGGCTCGGGCCCGGGGTTCGACGAATCCGGCAGGTCGGTGATCGTCGGGTCCGTCGGCTCGACCACCTGCGTGGGCTCGGCCCGTACGACCTGCGCGGCGTTGGCCCGATTGGAGGTCAAGGGCGCCGCGGCCAATACCACGGCGCCCGTCAACCCCAGCGAGGCGACGACCGCGGACACGGTCGTCACTCGCGCGCGTCCATTCACCGCTTGCCCTCCGCCTGACTGAGCGTTGCCGTACCAAGAGGAATCCTAGTTTGGCAAAACTAACAGTAACGGGCGTTTGGCGACACTCTTCCTACGCGGTGTCCGATCTTCGCGCCTTGTTTCCTCCGTTTTCCCGGCGTGTTTCGCGCCTACATGACGTGTGACCTGCGCGCCCTGCGGTGCCGCAGCCGCAGTTGCAGGGCCAGCGCGATCAGCAGCAGGGCCACCGCGACCACGGCGGCGGGCAGACCGCGGCCCATCTCGAAGTCCTCGTGGTCCGCACTCGCCATCAGGTCCTGCTTGTCCGGGCGGATCTCCTGCGGCAACGGCGCGCCGAGCGGGACCGCCGCCTGGACCTGTCCGGGAGCCGGGACCTCGGCCGCCGGCACACCCACCCCGGGGATCTGGCCCGGCACACCCACCCCGGGGACCTGACCCGGCGCGCCCACCTGTCCGGGGACGGGGGGCTTCGCCGCCGCCTGGACGGACGGGGCGGGCTGGCCGGGGACGGCGCCGGGCGCGAGCACGCCCGCGGGCTGCTGGGCCTGCCCGGGAGCCGGGGTGATCGCGGGCGCCGCCGGGGCCTGCGGCAGCGCGGCGGGCAACTTGGCCGTGACCGGAGGCGCCGCCGGCGGGACCGGGGCGGGCGCCGGGACGGGCATCGGCATCGGCATCGGCGCGGCGGCCGGCGCCGGGGCGTGCACCCCCGCCGGCGTGGCGGGCGCGCCGGGCGCCGGATGCGGGACCGCGGTGTCCTTCGCCTTGGCGACGTGCTTGGCGGGCTGCTTGACCTTGGCCTTGGCGTCCGTCTGCTTGCCAAGGATCACTGTGCCCAGGGGCGCGGCAGGAGCGGACACGGCCGTTCCGGGCTTGGCGGGCGCGCCGGCCACCGGCTTCGGCGACGCGCTGGTCGCAGGCTTCGGGATCGCGCTGGTCGTCGACCGCGGGACCGCGGCGGTGAAGGGCTTCTGCGCGGCGACCGGCTTCTGGCCCGGGAAGATCGGGGCGACGGCGAGCGCGCCCTGCCCTGGAGCCCCGGCGACGTCCGGAGTGCCCTGAGCCACCGGGACCGGGTCGGTCCCCGTGTTCTGGAACGGCACGACGACCGTGGCCGGAAGGGGCTTGGGCGCCGTGGCGGGGACGGGCTTGACGGCCTTGACCTCGCCGTCCTCCACGACCGCCTTGGCCGGCGCCGTCACCCCGAACTGGTCCGGATCGGCCGTCGACGGGGTCTTCGCGGGCCCCACGTCCACGGTGACGGCGTCCGCGCCGCTCGGATGCGGCTTGCCCGGGACGCCGCCGATCGCGGCCACCCCCTTGGCGCCGTCGATCGGGACGGGTCCCCCGGTCGGGGACGGACGCCCGCCGGAGCCGTCCGCGTGGAAGTCCCGTCCGAGGCCGCCCTTGAGCGCGGTGTTGAAGAGGGAGTCGATGCCCGTGCCGGTGTCGCCGTCGTCGGTCGTGTCCGTGAGCTCGTCCTCGTCGTCCGTGCCGGCGATGCCGGCGATGCCGATGCCGGTTCCGGTTCCCGTGTCGGTGGTCTCGTCCCCCGTGGTCGCCACGGGGCCGGGGCCCGCCACCACGCCCCCGCCCGCGTTGGCCACCGCGCCGGTGCCGGTGCCCGTGTCTCCGATGTCGCCGATGTCGCCGATGTCGTCGCCGGTGGTCCCGCGCGGCGTCGTCACGGCCCCGGACGGCTGGACGGCCGCCTTCTGCGTCTCCGCCTTCTGCGCGTCCGCCTCGGGATCGCCGGCCGCGTTCTTGACGTTCCCGACGTTCGCGAGCTTCTCGACGTTCTCGGCGTTCCCGTCCTTCTCCACCTGCTCGGCATTCTCGACAGGGAGCCTGACGTCGGCCGTGCGCCGGATCCACTGCACGCCGACCGGATCGTGCATGTGGGCGATGGCGCTGACGCCGACCTCCTGGGCCTCGCGGGGCACCCGCATCGCCACGTCGACGGTCTTGCCGTCCGTGACCTGGTCGAACTCGCAGATGCGCAGGCGCGGGGCCGGCTTGGCGGGCGTCGCCTCGCGGTCCTCGCAGCTCACGAGGGCCGGGGCGTCCGCCGGGGTCATGGCCACCGCCAGGCGGGTGCGCGGAGCCGGGCCGTCGAACCTGACTCGGAAGTGCAGGACATCGCCCGTGTGGATCGTCCTCTGCTGCCCGTTCTGGGTGCCCGTCACCAGCCGCACGCTGAGCTTGGCGCCGGTCGAATCCGGCGGGCCCTCCGGCACCTGCTCGGCTGCGGCCGCCGTCACGGCGGATCCGCCCCCGCCCAGGATCAGCGCTCCGGTGCCCACCATGGACACCACCCGGGCACGTTGCCACCAACCGGCCACTACAGCCCCCCGTTCCCCGATACGGTACGCGACAAACTCGTCACGTTGTGTAGCTGTTATCTCACATCGTGCCGGGTCTCAACCCTCGGGGATCAGATCTTGTACAGCCTGGACGATGGGGAGGTCGGCGGGCAACCACGGGATGTCGAAGAGTTCGTCACGGGTCATCCAGCGCAACGCCAAGTGCTCGTGGGGGTGCGGGTCGCCGGACACAAGCCGGGCGAACCACGCGCGCAGGACATACCCCGGGCCGAGCGGCCAGTCGCCGCCCACCTTCGCCCCGACGGCGATCTCGACGCCCAGTTCCTCGCGGCACTCGCGGATCAGCGCCTCCTCGTCGGTCTCCCCGGGGTCGACCTTGCCCCCGGGGAACTCCCAGCCCCCCGCGGTGGCCGGGGGGCGCGCCCGCTGGGCCGCGAGAAGCCTGCCCCCGTCGACGATGATCGCCGCCACAACAATCGTCTCCATGCGGGTAAAGACTAAGGAGTCCACGTCCATCTCCGCCGCCGGACGCCCCGGCGTCGCGCCAGGCGACCGGAATGACCGATCTATGTAAGGCCGAGTCGCTTGAGCTGTTCTATGACGGTCGGGTTCTCCAGCGGGCGGGTGTAGCCGACGATGTTGGGACGGTCACGGTAGGTGGAGATCTTGATCGGGCCGCAGAGCGTGCACCTGGCCTCGATCATCTTGCCCGGTGACACCACCATGCCGACGTGACCGGGGTTGTTGGCCGACGTGCCGGGCCCGGCGTTGAAGAACACCAGGTCGCCCGCCTGCTCCGACCCCCTGGCGACCTTCGCGCCGAAGGGCCACTGGCCGAAGGTCGTCCGGGGGATCGACAACCCGGCCGCGCGGTAGGCCATGTAGATGATGCCCGAGCAGTCGTAGCCGTGCGGCCCCGTCCCGCCCCAGATGTACGGCTTGCCGCGCTGCGCCAGGGCGTACTCCATGATCTTCTTGACGATGTCCGTCGGCGCCGCGTCCACCAGCGGCGGGTCGCACTGGGGGTCGTCCTCCGGCGGCACCTCCAGCGTGCCGTCGGTGGCGTACCGGCGGGCGATCTGGAGCACCTGCTCGACGTACCACATCGCGTGGTTGTAGACGAACAGCGCGCGGGTCAGGTCGCCGGGGGCGCCGTTGCGCTTGAGCATCTTGGCCGCGCCCAGGATCGCGTCCGCGGGGTTGTAGACGTCGGCCCAGCCGTCCTCGTCGCCGTCGGAGGCGTACCCGTTGAACTTCGACGAGACCTTGATCTTGGACTGGCCGCCCCACGTGCTGATCAGGAACTGCATCGGCCCGGCGGCGCCCGCGTAGTTCGTCCCGCTCTTCACCCCCGGCAGGTTCGAGCGCCCGTGGTCGGTCTCCCGCTTGCCGACGGCGGCCAGGACGGTCCACTGCACGCCGGTCTTCTTGCCCCACTTCTTGTAGAGCTCCAGGTACTCCGCTGGGATGTCCGACTGCGCGGTGTTCGAGACGTTCGTCACCTGCATCGTGTCGTCATTGCAGTCCTGCGCTCCGCCGCCCGCGCCGAGGAACGACGGGAACGTGCTCATGAGCATGGGTGCCATCACCAGGGTCACCAGCAAGACCCCGGCGAGCCCCACCATCAGGGCGATACGTGCACGGGAGCTCACTCCACCGTCCCCCCGCCGGGGTCGCCGTCCTGTCCCGCGTCCGCGGGCTGCATGTCGTAGACGCGCCACTGGTCGCCCACCTGGGTGAGCGTGATCGCGTAGTCGGCGTCGCTCTCGCGCGTGCCGCTCTTGGCGGTGATGCGCTGGACGGCGGTCACCACGAAGACGACCGACCCGCTCGCGATGTCACGGATCGTCTTCAGCCGCGCCGAGCCCGCGGACACCACCTGGTCGGCACGGTTCTGCTCGACCGTGGCGGGCGAGGTCACGTCCCTGGTGAGGATCACCCCGAGGTCCGGCGTCGTGTAGCCCTTCAGGCGCTCTGCGTACGAGGCCGGATCCTCGTCCCAGCGGTACGTGGCGTAGGAGACCGCGAACCGCTGGGCCGCGTCCGCCGCCTGCGCGATCTGGTTCTTCGACAGCGGCAGGTAGGAGTAGATGTCGAAATTTCCGGACTTGACCGGGGGCGCGGTGCCCTCGGTCACGGGCGTACCCGGGGCCGTGCTGGACACGGCCCCGGGAGGTGGAACGGCCTCGCCGGAGCCCCCGGCCGGCCGCATGGACAGATAGATGCCGACGGCCGCGAGTGCGACGACGACGCCGGCGAAAACGAACTTTCGCCGGTCGTTGACCTGCGCCATCGTCAGTCCTTGTCGCCGTCTGCCGGTCGCAGCCAGAACGGCGCGTCCTCACCGCGCCCGGCGTCCGAGCGCGGGGGAAGCCACAGCGGCGGGGCCTCGTCCGACCCCGAGCGCTCTCCCGACAGCCAGCCGGACCCGCGGTCGCCGTTGCCCGACGAACCGAAGATGCTGGTGGCCGAACGCGACGACCCACCGCCGGACGATCCGCGTGACGACCCGCCCGAGGAGCCCCGCGAGGAGCCGCCGGACGAGCCGCGGTTCGACGACGACCCGCCACCACCGCCACCGCCTCCGCCGAGGATGCCGCGGGGGCCTCCCGCCGTCGAGCGCGGAGCCCGCGGCTCGGAGCCCTCCGACCGGCGCGAGCCGCCCGAGGAGCCGTTGGACGAGCCTCCGGAGGACCCTCCCGAGCCCGAGGACCCGGGCCGCGAGGCCCAGCCGCCGCCGGACCCGCCGCCGAACCAGCTCCCCGCCGAACCCGCGCTGCCCGAGCCCGAGCCGGTGCTCGTCCGCGTGGCCGGACGGGAACCGGCGGCGCCGGGAGCGCCTCCGGAACGCGCGGGCGTGCCCGGCGCTCCGCCGCCTGAACGCCCGTTGAGGTTGAGGGGCGGGGCCGCGCCGGGACGCGGGACGGCGGCGCCGCGGCCGGTGGCCTTGCGGCGCACCCCCGCCTGCGCGTCGGCGTCCAGCGGCGCCGGCTGGGCGCCCACGGGCACGCGGGTGCCGGTCTGCTGCGTGGCGCCCGGCGTGACCTCCTGGTCGCGCACGCGGGCCTGGGACACCGACGCGGCCGTGGCCGCCGCCCCCGTACCCGCTCCCGCGGCCCCGGCCATCGCCGCGGCGTTCATGATGGGCTCGGCCTTGCGCAGGCCCCAGCGGCCCATGCGCGCCGCCGCCACCGGGGGAAGCGCGTTCGTCGCCCGCGACAGCGTGGGCGCGGACGCCGCCTCGCCGAGCATCCGGGTCGTGAGCGTGTGCCCGTCCATTCTGGCGAACAGGTGCTGGAAGGGACGCCGGTAGAAGAACACGGCGATCGTCAGCAACGCGATGAACATGATCTGCATGCCCCAGGGCAGGGCCGTGGAGATGATCAGCGCGTACCCGTACACCAGCACGCCGAGGACCAAGGCGAGGACCGCCTGGCGCAGCAGCGTGCCGATGAGCATCTCGACCCAGCGCATGGCGATGATGCGCCCCGAGCCGGGGTGGACGCCGATCAGCAGGAACACCGGGCCGAGGATCAGCAGCAGCAGGAAGCCGACCTTGAGCGCGATGAGCGAGACGGCCACCAGGAAGATCAGCACGCCCGCGACCATGGCCGCCATCAGTGCGCCGATCGCGATGCCGAGCCGACTCGTCCAGTCCTTGCCCTGGAAGAGGAAGAACAGCGGCGTGTTCTCCAGCGGCTTGGCGATCTCCTGCTCGTAGCGCGCCTGATGCGCGCCGCTGGTCATCTGCTGCCCGGAGTTCTGCTCCTGGACGTCCGTGGCCTGGATGTCCAGCAGCTTGACGCCCAAGCTCGCCACGACCTTGGGATCGGCGGTGCCGAACTCGCCCATCAGCCACGGCTTGCAGACCAGCGTGGACCACAGCGCGTCCGCGTTCTGGTCGACCCCCGGGACGCCGCTCTGGCCGTAGCCGCCGGGCCCTGCCTTGGGGTTGGTCTCTCCCTTGAGCGGCAGGCAGGAGGCGCCGCCCGCCCCGGGCAGCCCGCTGAACGCCGAGTTCACGACCTCGGTGGTCCTGTCGGTGACGGCCTTGCCGAGACCGGTGAAGTCGCCGGGACGGCTGAAGAACCACACGGCGACCGTCACGGCGAGGATCATCCAGATGACGCCCTCGGCGGTGGTGCTGGCGCGCTTGCGGATCAGCCCGTACCAGGCCAGCCAGACCGCCCCCAGCAGGATGACCACCCGCAGGTAGGGCCAGTACATGGCGTTGGCGAGGTTCGTGACGATGTCGTCGACGACGTCCTTGATGGACTGGAGCGGTCCTTCCGTGGCCGCGGCCTGGTAGGTCGAGATGGTCATCCGGTCGATGGTCTTGGCCCAGAGGAAGACCGTGTTGGCCCACGCGTTGCCGAGGACGGCGGTCACGTCCGTGCAGCCGAGCTGGTAGGTGTGCCAGAACAGGCCCGACATGCCGTACCGCTCGTAGTTGGTGGCCGGATTCGACGCGGCCTGGGACGTCGTACCGGTCGCCGCGCCCGGCGGCAGCGTCTCGGTCGAGGGCGCGCCCGTGACGGCCCCGGGGATCTCCGCCGGGGGCGGCTTGACCAGGCCGTCCATGCCGGCGCCCACGATCTCGGGCGCCAGGTCCGGGGACAGGTCGCACGGGCCCGCCGCGCCCGCCACGGTCGGCGAGAACGCGATCGGCACCACGACGACGCCGACGAGGATCGCCAGCACGACCAGCGCCCTGCGCCGCAGCCGCGCGCCACGACTTCTCTGCTTACGTGCCCGCCTGGTCGGCGTGACCGGCGCGGCCAGCCCGGCCGCCCGCGCCGCCCTGGCCGAAGCGATCCGCCCGGCCATCTCATCCATCCGGTCCTGGATCGCCCGGATCACCCGGCCCGCGACGGCCGCTCCGCTCACCTTCCGACGCCCCTCGCCGACGCCGGCCCGCCCCTCACTCCGCCCACGATGTCTCATGACCGCACCTCCTGCGCAGCCGCCGACCTACTCGCTCGCCCACGAGGATCATGCACGCTCTCGCCGGGTTTGTCGTGGGTCGGATTCGTGTCCAGCCACCGAAGCAACTCCTCGGAGATGAGATCGACGCCGATGCGCCCGGCCCGTCCGTCCAGGTCGCGGAAGATGCACTCGCCGTTGCCGAGCGCCCGCAGCGCGCCCTTGTGCTCCTCGGACGGTTCCACGCCGAGCAGCGCCATCACGCTGTCGACCTCGGTGCGCTCGGTGGACCGGAAGGCGAACACCGAGGACAGGCAGTTGGTGACCTGCTCGTTCAGCAGGTCACCCGCGTTCTGTGAGACCAGCACCAGCGCCGTGTTCCTCGACCGGCCCATGCGCGAGACCTCGGGCACCAGCTTGGCGCCCTCGGGCGTGGAGGTGATCGCCCACGCCTCGTCCAGGAAGATCGCCTTCGGCGCCCGGCGGTCCAGACCGTTCATCAGCCGCCGCGCGAACTGCGACACCAGGTACAGCAGCGCCACCGACAGCCGCTGCTCGTAGGAGTAGTCGTCCCGGACGGTCGTGACGTCGGGCAGGGTCAGGCCGCCGAGGGTGAACACCGTCGTCCAGCCCTCGGTGTCGATCTGGTCGCCGCCGGAGGCGTCGAAGCACAGCCGCGCCAGGTGCATCTCGGCCATCGACCGCAGCACCGCGCCGAGGTTCTTGGACGCGGGGTCCTCGGCCTGCTCCAGGTGGTCGACGACCTTGCCCAGCGAGGGGTCCACCCCGTTGGAGACCGTGGACACGGCCTGGATCATCGCCGACTCGCGCTCCTCCGACATGCGCGGCAGCAGCAGGCGCAGCGTCTCGGTCGCCATCGTCTTCTTCGCGGCGATGTCGTCGCCGAAGGAGAACGGGTCCAGCAGGCCCGGCGCCGCCGAACCCAGCGGGATGATGCGCGCCTTGCGTCCGCGTTTCTGCAGGAGCTGCACCAGCGACTCGGCGTCCCCCTTGGGGTCGATGACCGCGACCGTCACCCCACGCAGCGCCATCTGGTAGATCAGCAGCAGCGCGAGCGTGGTCTTGCCGCCGCCCGGCTCGCCGGTGATCGCGATGGCCGTCGGACGGTTGCGCGTCGCCGCGACCAGCGGGTCGAAGTGGACGATCGACCGGGCACGGCCCAGCGTCTCACCGATGTACGGCCCCGCCCACCCGGCCCCGCTCTCGTCGATGCGGTCGCCGAGGTCGACGGTCGCCGTGGCCATGCCGCCCGCGATCGTCCGCAACGGCTGCCGCTGGGCGTACGCGTTGACGCGCACCCGCTCGCCGGGCAGCGCCTCGCAGAACAGCGAGAACTGGTCGCCCGTCGAGTTGACGATGTCGATGCCCATGTCGCGGTAGTGCTCCACCACGGCCTCGACCCGCTGCAGACACATCTCCTCGGTCGGCGCGGCCACGATCAGCCGGTGCCAGCCGTACACGAACGGCAGGCGCTCCTTGGTGATGCCGTGCTCCAGCATGCGGGCGGCGTCGATCTGCTCGGCCAGCGCGATCGGCGCCTCCGCCCCCGCCTCGCGGATGTGGATGTCCATGTCCCGCGCGTGGGCCAGCTTGCGCGCGACGTCCTTGCTCGCCTTGACCGGCGGGATGAGGCGCATCCGCGAGCTGACCTCGACCGGAAACGGTAACTGGTCGATGAAGTGCAGCCACGGCTCGCCGTCCGGGAACGGCATCAGGTCCGGGAACCGGGCGAACGACAGGTGCGCGACGTAGGAGTCGCCGCCGGGCTGCTCGATGCGCAGGAACGAGCGGCCGTTGTGGATCTGCCCCTCGACCAGCGACTCGATCTCGCCCTCCCCCCACCTCCTGGACGGCGTCGCCGACGACGGCGGGTCGCCGAGCGAGCCGGACGCGGCGTGCCGGAACAGCCACGCGATCTCGCCGGAGGACGCGTGGCGGGCGTACAGGGCGCTGGAGCCGAGGGCCCGGCCGAGACGCTCGGCCTGGTCGGTCCACTTGGCGATCTCGCTCGCCGGGACGTGGTCGTCCTCCAGCCCGAGCGCCGCCTCGCTGCGCTGGTAGAAGCCGAACAGCTGGCCGAACACGCCCGTGCCGAGCTGGGCGCCGCGCGGGCCGAGCCGCACGCCGACGTAGACCTCCTTGGTCCAGAAGTCCTTCGCCCAGACGTGCCGGTACATGTCTTCCAGGTAGTCGCGCCAGCCCTCCCCCTCGTCGGAGGTGGCGTTCAGCGCCATCGCCCACTCGGCGGCCGGGTACGCCCGGTGCGCCACCCGCAGGTGCACCTCGGCGTCGGACATGCGGATCGCGGCCAGCGCGATGGTGATGTTGGTGGCGAGGGCCTCGCGCTCCTCGGCGGTGACGAACTCGTAGCTCACCGTCGGAAGCCGGAAATACGCCCATGCGGATGAGTCGGTGAGAAGGATCCGATCGTCGAAATACCGTACGGCCAGCCTGCTCCTCGACCGCGACGACCGGCCCATCAGGCCGCCCGTTCCCCGGTTCGCCGCACGGCTCGCCGCAGGGTTCGCTGCAAGGTCACTGCGCCACTTCCTCCTCGCTCGGGCGGCTCGCCGCCGCCAGCCCGCTTGCCACGACACCCGCCAGGGCCACGTACGCCCTGCGCCCACCGGCCCGCAACTGGGACGGCTCCGCCGGCCCGGGACGCCCGGGGGCCAGCTCGTCCTCCCACGGGATGCGGACGATCGCGCGGCACCGGCCGCGGGCGACCGCCTCCGCCTGCTCCACGCCCGCCATGCTCCGGCGGCTGACCCCGTTGATCACCATGACGGACCGCCGCCTCAGGTCGGCGGAGGTCTGCCCGTCCAGCCAGTCGAAGGTCATCGCCACCGCGTCCGAGGCGTCCTCGCTGGCTGGCGCGACCAGGATGAGCTGGTCGGCGTACGCGAGCATGCGCGCCGCCACCGCCGCCGCCGGGTCCACCAGGATCAGGCGGTAGTGCCGGTCGAGCACGCGCATCGCCTGCGCCAGCCGCTCATCGGAGAACAGCCTGCGGTCGGCCAGCCTGCGCGCCGCGCCCGCGTCCGCGTCGGAGCCGACGACCTCCAGGCCGGACTCGCAGCGGGTCGTGTACGCGCGCATGCTCAGGTATCCGCTCACGCCGTCCAGGCCCGCCATCAGCGAGGTCAGCGACTCGGGCGAGTCGGCGTGGATGCGGCCGGTCAGGGTGTTGTCGCCGGTGTTGGCGTCCACCGCCAGCACGCGGTCCTCGCGGTAGCGGGCCAAGGTGTGGCCCAGCATCAGCGTGGTCGTGGTCTGGCCCGCGCCGCCGGTGCACCCGAGCACGACGACGCGGCGGCTGCCGTTCAGCACGGTGCGCGCCCGCGCCTCGTCGGCCTCGATGCCGTCGTTACGGCTCGGCGCGCCACCGCCGACCACCACCTGCGCCAGCCTCCGCCAGCCACCGGACTGCTCACGTCCCACGACGGACTCGACGCGCCGCACCCGCGGCTCGTCCCCCGGCCGGGGTACCGGAACGGGCAGCGACGGCACCGCCGGATCGCCCGTCCCGGGAACCGCCCGAATCGACAACGGCGGCGCCACCTGCTCGCGCCCGGCAGCGCCCCGCACAGGCGCCCTCGTCCCGGGTGCGGCCTCGGGACGGGCGGGCCGGGAGGCGGCGAGCCCCCGGCCTCCCTCGCGCGGAGTCGCCGCGCGCGGCGGCTGCCCCTTGCGGTGCTGCTCCCGCCCCTCACTCGCGAGGCCACCGGCACGAGCCCGTGACGCCTCGGCGGGAACGGCTCCCGGCGTCTCGGAACCGCCGAGCGTCTCCGCGGCACGCTGCTCGCCGGTGCTCTCGGCGCGGACATCCGCGTCCGTGGACTTCGTCCGAGCCTGGACATCGGCCGGGTCGTTCCCCCCGGCTTGGGCATCCGACGGGAGGTTCGATCCGACTCGGACATTCGACGGGACGTTCGGTCCGACCTCGACGTCCGACTCGTCATTCGACCGCCGGCCGGAGGCAGGCTCACCAGTGCCGGTGGACGCCGGGCGGTCGTGGCCGAGGGTGGGCCACTCGTGGGACGCCATGCGCTCCGACGCACCCGCACCGGCGCCCGCCGAACTGCGGCCAGGGGCGGCGTCCCTGTTCTCGGCGGACGCCGCGAGCCTGCGCAGACGGCGAAGCGCCTCGGTGCCGATCGGCGCGGGGGCCGACGAGGCGGCGTCCGTACCGGAGCCCGCCTCGGCCCCGGCCTCGGCGGACGGACCAGACGAAGCAGGAGAAGTGCTGGAACCACTCGTCGGCAGCGGAGGGAGGGTCATCGGCGCGGGGGGAAGCCCCGGGCGCGCCGGAGGAGGAACGACCGTCCGCTCGGGAGCCGACTTGGACAGACCCCTGGCGGGCTTGGCGACTTCGGGGGCCGACTTGGACAGACCTCTGCCGGGCTTGGCGGCCTCGGGGGCCGACGTCGACAGACCCGTGGACGGCTTGGACGGCTCCGCGGCGGGCGTCTCGGCCTCCGCGGCGGGCCGGGGCGCGACCGTCCTCGGCAGGTCGACGAGGCGGTCGGGCTTCGGCGGCAGGCCGTGACGTTCCCGGGCCGGCCCCTCCCGGCCAGGGCTCGGCGGCAGGGCGGGGATCGCGGCGTCGGGCTGGACGGCCGTACCGCCCCTGGCACGCCCGGACGCCCGGCCCCGCACGCTCGGCATGAGCGCGGGCGCCTCGGCCCCGGGCAGCGTGGTCACCGCGGCGGCCGCGGCGGCCACCGCCGGGCGCACCTCACCGGGAACCGGCCGCGCGTCGCCGGACACGGACCGGACCTCGCCCGGCACGAGGGCGTCGCCCCGCTTGACGGACGGAACCTGCCGCGCCGAACCGAACGCCTCCAGCGGCCGACGACGAGGAGCCGTGTGCTTGGGCTTCGCCCGGGTGCCACGCCGCGACTTGGACCCGGACCTGGCCCCCGCCGTGGACGCGGACTTCACGCTCGCGGCGGCGACGGCCCGCGCGGCCCCCGGCGCCGTCCGCCACACCTTGGCGGTGAACGTGATCTCGTCGGGCTCCTCGGCCGGCGCCAGGCGGCACCAGGTCTTGGGCTCGCCGAGGTAGCGCAACTGCGACTGGAGCAGTTCGTTGAGGCGCTTGCTCTCGATGACCGGCCGCGTGGACAGCCAGGTCACGATTCCCGGAGGCACGAGGTAGACGACGTGCCACGGCGCCTCGAACGGAACCCCGACGACCGCCAGGAGGACCGACCACGGGACCAGCACTCCCAGGAAAACACCGATCCAGACGATCGGAAGCGGCATCGGCAGCCGGAGGTCGTACAGCTTGTAGAGCCGCTTCTCAATTCGCCAGATATTGGTATAGGTAGGCAGGTCCACCCGATCCTCCTCTCCCAGTCACAGCCACACGATCTCGCTCACTTGATGCCGAGCGCCCCCGCGATGGCCTTGGCCGTCACCTCGATGACGTTGGGCACGTAGAAGATCACTCCGATCGCGACCGCCAGAATGATGAACTGGACGAATCTGGTGATCTCCCGCGTGAAGAGGAAGAAAATCGCCACGACGGACACCACGACGAGGAACAGCGGGGCGAAGAACTTTCGCAGGAACTCCGCGAGGCCCTCCGTGTTGACCCCACCTGTCGGCGTTGCCGGCGCCGTCGGCGCGAGAGCCTCCAGCGCGTTCTCGACGATGACTTTAAGAATCAACTTCCGTCCTCCTGCTTGTGGTCGCGCCGGGCGGTCCGCGAGGCGGTCCCGCGTCGTCGCGTTACCTTCTCCGCTCCCTCGCTCGTCATGGCTCCCGGCCTCATCCTGTGGACCGGGTCGCGCCGCGGATGTCCTTGATGTACCAGTTGTCGCCTTGCTTCTCGACGGTGAGCCGGTAGGCCTGCTCCAGGCCCGCGGACTGCCCGCCGGCGCCGGCCGTCGCGGCCGGCGAGGCGGTGGTGGTCGTCGGCATGCCCCACACGACGACCGCGGTGATCTCGCGGCTGGTGCCCCCTGGCGGAACCGTGACGCTCTTCAGCTCGGACAAGGTGAGCTTGTTGCCGAAGCCTTCCAGCGTCACACCCTGGACGACATATCGCTGCAATTGGGTGGCGTCGCCTTGCGCGTACGCCCTGAAGAAGCCCTCGAGTTGCGGGCGCAGCTCCGCTTCGGCGGTTTCGTCGTGTTCAGGCCCGGCGACCTGGGGAAGCCCGGCGGGACCGCCGGCCGGCAGCAGGGCGGGCTCACCGGAGACCACGAAACTGCCGCCAGAGGTGTAAACAGGGACGGATAGCTTCCAGCGCTGCGGGCCCGATTGGGCGAAAACGGTCACGACCGCATTTTGCGCGTCCTGCACCTCTATGTCCGCTAGCTGAAAAGTTCCGGCGGACATTCTGCCAACACCATTCCATCCCAATTGGCGGTCGGCCGCACCTTCGGGAAGAAACGGCTTCAATCGCTCAGCGCGGTCGTCCGGCTTCGCACCGTCGAAGTTGAGATAGGCGTTCGCGAACTGGCTGACGAACGCCGTCGCCTCCTTCTCGGGGAAGCCGGAGCCCGTCGGGGTGGCCGCCATGCTCGCCGGCGTGTCCGACTGGGTCATCCGCTCGATGACCGCGCGCACACCGTTGACCACGATCACGACGATCAGGGCCCACAGGATGATCCTGCCCGTCCAGACGAGCCACCGCCCGCCCCCACCGGACCAGCCGCCGCGGCGAACCGCGCTCCTGCCACGTGCCGGCACGCGCTCAGGATCCGGGTCGTAGGGCGAGGGAGGGTACGTCGAATGCTCGCTTTCGCCAGCGGTCCGCGGACCGTGCTGGACGTTTGACCTGCGAGCCATCACGCCTCCGCTCGCGCCGATCCCCCCGGCTGGCGCGCTCTCGTCTTACTATCGATCCCGTTATCCATGGTGAAGTATTCACACTTTAGCCGCCTCACCAATTGTTCCAGGAAAGCCACGCCCATGCTGCAGGCATCGCCGTAGCAGACCAAGTCGGTCTTCCTCCGGTTTCGGGAACGCGACCGCCCAGTTCACACGGCACACAGCGCCCGCGTCCGCACGCGAGCCACCATCGACCTCCGCGACAAAGTTCGCACTAGGGACAAAGCTCGCACCGGACATCAAAACACCATGAGCGCGGCATGCGATTACGGCATAACTCCTGCTCAACCGCCTAATCGCAGCGCGCGGGCCGATCCGCACCAAGCTCTCCGTGCTGCCGGTGCTGCCGGTACCGTACGTGAGCAGGAGATCACTTCGCGCGGGAACGGAGGCGCCGGGACCGGTCGCGAGACGGCGACACGTCCGCACGCACCGACCTCCCTTCCCGGGGCCGCCCGCGCGCGCACGACGCCGGACGGCCACACCCACGGCCGCCGACCCTCGCGGAGACGCACAACCGACCCAAACAAAGGAGAGTACGCGTCCCCGCGACCCCACCTGGATTACCTGACGGCCACGCCTTACTACCCGCGCAAACCGGCAGGTCAGGGAGTGCCCGCGAAGGGGTCGCCGCCACCCGTGCCGTCGCGACCGTTGGGGATGGTGAAGACGTTGGGGTCGCCGTCCCCGGCGTTGGGGTCGGGGGTGGACGGCGCGGGACGGCAGCTCTGGCCGCAACCGCCGAAGCGGTCCGCGTTGATCGCCGTGAACGGCGTCGGGTCGACGTTCTTCAGCGCGGCCAGCATCGTGTCCTTCCAGATCGGCCCCGGGATGCTCGCGCCGAACACCGACCCGTAATACCGGCCGCCGATCGTGACGCCGATCAGCTTGTGCTGCTGGGAGCCGCGCGGGTCGCCGATGCTGACCGCGCCCGCGAGATCCGGGGTGAACCCGGCGAACCACGCGCTGGCGTACGCGTCGGTGGTGCCGGTCTTGCCCGCCGCGTCGCGGCCGATGCCGCCCACCGACCGCATCGTGCCCTTGGTGAACACGCCGGACAGCACGTCGGCCGCCGCGTCGGCGACCTCCGGGTCGAGCGCCTGCTTACACTTCGGCTTGTACGTGGTGATCTTCCCATCCCTGTCGGTGATCTGGCTGATAGCCATGGGCGCGCAGTACTGGCCGCGGGCGCCGATCGCCGCGTACGCGGTGGCCACGGTGACCGGGTCCATCTCGTTGATGCCGAGCGTGAACGTCTCGTACTGCTGGAGCTTGCCTCCGTCGGAACGGTGGACGCCCAGCGACTGGGCGGTCTTGACCACGTCGCAGAGCCCGACGCGCTGCTCCAACTCCATGAAGAACGTGTTCACCGACTGCCAGGTGCCGGTCTGCAGGGTCTTCCAGCCGGGCGATCCCTCGTCGTTGGTGACGGTGTGGCTCGGGTCGCCGATGTTCTGGCCCTTGCAGTCCTTGAACGCCGAGTACCCCGAGGCGCGGAAGCCGGCCCCGGCGCTGATGCCGTCGTCGATCTTGTAGCCCTCGCTCAGGGCGGTGAGCAGCGTGAACGTCTTGAAGGTCGAACCCGCCTGGAAGCCGACGCCGCCGCCGTGCGCCGCGTCCGCCACCAGGTTGTAGGACATCTCGTTGCGGGCCCTGCTCCGGCCGTACTCGCGGCTGGCCGCCATGGCCTTGATCGCGCCGGTGCCCGGCTGGACGAGGGCCTCGGCCGCGACGGGGTTGTCGGAGGGGCTCACCCACTTCTTGATCGCCTTGTCCGCGGCGGCCTGCATGGACGGGTCGATCGTCGTCTTGATCGTCAGCCCGCCGCGGTTGAGAAACTGCCCGCGCGCCTTCGTGGTCGCGCCGAAGTCGAGGTTGTTCAGGATCTCGTTGCGGACGTAGATGCAGAAGTACGGATATTTGCTGGTCTCGCAGCCTCCGGGAAGCTTCGTGCCCTTGTAGCCGAGCTTGGCGCCCTTCGCCTGCGCCGCCTCCGCCGCGGTGATCTTGCCCAACTCGGCCATCCGGCCCAGGACGACGTTGCGCCGGTTCAGCAACCGCTCACGCTGCTTCCTGCCCAGGTTGGGGTCGGTTGCGTACGGGCTCTGAACGGCGCCCGCCAGCGTCGCCGCCTGCGGCAGGGTGAGGTCGTTCGCGCTGACACCGAAGAACCGCTTCGCCGCCGCCTCCACCCCGTACGCGCCCGCGCCGAAATAGGCGATGTTGAGGTACTTCGCCAGGATCTCGTCCTTGGTGTACTTCTGCTCGACCCCCATCGCGTACCGCAGTTCCTTGAGCTTGCGCGCGTAGCTCGCCTCGACCGCCTGGTTCTTCTCCTCCTGGGTGGAGGCGGAGTTCAGCAGCACCTGCTTGACGTACTGCTGCGTGATGCTCGACCCGCCCTGGCTCACCCCGCCGGACCGCAGGTTCGTGGCCAGCGCGCGCAGCGTGCCCTCCAGGTCGATCGCGCCGTGCTCGTAGAAGCGGTAGTCCTCGATCGAGACGATCGCCGTCCGCATGATCGGGGCGATCGCGTCCAGCCCGACGACCTGGCGGTACTGCTCGTAGAACCGCGCGATCTCTTTGCCCTTGGCGTCCTGGACGATCGAGACCTCGGCCGGCGGCGGCTCTGGCAGGTCCTCCGGTTTCAGGTCGATCTCGTTGGCCGCCGACACCAGGCCGAAGCCCGCGCCTCCGACCGTCGGCAGGGCGATCCCCGCCACCAGCACTCCCGCCGCCGCCCCAATGGCGACAAGCCGTCCGATCTTCGCCCCGGCCCCCGACCGATCCCGCAGCACAGCCTCTTCCTTGCCTTCGTCCATCAGAGATGATGAGGAAACACGACCATAGCTATAGATGTCTAATATCCTCATCAAGTTCGCACTGATATCGCCCCGCGCATCACCGCAGCTCAGCCCGCCAAAGGTTCTCACCTCAAGCCCAGGGACCTCACCTCCGAGCCTCGGCGGCATCTCCCGGCGACGACCCCCCGCTGACCTCAAGCCACGAGAGCAGAGACCGGAAGCTGGAACTACGCGTCCTCGGTTACCCCTGGCCTGAACGAGTAGGCGCATACAGTTCCCGGTATGCCTCGCGTAGCTCGCCGGAAGCAGACATACGCCGTGCTTCGATGGCGGCGATCACTTCACGGGCGCGCCAGTAGTTCGAGGGTACGAGCAGGCCACTGGTCACGGCCGTGAGCGTGAGCTGCCCTGCCTCGTCGAACTGCTCGGAGGCGAGGAGGGCCAGGGCCAAGTCCAGCCGCGCGCTCACCGCTCTGCGCGGACGTGGCGGGCCATCCGTGGTCGATTCCAGGCGCCTGATCACCTGCCGCGCGTACGGCTCGGCCGCCCGATCGCCGAGCCATGACAGGGTCGTCGCGATGTAGGCGTCGCTTTTCGCGGGGTCGTACTGGTAGTGGTGCTCGGGGCGCTCGGGCATCGGCAGCGGGGAGACCAACGCGGCGACGCGGTCGAGGGCGTCACGGGTCTCCGGTCCCGCGCCCAGACGCGCCCACACCCTGGCCTCCTGGGCGGTCGCCTGGATGTACGCCGAGCCTCCTCGCGGCGCGACCGTCTGCGCGCCCTGGGTCAAGGTCAGGGCCCGTCGGTAGTCGCCATTCGTGACGGCCTGCCACGCCTCGGTCTCCAGGCACCAAGCCGCGATCTCGGCGTGCTCGGCTTCCCGCGCCATCTGGGCGACCGTTCGAAGACGGGCTGTGGCGGCCGGGAACTGGCGCAGATCGACGTGGCATGTCGAGGCGAGCAGGGAGAGCCAGCCACCGACGACGAGCAGCCGCCGATGCTCGGAAAGAGTTTTACGAGCATCGATCAGGCGCGCGATGTAGGACAAGTGGCGGCGAACGCGTTCGAGGAGCTCCCCCGGTGGCGTACTCGGATAAGCCGTCGCCAGATCGTCAATGGCCAGTTCCAGCCTGGTCAGCGTCTCATTCCCGACATCGCTGGCAGCGACGCGCTCCGCGAACTCCAAAGCATCGATCTCATCATCGAAGGCGAAGCCCCCATCCCGCGTACCGGACGTAGCACCGGCCTGCACGAGCGCGACCAACTCGCCGCCCGCCTCCAACGCGCCGTCGATCCTCTGGGCCGCCTGAAGTGACGGGCATTTACGGTCATTTGCGACCTTTGACAAATAACCGACGTCGTAGTGGATCGTCTTGGCGAGCCCGCGCAGCGACATCCCGCGCTCGCCCATAAGGACTCGCATCCGCTCACCGAAGGTCATCGTCATGGCCTGTCCTGGGGGATCGACGGGTGTTGACCATGTTGACTCGCCACGGAGAGCAACAGGTCAACTCTGCCACGGTAACCGGCCGCCTGTTTGCATGGCAGCACGTCATGCGAATCGCTTGGCGGCCCCGGCCCGGTGCGGTAACACCGGGAACCCGGGGCCTTGATCAGGAATCGAGGTCCTGACCCATGCTTAAGACTAGGATCCGCTGGGGGGCCGATGCCCCGCCATTGCCGCTTGGTTGTCGCTGGTGCGGGCACCCGGCGTACGCGCACGACGCCTCCAGCCTGCCCCACCGCCGTCACCACCAGTGGGAGCAGCCGACGCCCGCCCAGATGCGCGCCCGTCTGGACGCGCGGCGGCGTCTCGGGCTGGGCGGCTCGCTGCCGGTGGCGGCCCCCGTACGTCCGCTGCGGCTGCACCCGCCCGCGGTTGCCCACCTGCCCAGGCACGCGCGGCCCCTGACGTCGGCCGTCCCGTTCGACCATGTCCGCTCCCCTGGCCCTGACCGCGACCGGTCCGCCGACTCCTACCAGCACGGGAAACACCGGCTTCAGCCGTACCAGCGCGACGAAGACCGCGTCCGGCCGTACGGGCGCGGCGAGGACCGAGTCCAGCCTCACGAGTTCGGGTCTGCCGCGTGAACCGCGAACCGGGGCGGCACCGGATCGGCGCGACGCCCGTACAGGTGGAGTCCCGGCGCTGGGATCCAGCCAAACGAGCCGCAGCCGCCCAACTCGACCAACTGGAGCCGGGCTGGTTCGTGTCCTACGGCGTGGGATGCCGCCGGTTCGTCGCCATCGCCCTCTGGCACGCACACGCCCCACTGCGCATCGAGGCCACCACCGTAGACGAACTACGCGAACTGATGCGCGAGGCCGAACTGGGTGCTCCTGCGGGGACGGTGAGCGGGTCGGGGGAACCGTGGGCGCGGGTGGCATGACCGGCCCGGACGCGCACGCCCCCGAACCTGTCCAGCCGGTGCGGGCCGCCGAAGGGGTCAAGGACGATTTGCGTGATCCGTACGGGTTCGGGCCAGCCGCGCGGATCTCGGCGGGCGGCTACTTCCCTCCCACCACCGGATGCCGGGCACCGGAAGGCCCGGAAGCCGCAGGGACCACCGGCGTCCCGGGTCAGGACCGCCGGTTGTACGCCGTGGCGCTGGTGATCGGGTCCATGACCAAACACGCCGTACCGTGGCCCGCCGCCGTCCCCCGTGCCGAGGCCACGGCGGCATGCGGCATCAAGGTCCGGGTCGCGGACATCTCCGGGTCGCGGGTCATATGGATGCCGGGCGTGCTGATGTGCCAGGACTGCGCAGCGGTCGTCACCGGCCGGGTACGGCGGGAGGGCACCGGATGACACCCCTCACGCCGACCGACGGCACCGCCGGGCACGGGCCGCACGTCCCCGAACCACAGCCCGACAGCGTCCCCATCGACTGGCAGCGCGCCGCTCAGGCCGAGTACGGGCGACGGTTAGTGCGCTGGACCTGCCAGTGCAAGCCGGTCGTGTACTACCTGATCACGGCAGGAGGGCACGGCCACATCGAACGCACCGCCCCCGGCCAGACAACCGCCCAAAGCCCCCCGCTGCGATATGCACCCCTCGCCGACCTGTGGGAACTGATCCTTCAAGGACGTGCCCGATGATGGCCCGCCGCCGTAACACCACCTGGCACGCCGAATTCCTGCGTCTGGTGGTGTTGCGTGCTGGGCAGTGAGTCACGCTGCCGATGACGCGGCCTGACCCGTGCACTCCATGCACGGTGAGGAGCTGCAAGCTCGACCTTCACTTCAGGGCCGAGAGGCTGACGTGGACAGGGACAACACGCCTGGCCAGTATCTCCTGACCGGCTCGGCCGACTTCTTATGGAAGATCAAGGAGGGCGGCAAGGCGCTGCCACTTCGCGCCCATTACTCGCACTTCGACGCGTCCGGCAGTTGGGTAAGGTCGTGTCACACCGAGTGGGAGAGGTTGCCGTATGGCCAGCGAGATCGTGATCGCGCAGCTTGATCCCAAGCGGTGAAGGCAATCGGGCTATTGGGATGATCGACAGATCGGGGAATTATGGGGAGAAGTCTTCTTCTCGTCGTCGCTGATCTTTTGACTTTGAGAGTCTCGACGGACTGAGCCACTTGGGGGAGTGGTCCGTGGGGGAACAGCG
>NZ_JBFBCI010000014.1:0-143668 GCF_040683095.1 Sphaerisporangium sp. NPDC051017
CCCCGGGGCCCCCCCCGCCCCACCCGGGGGTTGGGGGCCCCGGGGCGCGGGCCCCGGTCCCCCCCCCCCCCGGCCCGCGGCCCGTCACCGATCGGACGCCTCCCCCGAGACGGCGAGGCCCGGCCGGTAGGGATCGGCCGCCGGGGGAGCGGTGGTGGCGGGCGCGAGCAGCCGTCCCGTGGTGGGGTCGTCCCCGCCCTCGGGCAGGGCGCCGTCGGGAAGCCGGATGGCGCCGATGAGCGATGCGGTCATGGGGCGATTTTCACCGACACGACGGTCATCCGCGCGACCTGGAGGCGGTGAAAAGGCCCGGCGATGTGCCCGGGGACGCCGAGACGAGGCCGTACCTCGGACCGGGTGTCTCCGATCTCAGACCGTCCGGTTCACCGTCTTCGTGAACCTGACCAGCCGGTACACCGGGTCCGGCCGGGGCGTCTCCTGGTCGGGCAGGGCCCGGAGGCGGTCGCACAGCTCCGTCAGCGTGCCGGCGTCGGCGGCCTTCGTCCAGGCGGGGCGGCGGGCGAGTAGGGAGGCCGCCCAGGCCCGGGGGGAGAGTCCCTGGCCGTTGCCCGGGAATGTGGTCTCACCGGCCGGTTCCAGGTTCAGGGCCGCGACCAGGCCGGCCACCCGGGAGGCGGCGTCGGACCGAGGGGCCGGGTGGCGGGCGCGTACCGGGACGATCAGATCGGCGGTGTCGCAGGGGGTGGCGAAGTACGCGGCATCCTTGTCCACCGTGGTGATCAGGGCTCCGCCGGGGCGCAGGACGCGGGCCGCCTCCGAGAGTGCCGCCGCGGACGCCGTCTCGTCCAGCAGGTGGAGCAGCCAGATCATCACCACGGCGTCCACGGACGCGTCGGCCAGCGGGACGCGCGTGACGTCGGCGACGGTGACGCGGCCGGGCAGGCGGCCGGACGCGATGCGGGCCATGCCAGGGGAGAGGTCGACGCCGACGACCCGGCGCGCCGGGAACCGGGCCGTCACGATGCCGGTGCCGCAGGCCAGGTCGGCCAGCGACTCGACGCCGGGAGGCAGCAGGCTCCCCACGGCCTCGGCGGCGCTCGCCGCCCGGGCGTCACCACCGCGCGTGCGATCGTACGTGGGCGCTTCGAGGTCGTAGTTCAGCACTGGTTCATTGTCCACGTTCCCTGTCCACGCACGGGGCCCACACGGACCGCCGGCGAGATGGGCTAGTGTCCGAGGCGTGATCGACTCGATTCGGATGCGCGCTGCCTGAGGCGGCGCGACTGCCGGGCCTGCCCGCCGCCGGGCGGCCCCTTCTGAGTCATTCCCTCTCGCAGGGGCGAACTCCTGCGCGCCGTCGGAACACCTTCTTGTGAAATCTCGAGAATCCGACGAGGACATCATGCGTACGCGCGAACACATCGCCATGATCGGCTGCACGGCGCCGAGTCACATCTACCCGTCACTGGCCCTCATCAAGGAACTCGTGGCCCGCGGCCACCGCGTGAGCTACGCGGTCGGGGAGCCCTTGGCCGGGCTGGTCGAGCCCACCGGCGCCGAGATCGTCTCCCACCCGTCGCTGCTGCCGCTCGGCGACCGGAGCTGGCCGGACGACCCCGCCACGGCCATGCGGGTCTTCCTCGACGAGGCCATCGCGGTGCTGCCGCGCCTCATCGACCGCTACGACGGCGACCGGCCCGGCCTGCTGCTGTACGACATCGGCGGGCTGCCCGCGCCCGTGCTGGGCGTGCGGTACGGCATCCCGGCCGTGCAGCTCTCGCCGACGCTCGTGGCCTGGGACGGCTACGAGGAGGACATGGCCGAGACTCTGCACGCGATCCGGACGTCCGAGCCGGGCAGGAGCTACCATGCGGCGTACACGGCGTGGCTGCGCGAGAACGGCATCGAGCGGGACGCCTGGGACTGGCTGGCGCGCCCCGAGCACGTCCTGTCCCTCATCCCGCGGGCGATGCAGCCCAACGCCGGGCGGGTGTCGCCGAACGTGCGGTTCGTGGGGCCGTGCCTCGACCCCGCGCGCCTGGCGGACACGAGCTGGACGCCGCCGGAGAACGGCCGGCGGGTGCTGCTCGTGTCGTTCGGCACCGCCTATACCGACCAGCCCGCCATCTATCGGGCCTGTCTCGACGCCTTCACGGGTTCGGACTGGCACGTGGTGATGGCCGTGGGCGCGCACACCGACCTGGCGGCACTCGGGGCGATCCCGGCCGGGTTCGAGGTGCACCGCACCGTACCGCAGCTCGCCGTGCTCGCCGCCTCCTCGGCGTTCGTCACCCACGCGGGGATGGGCGGCTGCACGGAGGCGCTGTGGTTCGGGGTGCCGACGGTGGCGATCCCCCAGGCCGTGGACCAGTTCGGCAACGCCGCGATCCTGGAGGAACTCGGCGTCGGCAGGTACCTGCCCGCCGGCGAGGTCACCGCGGCGACGCTGCGCGCGGCGGTCGAAGCGGTCACGGAGTCGGCCGAGGTCGCCACCAGGCTGGCCGAGATCCGCGCGACGGTACGGGCACACGGCGGCGTCGGCCGCGCGGCCGACGCCGTGGAGTCGTTCCTCCACTGAGGGAGCCGAGCATGCGGGCCTGTTGAGCGGGTCCGCGGGCCGGACGCTTCACGCGGGGGCGGCTAAGGGGAAGGCCGCGCAGAGCCGGGGAAGGTGGCGTGCGTGCTCGGCCTGGCCTCCCTCGATGCCGTCGTCGGCAGGTGCGGGGCTGGTCGGAAGGTTGATGCCGTGCTCGTCCAGAGCACGCCAGAGGCCATGCTCCTCACCTGTCACCCGCTCGTACGCGTAGTTGGCCGTGTAGTCGAGAATCTCCCATTCGGGCGGCTCGGCATCGTCGCCGCCGGACGCCAGGCGCCGGACCTCGGGCGCGTCGAGGAGGGTTTCGGGGTCGGCGGTGGCTCGCTCGTACACCTGCCGACCGAGGCCGATCACCCACGCCTGGAAGTACCAGAAGACGTCGTCGGAGCACCAGCCATCGTTGAGGAGCATGGCGGCGCCCCACATCGGCCAGGTGTCGGCGGCCTTCCTCACCTCCGCGTGGCGCAGTTCGAACTCAATGATCTCCGCTGGGGTGCGCCGGGCGAGTTGCTCGACCAGCCACTCGGCACGCTCGTCGAGATCCTCTGTATGCGCACGGGCGCCTTCGAGCAGGGCCCAGTACCCGTCGATGTCCATGCGGAGAAGTCTCGCGGTCCGCACCGACATTTTCGGCGCCGCGCGACGGACGGACCGCGACGTAATGCGGCGTGGACGGCGGGTCGATCGCCGGCGCCGCCTTTACGTACAGGTTGTCGACCAGCGCGGCAGGTCACGCATTGGGGATGTCCTCCTTTGCGGCGATCAACATCTTGCGGGGGAGGACGACCAGTGCCTCATCCTGTCCGATGCTCACGTCTGGGGGGAGACGGTGGGCGTACTCTGCCGTCAGGTCTCTTCCTATGGCCGCGATGTCGCCATTGTCGAGCTCCCACAGGTCTGGACATGACGGATTATTGTCGGTCATACCCAACTCGGCGGCTGATTTTCCCAGTCGTCGCTTGAATGACGCGGAAGCGTCTGCTTCCCACCTCGCCGACATAACACCCCTTTTAGTGAGCTGCTATTGCGAAGAATTGATTTTAACACGCCATTCAAAGTCGGACAATGAGGATGATAAGGACATCGCTTTGTCTGCTCAATCTGATGTCGCCCTGCCCTCCGGCTGGTTGCCGTCGGGTGGTGCCGGAGCATGCAAAGCACGCTTCGGCACCACCCGGCAGGTGTCTGCTGCTCCCGGGGCGCGCATGGGTGGTCTCAGAGCCGGCATGGTCGGCTGCTGGAGTCGCGGATGATGAGGCGGGGGGCGAGGAGCCTGCCCTGAGTGGGCGGGGCCTGGGGTGCGTTGAGGAGTTCGAGGAGCAGGTTCATGATGGCGCGGGCGACGTCTGCGACGGGCTGGCCGATGCTGGAGATGGCCATGGCGTAGGCCGTGGGTGTGTCGTCGAATCCGATGATGGCCAGGTCCTTTCCGGGACGCAGGTCTCGGTGCAGGGCCTCGTGGTGGATGCCGACGGCGATGGTGTCGGTGGCGGCGATGATCGCGGTGGGGGGTTCGGGGGTGCTGAGGAGGCTGGCGGCGGCCTGCCTGCCTGCGGCGATGGTGTCGTCGGCGCGGGCGTCGAGGTCGGTCGGCAGTGCGTTCAGGCGCATGGCGTCGTGCCAGCCGCGGGCACGGCGCACGCCGACGGCCAGGTGCTCGGGCCAGCCGATGTAGCCGATTCTGCGGTGCCCCTGGGAGACGAGGTGGTCGACCGCCTGGTGGATGCCGTTCTCGTCGTCGACGTCGACCCAGGAGTAGGTGGTGGGACGGAGGAGGGTCCGGCCGAAGGAGACGAAGGGGACATCCTTGTCCAGCAGGAGTCCGGGCCGGGGGTCGTCGGCGACGATGTCGTAGAGCACCACCGCGTCGACCGCTCCGGCTCGCCACAGTTGCGACGCGGACGCCGCCTCGGCGGCGGCGTCGTCGGCGGTGAACAGCTGGATGTGATGGCCGGAAGGGCGGGCGGCCTCGGCGAGAGCATGGAGGAAGCGGTCGTGGATCGAGCCGACCGCCCCGGTGGAGGTGGGCTCGATCCGGAACCCGATGATGTGCGAGGTGTTGGCCCGCAGGGCCCGGGCGGCGCGGTTGGGCTGGTAACCCAGTTCCTTGATCGCCGCCTCGACCTTCTTACGGGTCTTCGGCAGGACCCGGTCGGGCCTGTGCAGCACGTTGGAGACGGTCTGCGCCGACACCTCAGCACGGGCCGCGACATCAGCGAGTGTAACCGGCTGATTACGGCCTGACACCAACGGTCTTCCTTTCCCGACGGAGAACTGAGCGCGAACTCACGCTGCCGATGATGGAGAACCAAGCGCGGACAAGCATCCTATTGCCACCACACGCAGGTCTCCTTAGGAATGAGCACGGCCCCGTCATCACGGATCGGCGGCAGTGGAGCGCTGGACAGGACCGGACTGCCCGGCGCGGTGATCGCAATGTCACGGTCGCTGAAATTGGTCGTGCACGTCAGCGAGGACCGGGAGAAAACGAGCACTCCTTCCGGCGCGTCATGCCAAGCCAGCTCTCCGGCGAAGGAACGTCTGAGCCGCAGGGCATGGCGATACAGGGCGAGGGTCGAGTCGGTGCGGCGCTGCTGGGCCTGCACGGAAAGCTCGGCCCAGTCCGCGGGCATCGGCAGCCATGGCCTCCCGGTCTGGCTGAATCCGAACGCCGGTGCCTGCGCGGTCCATGGGAGCGGGATGCGGCACCCGTCGCGGCCTCGGTCGGCTCCGTCGCTGCGACTGAAGGTCGGGTCCTGGAGAGCCTCGTCGGGCAGGTCGAGGACTTCGGGCAGGCCCAGTTCCTCGCCTTGATAGAGGTAGGCCGAACCGGGCAGGGCGAGCATGAACAAGGTGGCGGCCTGGGCGCGGGCCGCTGATCCCAGGCGAGTGCGGTGCCGCTGCACATCGTGGTTGGACAGCACCCAGGTGGGCGAGGAGCCGGCGGCGAGCGACCGGTCGACGACCGCGCGCACAGCGGGGGCCTGCCAGGGGGCGAGCAGGAACGGGAAGTTGAAGGCCTGGTGGAGTTCGTCGGGCCGGGTGTAGAGCGCCAGCCGATCGGCGGTGGGCGCCCAGGCCTCGGCGACGCCGATCCGGTCCCCGGGATAGGAGTCGAGGATCTTGCGCCAGCGACGGTAGACGTCATGGACGCCGTCCTGGTCGAAAAACGGCAGGACGTCCAGGCGATGGTCCTGGCCGGCGTATCCGACATCGGGCAGGCCGTCGGCCTTGAAGAGGCCGTGAGCGACGTCGATGCGGACCCCGTCGACGCCGCGATCGAGCCAGTATCGCAGGATGTCGGCGTACTCGTCCGCGACCTCGGGGTTATGCCAGTCGAGGTCGGGCTGCGTGGCGTCGAACAGGTGCAGGTACCAGTCATCGCCGTCGGGGGCCGGGCTCCATGCGGGGCCGCCGAACACCGACTCCCAGTCGTTGGGCGGGCCGCCATCGCGGCCGGGCCGGAAGATGTAGCGCTTGCGCCGGTCGTGGGAGTGGAACCAGGGATGGGTGTCGGAGGTGTGGTTGGGAACCAGGTCGATGATGATGCGCAGGTTCAGGGCGTGGGCGTCGGCCAGCAGGGCGTCGAAGTCGGCCAGCGTTCCGAAGACGGGGTCGACGTCGCGGTGGTCGGTGATGTCGTAGCCGCCGTCGTTCATGGGCGAGGTGTAGAAGGGGGTCAGCCAGATGCCATCGACGCCCAGGTCGTGCAGGTAGGGCAGTCTGCTGCGGACGCCGTCCAGGTCGCCGATGCCGTCGCCGTCGGAGTCGGCGAAGCTGCGCAGGTAGACCTGGTAGATGACGGCGTTGGTCCACCAGGGGCTCACTTGACTCCTCCTGCGGTCAGGCCGTCCACGATGCGCCGCTGGCAGATCAAGACGAGGACGACCAGGGGAAGGGTCAGCACCGTCCCGGCGGCCATCTGGGTGCCGAACGGCTGGTCGAATCCGTACTGGCCGGTGAAAAGGGAGAGGATGACGTTGGCGGTCATGTTGTCCTTGCGGTTGACGACGCTGGCGGCGATCATGAATTCGTTCCACGCGGCGATGAACGTCAAGATCGCCGTGGTGAACACACCGGGCGCCGCCAGCGGCAGGATGATCCGGTAGAACGCCTGGAACGGGCCGCATCCGTCCACTTGGGCGGCCTTCTCCAGCTCCATGGGCATCTGACGGAAGAAGGCGGTGAGGGTCCAGATCGCCAGCGGCAGCGTGAAGCTGATCGTGGGCAGGATCATCGCCTGGTAGGTGTTGATCCAGCCCACCGAGATGAACGCCTCGAGCATCGGGACCAGGATGGTGATGCCGGGGAACATGGCGGTGCCGATGATCGTCGCCAGGATCAGTCCTTTGAACCGGAACTCCAGGCGGGCGATCGCATAAGAGGTCAGCACGGCCATGACGAGGACCGCGATCGTGGTGATGCCCGCGACGACGACGCTGTTGAGCAGAGCCTTTGCGAATCCGTTGGAGGGGTCGAAGGCCGCCCGGTAGTTCTCCAGCGAGGCCGGGGAGGGGATCGGGCTGTTGGAGAACTGGTCGGCCGGCCGGCGCAGGCTGGAGATCACCATCCAGGCGAAGGGCGCCAGGCAGTAGGCCACGAGCGCGACGGCGCCCGTGGGCCGCAAGAGACGCTGACGGTTCATGAGGCCCCCCGGCGGGTCACGTCCGCGCCGAACAACCGGACGAACGCGAAGGCGACGGCAACGACGTAAACGAACAAGATGGCGGCGTAGGCCGAGGCGGGACCGAAGCGCAGGTTGCTCATCTCGTCGTAGGCGAGCATCGACAGCGTCTCCACCGAATCCTTGCGCGGACCGACCAGCACATACGGCAGGTCGAACATTCTCAGGACGTCCAGGATCCGGAACAGCACCGCGACGGCGAGTACCGGCCGCACCATCGGCACGGTGATCCGCCAGAACGTGGTGAACGGCTTGGATCCGTCGACCCGGGCGGCCTCGTAGACCTCCCGTGGAATCGCCTGGAGGCCGGCCAGGACGAGCAGGCCGATGAACGGGGCCGTCTTCCAGGTGTCGGCCACCACCACCGCGACCCAGGAGGAGAACGCGTTACCGGTCCACACCACGTCGGCGGACAGCACCGCGTTCGCGACGCCGTCCGGCGCGAAGATCCACCGCCACAGCAGCGCCGACACCGCGGTGGGGATGGCCCAGGGCACCAGGATGGAGGCGCGGATCAGACCCCGTCCGCGCAGCTCCTGGCTCATGATCAGTGCCATCGCGACGCCGATGACGACCTCGATCGCGACCGACACGACGGTGAAGGTGGTGGTGTTCCACAGGGCGTTCAGGAAGCGGCCGTCGACGACCGCGTAGTTGGCCAGGCCGAACCGGGTGCTGGTGACCTTGAATCCGGTGGCCGGGTCGATGCGGGTGCTGGACACCTCGAACGACATGCGCAGTGCGGCCAGGATGGGATAGCCGACGACCAGGAGCAGCGCGATCAGCGAGGGAGAGACGAACAGCAGGGCCAGTCGTCCCTCCCGCGCCCTGCGCTTGTTCCGGGACAGACCGGGCACAGGACGCGGCAGGGTGTGCGTCACTACTTCGAGACCACCTTGAGCAGACCGGCCTGCATGTCGGTCAGCGCCTGGTCCACCGGCTTGGTGCCGCTGATCGCCGCGTAGGCGTTCTCCTGGATGACCGCGGTGAAGTCGCCGTAGGCGACGACCCGCGGCCGGGGCGCGGCAGTGTTGATGGAGTCGCGTAGCACCGGCAGGTAGGGGTACTTCTTCACCAGTTCGGAGTCGGTGTAGAGGTCGGCGTAGGGCGGGGCGGCCGAGGAGGCCTCCAGGTTCTTGCGGGCGTTGTCCTCACTGGCGAAGAAGCTGATGAAGTCCAGCGCGGTCGCCTTGTGCTTGGCGAACGCGCTGACGGCCAGGTTCAGCCCGCCCAGGCTCGACTTGCCGGGACCGGTGAGGCCGGGCAGTGGCGCGACGCCGAACTTGCCCGCCACCTTGCTGGAGCCGTCGCTCTTGTTGGCCAGCTCCCACTGATACGGCCACTGCCGGTGGAAGATCAGCTTGCCGGCCTGGAAATCGCGGCGGCCCTCCTCCTCCTTGAAGGAGATGGCGGACTTGGCGATCGTGCCGTCCTTGAAGGAGTCGGCCAGGAACGCCAGCCCCTTCCGGGCCTCGTCGGTGTCGACCGTCGGCTTGCCTTCGGCGTCGACGATGGAGCCTCCGGCCGAGTCCACGGCCTCGGCGAAGTTGACGGTCAGGCCCTCGTACTTGTCGAACTGGCCCGCGTAGCACGACAGGTCCTTGCCCTGGGGCAGCGCCTTGATCTTGGCGCAGGCGTCCTTCATCTCCGCCCAGGTGGTCGGCGGCTGGACGTGCGCGGCGTCCAGGAGATCCTTGCGGTAGAACAGCAGGCCGCCGTTGGTGTTGTAGGGGACGGCGTAGAGCTTGTTGAAGTACGTGGCCGTCTCGACGACCGCGGGGATCATCTTCCCGGTCGGGACCTTGTCGGCGGGCAGTTCGTCGATCCACCGGTTGGCGGCGAACTCCGCCGTCCACACCACATCCATGTTGAGGACGGTGTAGGCGTCGGACTTGGTCTGGGCGTTCTGGATGAACAGCTGGCGCTGCTGGTCGGCGCTCTCGGGCAGCTCGACGAGCGTGACCTTCTCCGCCGGGTGGTCGGTGTTCCAGCGGTCCAGCTGCGCCTGTACGGTGCCGGTGGTGTCCTTGGAGGACGCCAGGGTGATCGGGCCGCGATCCTGCACGGGGGTGGGGGTGGGGGCGCCGTCGGCGGCCGGGGCAGAGGGGCTGCCGCAGCCCGCCGCCGCCAGGCCCACGGCCACGACGCCGGCGGCCAACAGTCGCCTGGACGCTGGGGGGTTCCGCATGGTGATCTCCTTGATCCCTACACGCTGTTTTAGCGCTAAAACAAGAAACCTGGAGATGTGCTGGCCCGTCAAGAGCGAGCTTGGCAGCGTTACCCAGGAGTTATGCGCCACCGCCGTGGAGCTCACCTCTTGACAGGGTTAACTTGTGAGGTTGATCATGAGCGATCAATTGTAGCGTTAAACAACCCGCCTGGACGGCGGCTTCCAGATCCGCGACGGCCGCGACACCGCCGCCGCCCTCGGGATCTGGGGATCTCCGCGGCCGCCGGCATCGGCGGACCGGACCAACTGCGAGGTCTACCTGCCCTGCCTCACGACCGCCTTCACCCGCCAGAACGCCGCCGTGTCGATCACCAACTTCGGTGACAAGGTCACCCTCGGCGGCGCCGATTTCGTCCTCGTCCACTCCCGGGTGACGATTGACAGGGTGACCGAACCGGCCGCATGAAACCGGGTGTCCACGCCCCGGGGGAAGCCCAGCGAGGCGGGGACCCCACGTTGGCGCCGCATCGTGTCCTTCGCTCATCGGCGGGGTTCCCAGTGAAGGTCAGGCTTACCATGATCAGTGCCACGAGGATCCAGCCGAGCGTGGGAAGCACAAACGAGGGGTTCCCGCCGAGCGGCACACCGCCGTTCCAGGCGTTGATGCTCAGCTGCGTCGTCGCACCGGTGGGGAGGAGCGCCTTGACCAGCGGCATCGAGCCGGACCCGATGAGGCCGACCCACAGCGACAGCCCGATCGCGCCGAAGGCGACCGGCAGGGCCGTCACTTGGGCGTGACCCCTACCCGGCGAACGCCGCGCACCCCAACTACACCGACAACTGCGCGGAGCCCATTCACAACATGGTCACGGCTCTGGTGCATGTCATGACGGTCACGATGATGGACACCGCGATAGCCGGGAGATACGGGTTGCGGGTTGCCTTATAGACCAGCCGGGTGATGATCGTTGCAATGGGAACAATGGCAATCACAATGATTGCCGCGTTGACTGGAGTAAAGACGGCAAAGCCCATTTCGTCCAGAGGCGTATTCCCGGTGGCAACAAAGAAGATATACACAAAGGCAACGAGCAAAAGTGCACCGAGGGTATTGAAAACTACGTTTATCAGGAGGTTGACCCATTCCCTCTTGTCAATGCGAATGTAATTGAAGACATTGGTGGCAACGGAAAGGATAATATAGAAGACCAACAAGAAGGGGAGGTATTTTAGGGATTCAAGAATCTTGTCGGCCTGGAAGGTGTTAAACCCTAGAACCGTCCAGAAGTGGAAGTCGGTTCTAAAGAAATAGTCAACGAGAAAAACGATGGCGTATGTGGACGCAGTCGCCAGCACGCCAAGCAATACGGTCTTCCAAACCGTACCCTTCGCTAGAATAATGCCCTGTTCCCGCAGGTCAAGACCCTTTTTCTTGGCGTATGTGCGATAGTTCACGAACAAGATGAAGAGCATAAAAAGAGCACAGACCAGCGCCCATGCGCCCATGGAGAACGATGCCCCCTGAGCGAAGAAGCTCGGCTTGTGAATGGCGGATACCCAGTAGACGATCACAAAGGAGATCCCGCCGAACAGCGCAGCTACAGACATCCCTGTCCACAACCAGATCTTTCCCCCGAGGTCAACCTCTCTGATCTGTACCGGCTCCTTCGCCTTCAATACCCTAAAGGCTTTGGTTCTCAGCATGACGAGAACGAAGCTTACCAAGAACATGAACAGGCCAATAATACCGATAACGCTGAAGACCGTTTTCCACTGCCAGATCTGATTGTCATAGGCGATGGGTTCGGGGGCCGGCAAGGATGTGTCGAAGAACTCAAGGCTATCGCTTGCCACGCCTGAATCCATAAGACTCCAAGGATGGATTATCGGCTCATCGTAGAGGACTCTGATGGCCTCTCTGCCATCGATATTTTCCTTGTAAATAGTATGGCTGTCCCGCTCTTCAAGCCCACTGGGGTCCTTGCCGAAGTTCAAGAAAGACTGGACAACCTTCTGGTGTAGATAATCGCGGGGAGCACTGACTGTGCCGTCCTCACGCACAACGCGGTTGAACGTGACGTCGTACTGTGCCGTGATGAGCCCGACATCCCGGCTGCCGAACACATTGAGATAGTCCTTGTTCGATTCTTGAAGAAATGCACCGAACGCCTGGCCTTTGACCATTGTAGGATCATTGACCACATACAATGCGGAAGCGATCAGATGTTTCTCCGCCGCACTGTCCAGCATCACTGCCATGTCTACGGCAAACGCACCATTTGAGTTTCCGGTGATGCCGATACCGGATTGATTCACGTAAGGCAACGTGGCCAGATATTGAACACCCTCGTAAAGGCCGTTGTACATGTATTGAGGTTCCGCGGCGTCTGAATGTCCATGACCGTACATGTCGATGGAATAGACCACATACCCTCTGCGAGACAACTCAATATAGTACTGATCCGGATATTCGCTGTTGAGGCTCCCGCCATGAGCTGCCACGACTGCGGGCGCGGGAGTGTCGGCCGTCGCATTTTTGGGGATGAAAAGTTGACCGGCCAATAGATGGCCCGACGGCGTTTCCCAGCTTATTTGCTTTATAGTGACAGAATTCCCCACCGTCTTGATCAAGCTTGCTCCCACCCCGCCGACAAGGCAGAGAGCCAATGCGATGACCAGCATGAACGCAGGATTTTTCACGGAGAGGACCTTGCTCTTTGCAAACGCTCTTCCCGCCTCCGCAGGAATACGCCCTTCTTTCAGTTCCATGATTTACCTTCCTGGGTCAACTGATAGTTGAAACAACTAGCCGCTTACCGACACACAAGGTGTCAGTGACGTTTTACCTGCATACTTCTCTTAGGGCTTGCTAAAAGCTGCGGTGCTATTCGCAGTACCGCACGGGCCTGTCGGGTCCGTGGGGTCGTCGGATCCGGCGGGTCGCCGCTCAGTCGCCGATACGCGCGTTCTCGCCTCGGGACCCGTCTTCCACGAGCGCACGGACGGTCGCCGCCGCACCTCGTTCGATGAGCGATTCCAGGGCCTCGAGATAGACCTCGCGGAAGCGATCATCCTCGGCGAGATCGCCGAAGTACTTCCTGTTCGCGATGAAGGCGATCGGGTTCTCGCGCTGTGTGCGCGCGATGCGGACCAGTTCGTCCGCATCGCGATCAACCACGTAGATGGGCTCGCCTTGCTCGTCCACCCCCTCGGCGTACCGGGCCCAGCTGGCGACGATCGCCGCGGAGCGACGAATATCGCCGCCTGCGCGCAGCTGCTCCCTGATCACGGGGAGCAGCCACTTCGGGATGCGGTCGCTGGATTCGGCGCACAACCGGGCCAGTGTGTCCCGGATCGCGGGATTGGCGAAGCGCTCGATGAGGGTCGTCTTGTAGGCGTCGAGGTCGACGCCGGGGACAGGACGCAGCGTCGGTGTCGCCTCCTGGTCCATATAGTCGCGGAGGAAGGACCCGATCGCGGGGTCCGCCGTCGCCTCGTGCGCGTACCGATGACCGCTGAGGTACCCGAAGTACGCCATGCCCTGATGGCTCGCGTTGAGCAGCCGGAGCTTCATCAGCTCATAGGGTTCGACGTCCTCGACCAGTTGCACGCCGGCCGTGTCGTACGGCGGACGCCCCCCGGGGAAGCGATCTTCGAGCACCCACTGGAAGAAGGGCTCGGCGACGACCGGCCACCGATCGGTGATACCGAACTCGTGCTCCACGAGCCGGCGGTCCTCGTCGGTGGTGACAGGCGTGATGCGGTCGACCATGGAGTTGGGGAAGGCGACCTGGTCGATCACCCAGCGTCCGATCTCGGGATCGCGGAGCGACGCGAAGGCCGAGAACACGGTCCGGGCCTTGTCCCCGTTCCCCTGGATGTTGTCGCAGGACATGATCGTGAAGGGCGCGATGCCGCGCTCGCGACGACGCGCGAGCGCTTCGAGCACCAGCCCGAAGACCGTCTGCGGGACCGCGCCCGGCGCAAGGTCGGCCTGGATGGCGGGCGTCGACGAGTCGAACGCGCCGGTGACCTGGTCGAAGCTGTACCCACCCTCCGTGATGGTGAGCGAGACGATGCGGACCCCCGGATCCGCGAGAAGCTCGATCACCCTTTCCGGGTCGTCCGGCGCGAACAGGTAGTCGATGATGCTGCCGATCACGCGGGCGTCCACGCGTCCATCGGGGTGCTTCCGCACCAGGGTGTACAGGCCGTCCTGCGCAGAGAGAGCGTCGCGCATGGCGACGTCCCCCGGCAGCACGCCCACGCCGACGATGCCCCATTCCTGACCCGAGCCTTCCTTGAGCAGCTCGTCGACGACCACGGCCTGGTGCGCGCGGTGGAAGCCTCCGACACCGAAGTGGACGATCCCGGCGCGGACCGAGGCGCGATCGTATCCGGGCAGCTCCACCTCCGGGTGTGACGCCGCGACCTTCGCCAGTGCGCTTTGCGACAGGGGCGAGGTCTTCGTCTTCTGGTTCTGCTGTGTCATTTGATCGCTCCCATCGCGAGTCCACGGACACGTTGTTTCTGCGCGATCCAGCCCGCCGCCACGACGGGAAGGATCGCAATGGTCGAGGCCGCCGAGAGGATGGCGAGAACCTGACCCCGGGCGTCGACGAAGCTCGTGAGGAACCGCGGCTTGGTGCGCGCCACGGTCGCCGTGAGGAGATTCACGAGGGGGCTCCGTCCACGTTGTCCTGCACGTCGCCATAGTTGATCGAGACCGCGGAGTTCGATCCCAAGCGGTGAAGGCAATCGGACCTTTCGGAAGTTCGGCGGGTCAGGGACTTACCTGGAGGAGTAGGCGTCCTGCCTCGTTGGGCTTTGACCTTGGCGGTCTCGACGGACAGATCCGTGAGGGAGTGGTCCGTGGGGAAGCAGCGTCGCTCGCTGACGATGGCCGACCGGGAGGAGATTTCGCGGTGCTTCGCCTTGAATCTGGCGAATAATGGTCCCTCGATCAGATCGCCGGGCGTCTCAAGCACGAGCGGGCCTGCGAAGAGGCGGTGGACACGGTGTCGCACGAGGCGATTTACACCTGGATGTACGCCTTGCCCAAGGGGGAGCAGGGACGGCTCGGCGTCGACTTGCGGTCGGGTCGTGAACAGCGAAAGCCCCGCGGCCGTAAGAGATCACCGGGAGCCCGGATTGTCGGGATGTGCTCCATCGACGACCGGCCTGCCGAGGTGGCAGATCGGCAGATTCCCGGCCATTGGGAGGGAGACCTCGCCATTGGTGAGAACGGGGCAGGCACGGCGAGCGCCTTGGTTAAGCGCAGGAGCCATTTCGCTCTGATTGTCCCGCTTCTGTTCGGGCGAACGTCCGACATGGTGTGCGGCGCGTTGATCGACACGGTCAAGGACGTGCCCTCCCAGCTGATCAGGTCGATCACGTGGGACCAGGGGTCGGAGATGGCCGCGCACGCGGCGTTGAGAGGGGCCCACGCGGGCCGCGGTTCAGGCGATTTTCATCAGCAAAGCTCACGCCGGTAGTCTGTTCCATGCCCCAACGGCATGGTCAAGCGGCTCGATCCAAAGAACTCCGAGAAGCGCCGGCTGGGGTTCGGACGCGGCTGTCAGCGCGATGAATGCAGCACGCTTTAGGCCGCACCGGTCTTCGGCCGGTCACCTGCCTGCGCGAGGTGGCGGGCACGCGGGGCGGTGTGCGGGGACGTCGTACAGTGAGGGCATGAGTCCGAAGATCGCGACCACGGACGTGGTCGGCCGTGAGCAGCTTCTCGACTTCGCGCGCGACCGTCACCAGGCGATCCTGATCACGCGTCGGCGGGACGGCGGCGTGCAGGCGTCGCCGGTCACCTGCGGGGTGGACGGCGAGGGCCGCGTCGTGGTGTCCACCTATCCTGAGCGCGCCAAGGCCGTGAACGCGCGCCGCGACCCGAACGTCAGCGTGGTGATCCTCTCAGATGACTTCGGCGGGGCCTGGGTGCAGATCGACGGCACCTGCGAGGTCCTGGACATGCCGGAGGCGCTGGAGCCGCTGGTGGAGTACTACCGGGTGATCGCGGACGAGCACCCGGACTGGGACGAGTACCGCGCGGCCATGGAGCGCCAGGGTAAGTCGCTGCTGCGCGTGACCCCGGTGAGCTGGGGCCCGATCGCCACGGGCGGCTTCCCGGCACGCCTGGCCTGACCGGTTCCCCGCGGGACGCGGGCGCGCCCTCCCGCGGGAGGTAACGCGTGTCCTTACCGGGGAGGTCTTACGGGTCCCCCGGGACGGGTTCCCCCGGATCCCGCTCGGCGGGAGCGTACGCGAAGCTTCCCGTCGAGGCAGGGATCTTGGACGGACGCGTCGATGCGTGATCGTGCATTGACGCCGCGCACGGAGGGCTCTACGATCCGAAAAACTTATAGGAAACTTTCCTATGAGTATTCAGCTCCCCAGAGCAGCGAGTGGAGACGGCCGTGCGACGACCTTTCCAGCACCTTCTCACAGCGGCGCTCGCCGCCGGGCTCGCCGCGGTGGCCATACCTGCCCAGGCCGCCACCTCGGCCCACGCGATCGCGTCCGCGTCCGCCGCGTCCATCAAGAGCCACACGCGCGACCACGACGGCGGCGACCGCTTCAAGCGGGTCGCGTACTTCACCCAGTGGGGCATCTACGGCCGTAACTACCAGGTCAAGGACGTCGAGACCAGCGGCGCCGCGGCGAAGCTGACCCACATCAACTACGCGTTCGGCGCCGTCGACGCCTCGCTCAAGTGCGTGTCCGTCGACCCCTGGGCCGACTGGCAGCGGCCGGTCTCCGCCGAGCAGAGCGTGGACGGCGTCGCCGACGCGCCCGGCCAGGCGCTCAACGGCAACCTCAACCAGCTCAAGAAGCTCAAGGCCGCCCACCCCGGCCTGAAGGTCCTGATCTCGCTCGGCGGCTGGACCGGCTCGAAGTACTTCTCCGACGCCGTGCTCACCCCGCAGGCCCGCGGCGCGCTCGCCGCGTCCTGCGTCGACCTGTGGCTGAAGGGGAACCTGCCGGGCCTCGCGGCCGGCGCGGGCGCGGGTGTGTTCGACGGCATCGACCTGGACTGGGAGTGGCCCGGCTCCGAGGGCAACGCCGGCAACATCATCCGGCCCGAGGACAAGCGCAACTTCACCCTGTTCGTGGCCGAGCTGCGCCGCCAGCTCAACGCCTTCGACCGCAAGAGCCAGCTCACGGCGTTCCTGCCCGCCGCCGCCGCGAAGATCGACGTCGGCTTCGAGGTTCGCGACGTGTTCCGCAACCTGGACTTCGCCACCGTCCAGGGCTACGACCTGCACGGCTCGTGGGACCCGATCACCGGCCACAACGGCAACCTGTTCCCCGACCGCAGGGACCCGAACGCGATCAAGTACAGCGTGGACACCACCGTCCGCGACTTCCTGTCGCGCGGCGCCCCCGCCAAGAAGATCGTCGTCGGCGTCCCGGCGTACGGCCAGGGCTGGACGGGCGTGAAGGCCACCGGCGACGGGCTGTGGTCCCCGGCCACCGGCCCCGCGCCGGGCGTCTGGGCGGCGGGCAGCGAGGACTACAAGGTCCTGGCCGGCAAGCCGGGCAAGCGGTACCGCGACCTGCTCACCGGCGCGATGTGGCTGTACGACGGCAACGAGTTCTGGTCGTACGACGACCCGGCGTCCCTGGCCCAGAAGGCCGTGTACATCCGGCTGAAGGGGCTCGGGGGGTCGATGATGTGGTCGATCGACGGGGACGACGCCAAGGCGTCCCTGACGTCGGCGCTCTACAAGATCCTGCGCTGACGGAAGACCACCAGGCGGGCCCGGTACTCCCCACAGGGAGTGCCGGGCCCGCAGGCTTTCGGGCGGGCGGGCCGTCTGGCCTGGTCAGAGGGCCGCGCGCGTGACGCCGTCCGCCGGGGGCCGCGGAAGGTCCCGATTCGGGGCGAGGAATCATTGAAGGATGGACAGCTCAGGCGATGTATGCGCGTTCTGCGACATCCTTGAGGGCAGGGCGGAAGCGAGCCTGGCCTTCCAGGACGACCGCACGATTGTGATCATGGAAAGCAACCCGGTGAACCCGGGGCACGCCCTCGTCATCCCGCGAGTCCACGCCGCCGGGCTCGAAGACCTCGACGAGGAGGTCGGCGTCCACATGTGGCGGATCGCCCAGCGGGTCGCGGTCGGCCTGCGGCACTCGGGGCTGCACTGCGAGGGCATCACCATGTTCCTCGGCGACGGCGAGCCCTCGCTCCTCGGTGTCTTCCATGCCCACGTCCACGTCTTCCCGCGCTTCCAGGGGGACGACTTCGTGATCGACGCCGACTGTGAGCCGCGCGACCGCAGGCTGCTCAACCAGGAGGCGTGGGTGCTCAGAGAGGCCATGAAGGCCCTCGCCAAACCCCCGGGCGCGCCGGCCGACCGCGCGCGGACGCCCAGCCGAAGCTGACGCGGGCGCCGGCGCCGACGGGAGGGGAACGATCGCGCCCGCGCTGCGCAACCGCCTGGACGACGTCCTCGGCGGCGACCATGAAGGCTGGTTCACGACCCGGCTCGGCGCCAAGGACGTCCGCCTGCCGGCCGAGGTGGCGGAGACGCACGGCCTGACCCTGCCCCTCGCCCGGCTGGTCGAGCGCCGGTACGAGCAGGCCGCGGCGGCGGGCTTCGGGGACGCCGACATCGGCGCCGTCGTCGAACTCGTCCGCGACCGCGCGTCCGGCTGACCGGCCCTGTCCTGGTGGCCCCGTCCGGCGGCTCGGTCCCCTGGCGGGTCAGCCGCCAATGTGGAGGACGGCCGCGCCGTTCACCCGGTCCGCCGCGAGGTCGGCCAGCGCCTGGTCCGCGCGGTCGAACGGGTACGGGGTCGTGGTGACGCTCAGCGGGTGCCGCGTGGCCAGGTCGAGGAACGTCCGGCCGTCCTCGCGCGTGTTCGCGGTGACGCTGCGCAGGCCCCGCTCGTAGAACAGGTGGTCCTGGTAGTTCAGCGGCGGGACGTCGGTGAGGTGGATGCCCGCGACGGCCAGCGTCCCGCCCCGGTCGAGGGCGGCGAGCGCCACGGGGACGAGATCGCCGACCGGGGCGAACAGGATGGCCGAGTCCAGCGGCTCGGGCGGAGGGTCGTACGCGCCGCCCGCCGAGGCCGCCCCGAGCTCCAGCGCCAGACGCCGCGCCGCCAGGGACCGGGTCAGCACGTGCACGGAGGCGCCCTGCGCGATCGCCACCTGGGCGGTCAGGTGCGCCGAGGCCCCGAAGCCGTAGACGCCGAGCCTGCCGCCCGGCGGAAGGTCGGCGCGGGCGAGCGCGCGGTAGCCGATGATGCCCGCGCACAGCAGCGGGGCCAGGCGCTCGGCGGGCCGGTCCTCCGGCAGCGTGTAGACGTAGTCCTCCGGCGCGGTCGTGTACTCGGCGTACCCTCCGTCGGCGTCCCAGCCGGTGTACCGCGAGTCGGGGCACAGGTTCTCCAGGCCGCGCAGGCAGTACCGGCACCGGCCGCAGGTCCGCCGCAGCCAGGCCACCCCGACCCGCGTGCCGTCCGGCAGACCCGCTCCGGGGCCGCGCGCCACGACCCGGCCGACCACCTCGTGCCCGGGGACGGTGCCCGGCCGTTTCGGCGGCAGGTCGCCTTCGGCGAGGTGCAGGTCGGTGCGGCACACGGCGCACACCTCGACCTTGACCAGGACCTCCCCGGGCCCCGGCTCCGGTACGGGCAGCCGCACCCGCTCAAGAGGACGCGTCTCCATCGGCCCGGGCCGCCGCACCACCCAGGCGCTCATGGTCTCACCCATGCCCCCATGCTCACACGCCCGCGTTGCCCACCCCATGGAGGGAACGATTCACCCGGCAAGAAGTTCGGCCTTCACGCCGGATTTCAGGCCAGCGCCGAAAGGCGGAACCGCATGCGGCAGACCACGGCGCCGCTCATCCGGCGCAGCCCCCGCGCCAGGACGGCGCCCCGCTGGTTCTGCAGGAACCGCATCCAGGCGTGCTCGGGCTCGATCTCGGCGATCAGCACGAACACGTGGGCCTCACGCAGCGAGGCCAGGTAGGTCGCCAGGGGCCGGGCGAGGCGCCGGTGGGCGTCGTGGATCAGGACGAGCTCGACGTCCGGGTGCCAGCGCTCCCATTCCTCGACCAACGCCCGGCCTTCGTCCTCGTCGTCCGGATACGTCACATGGACGGCGACGACGCGGTCGCCGAGGGAGAGCGCCGCCGCGAGGGCGTCGCGGGTGAGCCGGTTCACCGCGTGCACGGGCACGACGACGACCGAGCGGCGGGGCCTCGGCGGCGTGGGCACCACGCCCAGCTCCAGTTTGCGGCCGATCCGCGCGTACGCCCGGTTGACCCACTCCATGCCGAGCACGATCAGCGGCAGGGCGGCGACGACGATCCAGCCGCCCTCGCCGAACTTGGTGGCGGCGATCACGAGGACGGCGACGCCGGTCATCAGCGCGCCGAAGCCGTTGAGCGCGGCCTTCCGCCGCCATCCGGAGGGCCGCTCGGCGAGCCAGTGCCGCACCATTCCCGCCTGCGACAGGGTGAATCCGACGAACACCCCGATCGCGAACAGCGGGACGAGCTTGTTCATGTCGCCGCGCGTGCCGACCAGCAGCAGCGCGGCCGTGACGGCGAGGAACACGATGCCGTACCGGTGGACCTGCCGCTCGACCCGCAGCGCGAAGAAGTGCGGCAGGTTGTTGTCCTTGGCCAGCAGCTTCGCCAGGACGGGCAGCCCGCCGAAGGAGGTGTTGGCGGCCAGCGCGAGCAGGATCACGGTGGAGAACTGGACGACGTAGAACAGCGGCCCGTCCCCGAGCGCGGCCCGCGTGACCTGCGCCAGCACCGTGATCCCGTGCACCGGGCCGATCGAGAACCTCTGGATGAGGGCGGCCACGCCGATCAGCATGATCCCGAGCACGGCGCCGAGCGCGACCTCGGTCCGCTGCGCCCGGCGCACGCGCGGCTTCCTGAAGGTCGGCACGGCGTTGGCGATGGCCTCGACCCCGGTCAGGGCCGCGCAGCCGTTGGCGAACGCCCGCAGCAGGAGCAGCGCGCCGACCGTCTCCAGCCCGTGGGCCTGGGCGGCGTGCTGGACGGGGGTCGCGGGCGCGGCGCGCAGCAGACCCACGACGATGACCAGGCAGATCGCGCCGACGTAGATGATCGTGGGGCCGATGAAGGCGCGTGCGCTCGTGCCGACGCCCCGCAGGTTGACCAGCGTCACGGCGAGCACCACGGCCAGGCACAGCCAGGTGGTGTACGGAAGCAGCTCGGGGAAGGCCGAGGTCAGCGCCGCCACCCCCGCCGCGACGGAGACGGCCACGTTCAGGACGTAGTCGACGATCAGGCTGGCGCCCGCGACCAGGCTCGCCCGGCGTCCGAGGTAGGCCTTGGCGACGCCGTACGCGCCGCCGCCCTGCGGAAAGCTGGCGATCACCTGGCGGTAGGAGATCGTCAGCACGGCCAGCAGGAGCACGATCGCCAGCGTGACGGGGACCGCGTAGCCGAGCCCAGCCGCGCCGGCGAGCGCGAGGACGAGCACGATCGCCTCGGGGCCGTACGCGACGGACGCCAGGGCGTCGAGCGAGAGCGCGGCGAGGCCGCCGGGGACGCTGAGGCGGTGTCTCTCCGTGTCCGGGGTGCCGATCCTGCCGGCGAAGCCCTTCCTCGGAGGGGTCTTGCGGAGGGCTGCTCTTCCGAAGGAAGTGGCACGGGTGATGGCGGGCATCGCATCCGTCTCCTACCTGCGGTTACCCTTCCATCCTGCGCCCAAAATCCTGATTTATGGTCATATGTACCGGTTCTTGACGCCGTTCGCCGCGATCCGCACGTCATCTTTATGCCGGGTCGTCCGGACGTGGAAGCCACTGGGCCATAGCCAGAACCGATCACGAACGGGCGGCCGTGCGGGTCAAGAGGGCGGGTCAAGAGGGCGGGTCAGAGGGCGGCGATGCCCCAGTGGTGCGTCACCTGGTCGCCGGGGCCGAGCCGGATGACGTCCTCGCCCGTCCCGAACGCGTTGGGCGGGCAGCTCATCGGCTCCACCGCCAGCCCGGCGCGGCGGTACGGGCCGGTCAGGCTGTCGCCGGTGAAGAGCTGAAGCCACGGGACGCCCTCGCCCGCCCACAACTCGACGCCGCGCGAGCCGTCCGCCGTGGTGAGCCGGACGTGCACCAGCCCGTCCTTCTCGCGGGTCAGGTCGGTGAAGGGGGTGTCCAGCGCCAGATCGTCGATCGGCCGCGCCGTCCGGAAGTCGTACGCGGTGCCCTCGACGTCGCTGCCGCCGACGGGGATCTTGCGCTCGTCCACCTGGAGCCACCGCCCGGCGGGAAGCTCCAGCACGGCCGACTCCAGCGGCTCGCCCACCGTGAGGTACGGGTGCGCGCCGAAGCCGTACGGCGCGTCGGTGCCGCCCGCGTTCGCGGCGGTCAGCTCCACCCGGAGGCCCGAGGCGCCGAGCGCGTAGGTGACCGTGAAGTCCAGGATGTGCGGGTAGCCGGCCTGCGGGAACAGCCGCAGGCCGAGGGTGACCGAGGCCTCGTCGCCGGAGACCAGGCGCCAGGGGAGCGTCCGGGTGAAGCCGTGCGCGGCGTTCATGTACTTCGGCTCGGTGAGCGCGAGTTGGCGCTCCTGCCCGTCGAAGGTGTACCGGCCTCCGTCCACGCGGTTCGGCCACGGCAGCAGCAACACCCCCGCCGAGCCGGGCGGCTGCCGGTCCTCGGGGTAGTCGACGATCAGCGGCCGGTCCTCGAAGGTCAGGGCGCGCAGGCCCGCGCCGACCTCCGTGACGACGGCCTCGTAGCCGTCGGCGGCGATGACGTGCTGGACCCCGGTGGGCGCGATGGTCGTCACCCGTCAATTCAACACCACCGGGGTCAATTCACACCGAAGTGGCGCTTACGGCGTCAGGCGGTGCAGGTCACGGGGGAAGAGCGTCGTCTGGCGCACGTTCGCCGCGCTCGTGAAGCGCGCCGTCCAGCGTTCCAGACCGATCGCGAACCCGCCGTGCGGCGGCATGCCGTGGGCGAACGCCGCCAGGTAGCCCGCGTAGGCCTCCGGGTCCTCGCCCCGGGCGGCCAGCTTGGCAGGAGGTTCACCAACAGGTGGATGTGCTCGGCCTCACGGGTGAACCCGCGCAATTCGCTGTCGCGGTCATCGGCACGCGTGGCGCATGATCTGTTCGGTGCGTTCCAGGTGCGCCTTGGTGAAAACGGAATGCCGGGAACCTGGTGATAGAGACCAAGTCGCCGTGTAGGCGAAAAGCACTGCCTGCGGGTCATGATGGCTCTGTGTAATCGTCGGTAAACCGATGGTAAGTTTCTGGGTGTGCGGCTTCGGTACAACACCCGCCTCTACCCGAGTGCCGGTCAGCGGCAAGCGTTGGCCCGGGCGTTCGGGTGTGCGCGGATGGTGTTCAACGACGGGCTGCGCGCCCGGCAGGAGGCCCACGCGGCCGGGTTGCCCTACATCTCCGATGGCGAGCTGGCCAAGCGGGTGATCACCCAGGCGAAGAAGACACCTGAGCGGGCGTGGCTGGGTGAGGTATCCGCGGCGGTGTTGCAGCAGGCGCTGGCGGACCTGAACGCCGCCTACCGCAACTTCTTCGCCTCGATCACAGGCAAGCGCAAGGGTCGTAAGGTCGCTGCGCCCCGGTACCGGTCGAAGAGGGACAACCACCAGGCTATACGTTTCACGAAGAACGCCCGGTTCTGTGTGACGGCAGGTGGGAAGTTACGCCTGCCGAAGATCGGGGACGTGCCGGTTCGCTGGTCACGCGCCCTGCCGTCCGAGCCGTCCTCGGTGACAGTGGTCATGGACGCCGCTGGACGGTATTTCGCCTCGTTCGTGGTCCAGGTCGCCGAACGACCCCTCCCGGCGGTTGACGCTGAGACCGGCGTCGACCTCGGCTTGGGCCACTTCGCGGTGTTGACGGGCGGCCGGAAGATTGACGCCCCGCGTTTCCTGCGCCGCGCCGAGAAGAAGATCAAGCGCCTGCAGCGGGCGCTGTCGCGCAAGCAGAAGGGATCGAACAACAGGGCCAAGGCCCGCCGCGCCGTGGCGCGTCAGCATGCCAAGGTCGCCGATGCGCGCCGTGAGTTCCACCATCGGGAATCCACAAAGATCATCCGTGAGAACCAAACGGTGGTCGTGGAGGACCTGGCCGTGGCGGGGCTGGCGCGTACCCGGCTGGCCAGGAGCGTTCATGACGCGGGCTGGTCGGCGTTCGTCGGCATGCTGGAGTACAAGGCCGCCCTGTACGGCCGGGCCTTTCACCGGATCGACCGGTGGTTTCCCTCCTCGAAGTTGTGCTCGGCCTGCGGCGCCCTGGCCGGATCCATGCCGCTGGGCGTCCGGTCGTGGACCTGCCCGTGTGGGGCGGTCCACGACCGGGATGTGAACGCTGCGATCAACATCCTCGCCGCCGGACGGGCGGAGAGGTTAAACGCCTCCCACACGCGTGGGCGGGACGGCGGATGCCGTCCCGGTGGAGGGCAGGTCAGACCACCGCTCGCGGTGGCGCGGCCCAGTGAAGCAGGAAGCCACAGAGGTGCCGCGTGTACGCGCGGCACGGACTGAATTCCCGGCCCTGGCTGGGAAGCGCGTCAATCGTCTCCGTCGTCGTGGGGCGCCCCAGGTTAAGGCGGTGCCCGCCGGCGGTCCCTGACACCGGGGTTTCGGTCTAGGGGCACCCGACAAAAATCATGAGGGGTGGGGATTGGGGTCTGCATGAGAAAGATGCGGTGTTTGTCTTGAAGCATGTAATACGACGGTACGACCGAACCCGTCCCCCGGTGGACGCCGGGAACGCGGATCGGCTGAGGATATGCGTACGGTGATCCGGCGATAGCGGGTCCTGCGACGCTCGGTGGTGACCAGCGATGGCCATCGTGGCCGGCGGCGCCACGTCGCACCCGCGCGCCCGTCGCGGCCTGCAACCGCACGGGCGCTCCCCGCGCGTCCCTCGCGCGCGTCGCTCGCCGCCTGCCCGAGGTACGTACCGTCTCGGCGCTACGGGGTCGGAGGGACGTGGCATGAAAACGATCACCACGGCGGCGCGCGAGGAGAAACCCGAGGCCCCCGCGGAGGGGGCCGAACTCCTGCGGCTGTGTGACCATCTGGGGCGGCTCGGGCTGAGGTCCGAGCTCTGTGACGCCGGGACCGCGCTGCTGGTGCAGCGCCCGGACGTGGGCCTGCCGCTGTGGGTCTTCGTCGGGTACGGCGGCGCGTACTACTCCTGGCAGTCGGCCGAGAAACGGCACCTGGTGTGCGACGCCGCGGGTGCCGCGCGCGTGCTGGCCGACTACATCAGCGGGCGGGTCTACTGACGCGGGCCCGGTCCGGCGGGGGATCTTCGATCCCCCGCCGGGTTCATCCGGTCAGGTGTGGTCGGGTTCGGTCCCGTCAGAAGAAGTCGCGGGACTGCAGGGGAAGGACGACGTCCTTGGGCCCCTGCCACTCCCCGTCCGCCGGAGCGGGCGCGAAGTCCAATGTGGTCGGCGGGTTCGCGTCCTGGGCCGCGTCCACGGAGTCGACGGAGTTCACGGCGGCGAGCGGCAGCCAGATCTTGCTCGCCGCCAGGTCGACGGTGACCGTGGCCGCCGCCGGCTGGTCGGGGATCGTCTCGGTGACGTCGCTACCGGCCAGGATGACCGCGAGCCGGTGCCCCGGCTTCACGATGTAGTCGCCCGGCAGCGTCTTCCAGGTGAACTGGTAGTTCGTGCCCGGCGTCAGCGTGTCCGGCGTCGTCAGGGAGCGGCGGTTGTGCGCGTCCAGCCAGCCCTTGGCCACGATCTCCACCGGCCTCTTGGAGATGACGGTCTGCGTCTGCCGGTAGCAGGCGTCGTCGTCGGCCGTGCTCTCCCCGTGGCAGCTCTCCGTGGTGAGCGTCCTGATGCCGCCCGCGGACGCGTGGTTGACCCGGTAGTCCTCGCCGTAGTCCACGACCAGGGCCGTGAGGTTGGCGTCCGGCTGGTCGAGCTTGGCCCGGATGTCGATGGTCGGTGTGCCGGAGAATCGCACGGCCCGCTTCAGCGGCGGGGTGAGGAACGTCAGCCGGTTCGGCGAGACATCCGTCGGGTTGGACACCATCCTGCTCTCGGACTGGCTCGGGTCGTCGACGAACGAGAGCGTCGTGCCCCTGCGGGCGGGCAGCAGGCCGAGGGCACCCTGCGCGTCGTCGCCCGGGCGCAGCCACAGCGGGATGGTCAGCGACCGCGACGGCCAGTCCGCCTGCTTCACCCACTGGCCGGAGGTGAGCTGCAGGTCCACCTTGGGCTCGCGCGTGATGCCGTTGTCGATGCCGTGCAGCCAGCGGTCGAACCAGGCGTGCAGGGTGTCGATCCACTCCTCGCGCTTGAAGTCGAACGGGTCGACGTGCCCGTACTGCGACAGCCACAGCTTGCGTGGCACCCCGCGCCTGGCCAGGGCCTCCCAGTAGGTGGTGAAGTGGTCGGCCTTGACGTTCAGGTCGCCGAGCCCGTGCACGGCGAACACGCTCGCGCGCACCTTGCTCACGTCGCCGAGGGTGCCGGTGACGTAGTTGCGCTCGTTCCAGAAGGCGTTGTAGTTGCCGGTCGCGTCGTCCTGCTCGTCGTGCAGCCGCTGTCGCACGGCGGCGCACTTGGCGGGCGGGTCGGTGTCGATGTACTCGGCGAGCCAGGGCATGTAGTCGTCGGTGTAGAGCACGCCGTTCATCCGCGTGTACCTGTACCAGCTGCTGATCGCCGAGATCGGGACGATCGTCTCCAGGCCCCGCACGCCGGTGGCCGCGACCGCGTTGGCCAGCGTGCCGTCGTAGGACTTGCCGATCATGCCGACCTTGCCCGTGGTCCAGCTCGCCGTGGCCACCGAGCCGTCCGGGTTGTAGCCCTTGACCCGGCCGTTCAGCCAGTCGACCACGGCCTTGCCCGCCGCGACGTCCGAGGCGCCGCCCACGTCCACGCAGCCGTCTGACCTGGTCGTCCCCAGCATGTCGACGAGCACGACGGCGTACCCGCGCGGCACGAAGTAGTTGTCGTAGAACAGCGGGAACTTCGTCGGCTGACCCGAGGCGTCGTACTGCTTGCGCTCGCCCTCGTTGCCGCGGCCGGCGTTGTCGTAGTACGGGCTGTCGTCCATGATGACCGGCACCTTGAGGCCCCGGTCGGTCTCGCGGGGCCGGATGATGTCGACGTTCGCGAGGTCCTTCTTGCCGTCGCCGTCGCCGTCGATGGGGGTTTCGACGCGGACGTGCTCGCGGATGGCGTCGGCGTAGGAGAAGACGGGTTGCGTCCTCCCGTTCGCCACGGTGATCTGGGGTCCGGCCTGGGCGGACGCCACGCCGCCCGTCGTCGCCGTCAGCGCCAGGGTCACGCCGAGGGCGCAGAGCAATCTATGTGATTGCCGCAAGGTGTGCCTCCGGGGGGTCAGCACGGATCATGTATGTAAGACACGTATCCCAGAGGACAAACTGTGTAAATAGCTGCACATCTGTTCGCCGGGTGCGGCGAGGGGCGGGGCGGGCGCCGCGGGTCGTCAGCGGTCGCGCAGGCGGATCGCCGCCTCGATGCGCAGGCCGACCCCGACCATCGCGAGGATCAGCACGACGCCGACCAGGCTGAGCGGGAGCTCCCGCGTGAACAGCAGGGCGACGAGGAGGACCACCGGGGCCGACAGCAGAGCGAGGGTTCCCCACGACCGCACCAGCCCGGCGTCCTCGACGGCCCCGGCGCGCGCCGCGTCCGACGCGCGGCCCAGGGTGCCGGGCACTTTGCCGTTCCTCGGCTGGACGGTGGGTTGGGCGTCCGGTAGGCCGTCTACGTCGTCCGAGGGGGAGATGTCCGGGTCGCTCATGGCTCGAAGCATCGCATATCCAGAAATTCCATGAAAGGCATGCACATCCTGGTGATATGAATGCGAGAACGGCCTGGTGGGACGCCGTCCTGTGGACGAAGGAAAGGTTGTCCACAACCCGCGCTCATACGTCCGGCGGGGGCGGAGCGGGCTCGTAAACTGGCGCGGTGACCTCCCCTGACACCGACACCCGAGCGGACGACGCGCTGCGCGTGCTGAACCGCGTCTTCGGCTACGCCTCGTTCCGCGAAGGCCAGCAGGAGATCATCGAGCACGTCGCCGGCGGCGAAGACGCGCTGGTGCTCATGCCGACCGGCGGCGGAAAGTCGCTGTGTTACCAAATTCCCGCGCTGGTGCGCGACGGGGTCGGCGTCGTCGTCTCCCCGCTGATCGCCCTCATGCAGGACCAGGTCCACGCCCTGACGGCGCTCGGCGTGCGGGCGGGGTTCCTCAACTCCACGCAGGAGCCCGAAGACCGCAGGCAGGTCGAGTCGGCGTTCCTCGTGGGCGAGCTCGACCTGCTCTACCTCGCGCCCGAGCGCCTGCGCCTGGAGTCCACCCTGGCGCTGCTCGCCCGCGGCGCGATCTCCGTCTTCGCCATCGACGAGGCCCACTGCGTCGCCCAGTGGGGGCACGACTTCCGGCCCGACTACCTCGCCCTGTCCGTGCTCCAGGAGCGCTGGCCGACGGTGCCCCGCATCGCGCTCACCGCGACCGCGACCGAGGCCACCCGCGCCGAGATCGCCGCCCGGCTCGGCCTGCGCGAGGCGCGCCACTTCGTCGCGAGCTTCGACCGCCCCAACATCCAGTACCGCATCGTGCCGAAGAACGAGCCCCGGCGGCAGTTGCTCAAGCTCGTCCGCGACGAGCACCCCGGCGACGCGGGCATCGTGTACTGCCTGTCCCGGGCCTCGGTCGAGAAGACCGCCGAGTTCCTCGTCCAGAACGGCATTCCGGCCCTGCCCTACCACGCGGGGCTCGACGCCCGCACTCGCGCCGAGAACCAGTCCCGCTTCCTGCGTGAGGACGGCCTGGTCATGGTCGCCACGATCGCCTTCGGCATGGGCATCGACAAACCGGACGTCCGCTTCGTCGCCCACCTCGACCTCCCCAAATCCGTCGAGGGCTACTACCAGGAGACCGGCCGCGCGGGGCGTGACGGCCTGCCCTCCACCGCCTGGCTCGCGTACGGGCTGAGCGACGTCGTCCAGCAGCGCCGGCTGATCGACACCTCCGAGGGGGACGACGCCCACCGTCGCCGCCTCGCGGTTCACCTCGACGCCATGCTCGCGCTCTGCGAGACGATCGAGTGCCGCCGGGCCCGGCTCCTTGACTACTTCGGGCAGGCCGCCACCACCTGCGGCAACTGCGACGCCTGCCTCGACCCGCCGCAGTCCTGGGACGGGACGATCGCCGCCCAGAAGCTTCTGTCCACGGTGTTCCGGCTGCAACGCGAGCGGCGGCAGAAGTTCGGCGCCGGGCAGATCATCGACATCCTGCTCGGGCGGCAGACCCCCAAGGTCACCCAGTTCGGTCATGACTCGCTGACGGTCTTCGGCGTCGGCACCGAACTGAGCGAGCCCGAGTGGCGCGGCGTGGTGCGCCAGTCGCTCGCCCAGGGGCTCCTCGGCGTCGAGGGCGACTACGGCACGCTGGTGCTGACCGAGGCCAGCGGCGACGTGCTCGGCCGCCGGCGCGAGGTCCTGTTCCGGCGCGAGCCCGAGAAGCCCGCCCGCGCCCCGAAGCCCCGCCGTTCCGCCTCTCCCGCCGCCGACCTGGCCGAGGAGGCCGTTCCGGTCTTCGAGCGGCTGCGCGCCTGGCGCGCCGCCACGGCCAAAGAGCAGGGCGTCCCCGCATACGTGATCTTCCACGACTCGACGTTGCGCGAGATCGCGGCCGTGGCTCCCACCTCGCCGGACGAGCTCGGGAAGGTGAGCGGCGTCGGCGAGAACAAGCTGGCCAAGTACGGCCGGCAGGTCCTGGACGTCTTAGCGCTCGCCGATGCGCCCCTCACCGATCCGGTCGCCGGCGACGGCGTCTGACTCCGCCCGCGTGTCCGTGCGAGGCCATGGTAGGGCCGGAAGGCCGTGCCGGGTGCGCAGGAACATCCAGAAGAGCGGGGCCGCGAGCAGCACACCGACCAGCACCCACGCGGTCGCGATCGTGCTCACGCCGAACATCTTCAGCGCCGAGGCGAGCAGCACGAACGCCAGCGCCCGGCGGATCAAACCGCCGGGCGCGCGGGAGGAGATCCGCGAGCCGATGTAGACGCCGGGAATCGAGCCGACGAGCAGGGCCGCGGTGACCGACAGCTTGAAGTCCCCGAACAGCAGGTGCCCGAGCGCCGCCGACATGACCAGCGGAACGGCCTGCAACAGGTCGGTGCCGACGAGCTGGTTGGCCTTCAGCACCGGATACATCGCCAGCAGCGCAACGATGATCAGCGACCCCGACCCGACGGACGTCATCCCGACCACCAGCCCGCCGACGATCCCCACCAGGACGGTCGGAAGCGGGCGTACGGTGATCGGCGGCAGGTCCGTGGCGGCGGGCTCGCCGGGCAGCGCGGTGCGGCGGCTGGCGGGCGTGCGTCCCTCGGCGCGGTCCCTCATGGCGAGGTAGCCCCGGACGGCCAGGCCCGCCGCCGCGATGAGCAGGGCGACCCCGAGCGCCTTCTGGATCACGTCCTGGACGTCCTTGCCGTCGCCCAGGGCCTTGGCGACCAGTACGCCGCAGAATGCCGCGGGCACCGAGCCCACGCACAGCCAGGCGACCAGTCTCAGGTTCACCGTCCCCCGGCGCAGGTGCACCAGGCTGCCGACCGGCTTCATCACGGCGGCCGCCACCAGGTCGCTCGACACCGCCGTGAGCGGAGGCACCCCGAAGAACGTCACCAGCATGGGCGTCATCAAGGCGCCGCCGCCCATGCCGGTCAGCCCGACGACGATCGCGACGAGGAACGACCCGATGGCCATGGTGTAGTCGAAGGACACCCACTTAACCTACCCAAGACCCCTGAAAACCTTCATTACCCGTCTCAAATCGCGAAACCCGCATCAACCTCCCCGCGCCAAATCCCGCCCTTATCCCCCCATTCCCCGCTAAACCCACCTTGCTCTGGCCGGCGACGGCGGGGTTCGAGTCAGAGGAGGGTCATCTGGCCTGACGGGGGCTGGGGGGCGCGGGTCTTCTTGAGGTGGCGCCATTGGGGGAGGTCGTCCAGGTAGGACCAGGACAGGCGGTGGTGGGGGGTCGGGCCGTCGCTCGCGAGGGTCCGCTGGTGCTGGGGGGAGGGATAACCGGCGTTGTCGGCGAAGCCGTAGGCCGGGTGGTCGGCGCCGAGGGCCTCCATGAGACGGTCGCGGCGCACCTTGGCCAGCACCGAGGCCGCGGCCACGGTCACCGACCGCTGGTCGGCCTTGACCTCGCACCGCACCCGCCACGCCTCGCCACCCTCCGCGGAGGCCGGCGCCCACGGCCTGCGCAGGTAGTCGTGCGCGCCGTCCAGGAGCACCAGGTCCGGGCGGCTCGGCAGCGCGCCGAGCGCGCGTTCCGCGGCACGGCGCAACGCCTCGGTCATACCGACCTCGTCGATCTCCGCCGCGCTCGCCTCCCCGAAGGCGTGACAGGACAGCCAGCCCGGAAGGATCTCGGCGAACGCCTCGCGGTGGGCCCGCGTGAGCAGCTTGGAGTCGGTGAGCCGCACGGCGCGGTCGCCGCGCCCGGGCAGCTCCGGCGGCGGCGACAGGTCCGCGACCGCCGCGCACACGAGCACCGGCCCGGCCCACGCCCCCCGGCCGACCTCGTCCACCCCCGCGATCGCGACCGCCCCGCGGCCCCGCAGTTCCCGCTCGATCTCGTACCCGGCTTCCCGACGCGCCGCCCCGCCCGTGCGGGTGGCCCGCGCCGGTCGCGGGGCCGGCTCCAGCCCGGGGATGGCCTCGTGCTCGTCCTCGGGGGTGGGTGTGGTCCGCATCCGTTCATCATGGCAGCTCCCGGCGTCCGTGCCGGGGCTTGTGGCCGGTCCGTGGCCGGGTGAGGAAAGGGCGAAGGCCCGGACCCCGGTGGGCATCGGGGTCCGGGCCTTCGGTGGGTAGCGGTAGTGGACGGTTCGGGCCGTACGGTCAGCCGCGCGGGCCGTACGGGCTCAGGGGGCGCAGGCGGCGAGCGAGGCCGGCGGCGGCGTGGTGGTCGGCGGGCCGAAGAAGAGCTTCGCGCAGTCGCTCAGGAAGGTGGGGTTCTCTTCGGGGATGTAGTGGCCGGAGTCGGGGACGATGACCTGGTGGACGTCGTCGGCGACCAGGCGGAAGGAGTCGGCGACGCCGGGCCCGAAGGAGTTCGCGCCACCGAGCGCGAGCACCGGCTGGGTCAGGCGGCGGGAGGCGTTGGCGGTGTTGTTGACCCCGTCCGCTGCGAAGGCCCGGTAGTACTCGTAGCCGGAGCTGCGCTTGGTCGGGCTCGAGTACGCCGCGTAGTAGGCGGTCTTGTCGATCAGTTCGGGGTGGGTGCTGAAGCCGAACATGTGGCCGAGGTAGGTCGGGACGTCGTCGTTGTCGAGGATCGTCTCGGGGATGGGCGCCGGCGCCATGTTGAACTTGAAGTGGAAGCTGATGCCGTACAGGTTCTCCAGGCCGAACCCGGCGAGCGGGGTCTCCATGACGCCGATCTTGGTGACCTCGTTCGGGAAGTCACGGGCGTAGGGGTAGGCGATGAGAGCGCCGAGGTCGTGGCCGAGCAGAGCGACGGAGTTGAAGCCGAGCTTGACGACGGCCTGGTGGATCCGCTTGGCGGTGGTGGCCTTGTCGTAGCCGCCGTTCTGGGGGGTCGAGTCCCCGAGGCCCGGCAGGTCGAAAGCGATCACGGTGTGGGTCTTGGCGAGCTCTGGCATCACGTTGCGCCAGATCCACCAGGTCTGCGGCCAGCCGTGCATGAGCACGATGGCGGGGCCGGAGCCGCCCTTGACGTAGTGCAGGGTGCTGCCGCCGTCGACGGTGACCCTGCCGTGGGTGAAGATCGTGGAAAAGCCTGCCGTGCCCGTCGACGGCTCGGGCACGGCGGTGCTCGCGCCGGCGCCGGCGGTCATGGCGAAGAGGCCGATCACCAGCGCGGCCAGCGCGCTCGTGACGCGTCCGACGCTCAGAACGCGGCCTCGTGCGCGCGGTGCTCGCCCGGTGTCGCGCGGGATGTTGTTCTCCAACGGCATAGCAAATTCCTTTCCGTGGACCCGCGAACCACAGGGCCGGTCCGGTTTCGAGCCTGAGGGTCCACTTCTTTGGTGCGCTGAACCCCGGCCATCTCCGCGCCCGCCCATATGCTCGGACGTCGGCGGAACTGGCCAGTTACCTGCCGTAACCATGTGGTCCGAATGAAGCGTGCACGACGCACGATGCCGACGTCTTCTTCGAGCGTGCTATTCACATCGACACCTGAGGCCGCTGGAGACCCAGCAGGATCAGTGGAAGCGTCACCACCTGCGGAATCGACGGTTCCACGCGTCGATATCCGGCACTGCTTCCCGAACAGAACGGAAATATCCATAGGGGAGGGCCGTTTCGACCCCACCCCAGTTCGGTGACACGCCTGTACTCACGAGCACTCACGGTGAGGGGGTCAAACACCACGATCAGGGGATGCGCCCCGGACAGGCTCACCTCGACCGTCCGGCGCACCGCCGGCCCCGCCTCGGCGGCGAGCCGGCCAGACCCGGCCGGGCCCCTGGTTCGTGGACCAGGGCGACGACGCGCCCGCCCGGCCCGAGCACCCGTCCCAGCTCCCGCCACAGCGGACGGTCATCGCGCAGCAGTCCCAGGCGGCGCGCGACGGGCGCCACCGAATTGACCGCGGGCCGAGTCCGTGGCGCGACACGTGCCGACACATCGCTCCGAAGATGGGCGTATACGGACTGGATCGTCACTCTTCACGCCGCATTGGTTGTCCCGGCACGCCCGTACGCCGACAATGGCGGCCATGAGGGATGCCGAACAGCAGCACGGCCACCACGGACTCCTCCACGGCCTCGCCGAGCGGGTCAGCGAGCACCACGAGCGCGCCGCGCAGCGCCGTGAAGAGGAGGAACTGGCCGAGGCGGCCGACAGCGTGGCATTCGACCTGGACGCCGATCTCGGTCACCCCACCCGGCATCACACGGCCGCGGCCTACGACGTGGACGCCGACCTCGGCGTCCAGGGACAGTCGCCGGAGCCGCGCGCCTAGCGGCCAGAGGGCTTCTCGACCGCCTCGCGGACGGCGGGGACGATCTCTTCGGCCCACCGCATGAGCGTGCCCTCGAGCGAGGCGCCTCCCGGCGGGAACAGGATGAAGCCGGACGCGCCGTGCTCCAGGACCGCGCCGGTCAGCGACTCGACCCACTGGCCGACGGAGCCGCCGGCCCAGCGGCCGGCGTCGCGCGTGACCGACCGCGGCGTGTCGGTGATATGACCTTGGACGTAGTAGATCGTGGCGATCTCGGATGGGTCCCGGCCCGCGGCCGCGGCGGCCTCGTCGATCAGGGGGCGGGACGCGCGGTACCGCTCGCTCAGCCAGTCGGAGGCACGGCCGGGCACCCACCCGTCGGCCAGCCTGCCCGTGACGGCCAGGGATTTGGGGCCGACCGAGCCGGTCCAGACGGGCGGGGCGGGCACCGGCGCGGGAGTGATGCCGGAGATCTTGTAGAACTCCCCGTCGAAGGTCACCGGCTCCCCGCCGCCGGACAGCGCCCTCACCAGGTGGATCGACTCCTCCATCGCGCGGACGGCCGCCGAGGGGCTCAGCCGGGGTGCCCCGAAGCTCGTGATGTCGTCCCACACGCCGCCCGCGCCGACGCCGTACACGACGCGGCCGTCCGACAGCGCGGACAGCGACGTCAGCGTGCGCGCGAGCAGGGGCGCCGAGCGGGTCGGGGTGTTGGTCACGGTGGTGACCCCGGCGATGGTGGTGGTGCGGCCGAGGACGAACCCGAGCGTGGCGTACGCCTCCAGGTGGTCGCCGTAGTACGGGTGGTCCGAGGTCGCGAACAGGTCCAGCCCGGCGCGGTCGGCCAGCGCCGCGCACCGCAGGACCTCCGCCACCGCGCCGACCTCGACCGGCACCCTGAACCCGAAAAGGATCGTCCGCTCTGACATCGCGATTCCCGCCTTCCTTGACGTCATCGGACCCGTTACGGTCGCCGACGGCCGCTGCCGACGCGTGCCGTGACCTCGATCTCGATGCGGATGCGCGGGTCCACGAGCCCGCAGGAGATCATCGTCGCGGCCGGGCGCGCGTCCTCGAAGCAACGCCGCAGGGTCGGCCAGCAGGGCTCGAAATCGGCGGGATCGGGCAGCATGTACGTCACGCGCACGACGTCGGCGAGGGACGAGCCCGCCTCGCGCAGGGCCGTCTCGATGTTCACCATGCACTGCTCGACCTGCGCGACCACGTCGTCGGAGATCGTCATCGACGTGTAGTCGAACCCCGTCGTCCCGGAGACGTGCACCCACCCGTCGACGACGACGGCCCGGGAGTACCCGATGGCCTTCTCGAACTCCGACCCGCTGGAGATCAGCACCCGCTCCGTCATGCCGAGCATCCTCACAGCACCGCGGAAGCCGTGTCCAACCTGTGCGTACCCTCGAAGGCCATCGGGGCTCTCCTGAAGGCGGTTGGTGCCCACTCGATCAAGGAACCTAGATCGGGGGGACAATATGTGCTTATGGAGGAACATGGGCGAGCGGTGATGGCGGCATTCGCCGTACTCTCGGGCGCGGCCATCCTGATCGTCGGCGCGACGATCCTGCTGACCCGACTCACCGCCAGACGTACCCGCACCCCCGCCCCACCGGACGCCACGGGCCGCTGACGCCGGACGCGCGGGCGCAGGAATTCCCGCCACGGTGCCATGGTTCCGTGTACTGCTCGCGATGGAGAGGAAGGTCAGGGATGTCCGCACAACTTGAGTTCGCGATCGACACGTTCGGTGACGTCACCGTCGGCGCGGGCGGGAAGCGCCTGCCGTACGCGCAGGTGATCCGCAACGTCGTCGAGGAGGCCGTGCTCGCCGACCGCGTGGGCATCGACGCGTTCGGCATCGGCGAGCACCACCGCGACGACTTCGCCGTCTCGGCACCCGAGATGGTGCTGGCGACGATCGCGGGTCGCACCGAGCGCATCCGCCTCTTCACCGCCGTGACCGTCCTCAGTTCGGACGACCCGGTGCGCGTCTTCGAGAGGTTCGCCACGCTGGACGCGGTGTCGAACGGGCGGGCGGAGATCATCCTCGGCCGCGGCTCGTTCACCGAGTCGTTCCCGCTGTTCGGTTACGACCTTTCCCAGTACGAGGAGCTGTTCGAGGAGAAGCTGGACCTGCTCTCCCACCTGCTCGACGAGGGACCGGTCACCTGGCAGGGACGGCTGCGCGCCGGGCTGACCGACCAGCATGTGTACCCCAAGACCGAGTCCGGCCGGCTGCGCACGTGGGTCGGCGTCGGCGGAAGCCCGGAGTCCGTGGTCCGCGCGGCCCGCTACCAGATGCCGCTGATGCTCGCGATCATCGGCGGGCAGCCGGAGCGTTTCGCCCCGTACGTCGACCTGTACCACCGCGCCCTGGCCGAGCTGGAGGTCCCGCGGCTGCCGGTCGGCGTCCACTCGCCGGGTCACATCGCCGAGAGCGACGCGGAGGCCCGCGAGGAACTGTGGCCGCACTACAAGGCCATGCACGACCGCATCGGCCGCGAGCGCGGCTGGGGCCCCACGACCCGCGCCCGGTTCGAGGCGGAGGCCGACGAGGGGGCGCTGTACGTCGGATCGCCCGAGACGGTGGCCGCGAAGATCGCGAAGACCGTGCGCGGGCTCGGCGTCGACCGCTTCGAGCTGAAGTACAGTTCCGGGACGCTTCCGCACGAAAGCCTCATGACCACGATCCGCCTCTACGGCGAGGAGGTCGTCCCGCGGGTCCGGAAACTCCTGTCCGAGACCCCGGCGGGCTGATCACCTCACCGGGCCCAGGGGGTCGCGCGACGCGTCTGAGCGCCCATTCCCATCCAACTCATCGACAAGTGGCCGCCAAGCGCGACTGCCTAACGTCGCCCGCGTAAGAAGCCCGGCGTGCGGGGACGGACACGGTCCACTTCGGGGGAACGCACGCCCGGCGGGGCGACAGGGCCACTCGGGCCCGGATGGGAACAATGTCATGAAAGTCCTCTACAAGGTGCTGGCCTACCTCGTCGCGGCCGAAGTCGCCGTGCAGGCGATGGCGGTCGTCTTCGCCGACGCCGGCATGGGCAAGTGGGTCGAGCAGGGCGGAGTGCTCGACAAGGCGGTGATGGAGAGCGACGCGTCGCCGTTCCCCGAGGCCATCGGCCTCATGATCCACGGCATGAACGGGATCATGGTCATCCCGGTGGTCGCGCTGCTCCTGCTGGTCTCCTCGTTCTTCACGAAGATCCCGGGAGCGGTGAAGGCGGCCGGCCTCGTGCTGCTGCTCGTCGTGCTCCAGGTCTCCCTCGGCATCCTCGGCCACGACATCCCCGGCCTCGGCGCGCTGCACGGCCTCAACGCGTTGCTGCTGTTCAGCTCGGCCGTCTACGCCGCCTTCCGTGGCCGCGCCGCCGCCGTGACCGCGCCCGCCCGGCACGACGCGCGCGTCCGGTCCGTCGGCTGACATGGACGCGACCCGCCGGCGCGGCGCCCGCGCCCGTCTCGTCGTCGCGGGCGCCGCGGCCCTCGCCGTGCTCGGCCCGCTGACCTGGCTCTGGCAGGACAGTCTGCTGCCGGACACGTACTCCGTGATGGACATGGGATACGCCGACCACGGGCGCGGTTCCCGCGAAGCCGGCCAGGTGGGCGGCGCGCCCGTCGACCGCGCTCACGGGTCGGGCCACGAAGCGCACCTGGGGGCCGCGGCGGCGGGGTACGGCGGGAACGCCGGGCACGACGTCGCGGCCACGGGGCACGCCGGCACCGCGCACGGCCTCGCGGCGGCGGGGCGCGACGACACGGCGGCCGGGCGCGACGTGACCTCGCTCATCGCCGACCCGCGCCGCCCGGCCGACGTCGAACTCACCCTGACCGCGCGCAGGCAGCGGTTCCGCCTGGCCACCGGCCGGCACATCGACGGGTACACGCTGAACGGCGCCTCGCCCGGCCCGGTGATCCACGCGACCGAGGGCCAGCTGGTCGAGGTCCGGCTGGTCAACGAGTCGGTGCCGGACGGCATCACGCTGCACTGGCACGGCGTCGACGTGCCCAACGCCGCCGACGGGGTCGCGGGCGTCACCCAGGACGCGGTCGGCGTCGGCGGGTCGTTCACCTACCGCTTCGTCGCCGACCGGGCGGGCACCTTCTGGTACCACTCCCACCAGATGTCCCACGAGCAGGTCCGCCGCGGCCTGCTCGGCGCGCTGGTGGTGGCCCCGGCCGCACGGCCGTCGGCAGTGGACGCCGTCGCACTGCTGCACCTGTACGACGGCGTCCGCACCGTCAACGGCCGGGAGGGGGACGTCCGGGTCGAGGCCCGCCCCGGCGAACGGGCCCGCGTGCGGGTGATCAACACCGAGAACGGCCAGACGCCCGTATGGGTGGCCGGCGCGCCGTACCGGCTCGTCGCCGTCGACGGCACCGACCTGCACGAGCCCGGCCCCGTCCGCGACACCGCCGTGATGGTCACCGCGGGAGGCCGCGCCGACGTCGAGGTCACCATGCCCGCGGACGGCTCGCCGGTGCGGGTCCACATCGGCGGCCCCTCCGGCGTCGTGCTCGGCTCGCGAACGTACGACGCCGCCGCCGTCCCCAGGCCCGCCACGACGCTCGACCTGCTGTCCTACGGCACCCCGGCGCCGATCGGGTTCGACCCGGACGCCGCCGATCGGCGGTTCGTGTACGACATCGGGCGCCGCCCGGGCTTCCTCGACGGGCGTCCCGGGCTCTGGTGGACCGTCAACGGGCACATGTTCCCGGACGTGCCGATGTTCGTCGTGGCGTCCGGCGACGTCGTACGGATGCGCATCGGCAACCACAGCGGCGAGACGCACCCCATGCATCTGCACGGCCACCACGCCGTGGTGCTGAGCCGCAGCGGTGTGCGCGCGACGGGGAGCCCGTGGTGGGTGGACTCCTTGGAGGTCGGCAACGGCGAGTGGTACGACATCGCCTTCGTCGCCGACAACCCCGGCATCTGGATGGACCACTGCCACAACCTGCCCCACGCCAGCGAAGGCCTGGTGGCCCACCTTATGTACGAGGGAGTCACCACCCCCTTCACCATTGGAGGCCAGAAACGCAACGAACCCGAATAGATCCGCCCGGACACGGCCCTGCCTGCCCCGGCAGGCCCCGGGCACCGGCCGGGGCTGGAAATCGCGACGTCCCGCCCAGGCGGAGGACGGGGTGTCGTACGCGTCGGTGACCTTCCCGTACGTCAGGGCCGGATGGCCAGTACCCGGAAGCTGACACCGCTTTTCATCCGGGACACCGACTCGATCTGGAAACCGGCCTGCTCCAGGAACGGCCGGGGATCGCGGGTGAGGTAGTCGGCTGCGAACCGCACGAACATCGGTTCCACCAGTCGCATGCCGGCCCGGATGATCGGGTTGCTCGACGGCCCATGCTCGGACAGCACGAACCGGCCGCCCGGCTTGAGCACGCGGTAGGCCTCGCGCGCCGCGGCTGCGGGGTCCGGGATCGTGCACATCGTGAACGTGGACAGCACGGTGTCCGCGATGCCGTCGGGCAGTTCCAGGCGTTGCACGTCCCCCTGTCGCAACTCCACCCGCGCGCCGAGGCCGGCCCGCGCCACGCGCCGCCGCGCCAGTTCCAGCATGTGCTCGGACAGCTCGACCCCGACCACCGTGACGTCGTCGCCGTACAGCGGCAGGTTGAGCCCGGTGCCGACCGCGATCTCCACCGTGTGGCCGCGCGCCTGCCCGACGGCCCACTCCCGGCTCCCGGGGAACAGGCGTCGCTCCCAGACCTGCATCTGGTCGTCATAGCGGTCCGCGATCCGGTCGAACACGCGGCGCACGTCGGCATCGGTGGTAGCCCGCATCGAGCACCCCCTCCAGAACGGGAACTCCGCGAATCATTTCATGCCTACCTCATCCAGGTTCGGCCCGCTGGATAGAGGTGCGCGTGTTCACGCCAGGGGAGGGCGTCGAGGTCTGAACCTACTCACTCAGGATCTGGCGGAGCGTGACGGCGAAGGCGTCCGGGTCGCCCTTCATGCCGAACTCGCCGTCGAGGAAACCGCCGTGGTGGCTGGGGAAGGTCACGGGCTTCGTGCCGAGCCGCTCGGCGACCGCCAAGCCTGCGCGGTGCGCCATCTCGCCCTCCGATTCGGCTCCGACACCGACGACGATGCGGGTCGGCGCGGCGCGTAGCGCATCGAAGTCGTGCCCGTAGTGCGTGGACGTCATGAGGTTCTGGCCGAACAGCGGGTCGTCACGGGAGCCGTCGTCCTCCGCCGGCAGCCCGAAATCGGCCGGGTTCTGAACGGGGTGGTCGGCGAAGTCGGCCGGAATCTCGCCGCGCAGGCCGGCGATCGCGAAGAACTTCACCATCGCCGGTCCGAAACCGTCCCGCTCGTACGTCCGGCGGATGTCCACCACCGCGGCCAGCGCCTGCTCGCGGTCCGGCAGGGCCTGGACGGCCGGCGGTTCGTGCGCCACGAGCGTGCGTACCTGCTCTGGATGCCGGGCCACCAGCGCCAGCGCGTTGACGGCGCCGCCGCTGCTGGCGAAGATGTCGACCGGCTCGCCGCCGAGCGCGGTGATCAGCCGGTGCAGGTCGTCCGCGTGCAGTTCGGGGGTCGACTCGACGGCACCGTCGGTCCGCCTGCTACGTCCGATTCCGCGCGGGTCGTAGGTCACCACCGTACGGTCCGGGAAGTGCGCGGCCAGGCTGGTGAACCCGCCGGCATCCATGGGCGACCCGATCATCAGCAGAGTCGGCGCGGCGCTCGCCTCGGCCTCGCGCACGTCGTAGTGGACGACGGCGCCAGGCACCTCAAGGGTGTGGGTCTTCGGCTCGGTCATGTGATCGCTCCTTCACGATGCTCATGATGCCATCGATATCAAACACCAGTTCGAGAACACCTTAGTCCTGTCTCGGTGACCGTGCACAACGAACTCGCGCTCCTGGGCAAAGGGGCCAGAGGGCGGGCGTGGCCCGAGATCGTGGACGATCCGGGACAAAGCGCGGACGCGATGCGACCACCAGGGCACAGGTGTGCCCGGTACGGTTCACGTGCGCGAACCTAACAGCCGGGTACGACAAAACGACCGGCGCACGCTGCGGCAACGGCTTGGCGCGCGCCGTGCGGCCGGGGATCCCTCGCGGTTGCGTGGTACCCCCTCAGCGTGACCATCACCAGGACCGCGCGAGATCCCTGCGGAGACGCGGGTTCGTTCACGTCCGGGGAGATGGGTGCGCTCTGGTGCTCGTCGATTACGCGATCGCGGGGTGGGCAGATGCGTGTCACTGACGCAAGCGGACACGCTTGCGTAGACTCATGGCTATGAGCGCCGGGCATGCGCATGAGGAACTGCATCACCTGGTCGATCGGCTGTCGCCGGACCAGGCGCGTCGCCTCCTGCGTTTGGTGGAGACAGATCCGGAGTTGGCCGAGGCGGTGGATGAAGAGCGCTCTCAGCCGCTTCGTCGTCGTCGGTTGTCCATTGCAGGGATCGGTGCCTCTGGTGAAGGGAATCTCTCGGAACAGGTCGAGGACCTGCTAGCGGAGCGGTTCAATCGGTCAACGTGACTGCCACGCTGCTGGACACGGGCCCCTGATCGCCGTCGTCGATCGGGATGACAAGCACCACACCTCGTGCGTCTCCTTGAAGAGTTGGAAGGGCCGCTCCTGCTGCCTTCAACCATCTTGATCGAGGCCGGTTGGACCATCAACAGACACATGGGGCCAGGCGTACACGCACAGTTCCTTGATCTGGTAACTGAGGAGTTCGAACTGGTCGACCTGGTCCCAGCCGATGTTCGACGGATGGCAGAACTGGTTCGGACCTATCGGGACGCTCGGCTGGATCCGGCTGACGTGTCCGTAGTCGCCATTGCGGAACGACTGAACGTCCGACACATCGCTACGCTGGACCGGCGCGACTTCACGCTGATCAGACCTCGGCATGTGTCAGCATTCACACTTCTGCCAGGAATGCTTAGCTGACCTGGCCGGTCGGGCGGAGCGGGTGACGGGAATCGGACCCGCGCTGTCAGCTTGGGAAGTGCATCGATCGCCGCTCGCAGAGCTCTGACGTGCGCATAAGGCCGGTCATCAGAGAGCGATCCGCTGGGGAGTCTGAGGGATTGTGTACCCCTCCTTAGCAACGCGGAAGACCACATCGAGTCGCGAATGCAGTGGTCCCCGACCTGGTTCGCCCGCTCGGTCGCTGAATGCTCGACCTGAGCAAGCAAATGCATGCTTGACGGTCAGGGCGATACGCGATCTCTTTAGGTGAAGCGGCCGGGTCTCATGGAGATCTTGACGCCATCGGCGCGGCGTGTTGTCATCTGTATATCCGTTATTTCGTACTTATTTAGTAGGAAATGGGGGAGTTGTGAGGGTTCTCCGGCGTGTGGCCGCGATGGCCGCGCTCCTGGTGGGCGCGGTCGGCATCCAGGTCGTCCAGGGCGGAGCGGCGCAGGCGGCCCTGCCCACCGCGGCCGTCGCGCTCGGCGACAGCTTCGTCAGCGGTGAGGGCGCAGGGGACTACCAGCCCGTCGTCGACGCCTCCGGGACGACACAGGCATTCCCCGGCTGGTCGGCGGCCAACAGCAACGCCTACTTCTGCCACCGGTCGGCGAACGCCTCGTTGTTCAAGGCGTCACTCCCCGGCATCCAGGACCGCTTCAACCTCGCGTGCTCCGGCGGTCAGCCCGCCGACATCGCCAACCCCTCCAGCGCCCGCGCCAACGGCCGCTCCGTCGCCTCGCAACTCGACCAGCTACGCGCCGTCGCCCAGACCCACGACATCGACGTCGTCCTCATCGGCCTCGGCTCCAACAACGCCCTGTTCACCTTCGGCAATGTGGCCACGCTGTGCGCCAACCGCTTCATCGCGGACGCCTGGACGGGCTGGTGGGAGTTCTGGGCGTACCTGGGCGGCCCGGTGCCGCAGGAGCCCTGCACCGTCTCGGACCTGGCCAGTGACGCCGAGGTCGCCGCCGCCACCACCGAGACCACCGCCGCCCTGCGCCGGATCCTCGACACCCTCGACCAAATCGACGCCGACGGCGTCCACCAGGTAGTCCTGCAGACGTACACCAACCCGCTGCCGCTCGACGTCGCCCCGCAGTACTGGGACGAGGACGGCCGTACCGACACCCGCGACAAGTTCCGCGCCCTCGGCGCCGAGCGGTACGCCGCCGGCTGCCCGATCCACCGCGCGAGCCTCGCCCCCGGGCACGTGTTCTCCCAGAACCTCGGCTCCCTGGTCAAGAACGCCTACTCCACGCTGGCGGCCGAGCGTCCGACGGCCGACCTGCGCGTGCTGGACGTCCAAAGGGCCTTCGACGGGGCCCGGCTCTGTGAGAACCCCGGAAGCCCGACGGGCGCGCTCGCCACGCCGCTCCGGGTGCAGGACGGGCCGTCCGGTACGTTCATCACCAGCCTGTCCGGCTGGGACAAGATCGGCATCCAGCGGCTGGCGAACACCTGCGTCACCTACTTCCAGACCTGCCAGGAGTCGTGGCACCCCAACGCCGCGGGTCACGCCGCCCTCGGCCAGTGCCTGACCGGCGCCCTCGCCGCCGCGCCCCGCACGATCGTCACGTGCGCCCGTAACGCGAACGGCGCGCTCACCATCTCCTGACGTCTCCCCTCGACGCGCGAAGCGCGCGCCACAAGGCCTGGTGATTCACCGGGAAGACAAGAACCGCTGGACCTTGGCCGAGGCCGTCGGATCTCAGCCAGTCCTCCACGCTGATCAACTGACTGACGTTCCACGCGAATCGGATGTCCTCATCCAGACCTGGTAGGAGCCGTCCCCGAAGGTGGTGGAGAATGGCAGCTCCGCGTAGAGGCGGTACTTGCCGCTAGTCGGCAGGGCCTTCGCGATGGCCGGATCGAACTTCGAGACTCCGGGCTTCTGCAGCACCACAAAGTTGTAGCGGCCGTCATCGATGGCTGCCGCAAAGGCGTCCGCACCGGTGCGCTTGACGCCCTTGGTGTCGGTGTAGTTGAGGTAGTAGGTGCCCGTCCACTGATTCCATTTGGTGATGTCCCGGAAATAGTAGGTGGGCACCTGCGCGATGTCCGAGAGGTACCGGCCCTTGCCGTTCACGTGAGGACGGAGCAGGTCGACGAGCCGCGTCGAGTCCGGCCAGGTCGCGTAGCGTCGCTGGGACTGCTCTATGGCGTTGGAGAGCGCAAGCACGATGATCAGCAGGCCGGTCGCGGCGCGGATGATCAGCAGGCCGACGCCGATCGTGGCGCGGCGGAAACGTGGGCCGATCGCGGTGCGGCGGAAATGCGGGCCGACGATCCTGGCGAGGCCCAGCCCGGCCAGCGGTGCGAAGAAGAAGAGGCCGAACCCGACGTGCTTGTGGAGGGACACGGAGGTCGACAAGTGAATCTGGTAGGCCGGGGCCAGCAGACCCGTCCCGCAGAGCAGGAGGCCCAGCATCGCACGCCAGATCCTGCCCGGCTCTTCGCCAGTGGCCTTCCGGGCCGCGGAGGTGACCTCGCCGATACTGCCGCGCCACACGTAGGACAGTGCGCCCCAGCACGCCAAGGCGAGGGCCAACCCTATCCAGTCGGCGGACACGTCGATCAGCGAGCTCGTGGAGTTGGTGCCGTGAGCCCGGGAGGTGGTGGTGAACTGGATGCCCGCCAGGATGGAACTGCCGTACAGCACCGCGCCGCCGATGGCTCCCAGGGCGGCTGACAGCAGCACCCCGCGCCAGAGCGCGCGGGCGCCCCGATGGGGCCAGGCGACGATGACGGCCAGGGCGACGACCGTGGGGATGAAGAGTCCGGCGGCGTACTTGGTGCAGAAGGCGAGGACCAGGATCGGTGCGGCGAACAGGACCGTGAACGGGTTGGCCCGGTCGGTGCGCACCACGATCCACGCGGCGAAGGCCAGCAGGAACAGGGCCGCGGAGTCGAAGGTCGCGAACCAACCCAGCACGATCGTCGACTGGGCGGCCACGAAGAGTGCGGCCGCGAACAGGCCCACGCGCTCCTCGAAGAGGCGGCGGGTCAGCGAATAGAGCAGGCCCGTGCAGCCGAGCATGAACAACAGGCTCAGGGCGCGTGCCCCGGTCAGGCCGCCCAAAGAGTCCATGGGCCCCGCGAGCAGGGGATACAGCATCGGTGAACCTGAGAAGGTGCTGCTGTACGAGGAGTTCACCGGAGCCCCGTGGAAGATGTGCGCGAACTCCGCGTGGCCGGCGTAGATGTACAGCGCCTCGTCCATGAAGGCGGTGTTGTGCAGCCGCATCGACAGCAGGGCCTGCACCACCATGATGAGGCCGAGACCAGCTCGGCACACCCAGGCACGCCGGCGACCGTCCCGGGCTGACCACCCGGCCGGGGCGACCTCGGGGACAACGTGGGCAGGTGTGTCGTGGAGCGGGGCCCCCATGCTGTCCAGCACGCGCGGGGCCTCCTGGCCCTCCTGGATCGACGAGCGGCTCACCTGGAGTTCGTCCCCGAGCCGCTGCGGGGCGGTGCGTCCGGTGCCGAAGGCCGGGGTTGTGATCTCAAGCTCCATCAAGGTGCCCTATCTCCATCAACGGTGCTCCATGTTGAATCCGGCGAGAGCGTTCGTGACCGCAGAATGGAAGGCCGCCAGAGATTCCGGGCCGCTGTTGACTGAAGCGCCCCGACTTTGATGGAGGCTGATCATCTGGGCCGTAACAGCCTGGTGGGGTTGGTGGTGAGTGTAGTAGTCGGCTTCGTACTCGTTGGGCGGGACGCGGCCGATGGCGGTGTGCAGTCGCTGGACGCTGTACCACTCGACCCGTTCGGCGATGGCCGGCTCGACCTGCGGCAGATCACGCCAGGGGCCGACCGGCTTGATCAGCTCGGTCTTGTAGAGCCCGATGGCCGATTCCATCAGGGCGTTGTCCAGGGCGTCCCCGACAGTGCCGACGGAGGCGTCGATGCCGGCCCGGCTCAGGTGGGCGGTGAAGGCGAACCAGGTGTACTGCGACCCGGCGTCGGAGTGATGCACCAGGCCCGCGCTGTGGCCAGTCCGCGATCGCCGCCACAGTGCCATGTCCAGGGCGTCCAGCACGTCGGACAGTGGGCGTCCAGCTACCTACACGGTGTGAAGTTCGACCTGGGGCAGAGTGACACGACCTGGTCTGCACGGGTGGCCACCAAGATCCTTCAGGCCGAACAGGAGGCCGGCTTCCCCTACGCAATCGCCCGGCTGGAACTGTACAAGATCCAGTTTTGGAACTGATGGGCTCGCGCGCTGGTCGGTCAGCACCGGCAAGCGCGGCGATCACGAGGAACAGGACGACCCCCCTCGGAGGATCCGTTCGTCTCGCGAGACTGCGACACGTGCGCGCCGAGAATTCACCCGTGCGAAGGACCAGCGTCCGCGTCCGGCAGTCGGACCACTACCAGGTGGGCGCCGACATCGCACTCACCCTCGCCAGTCGAAACGGGTGTATCGTGGCAGACATGACTATATGTAACATTAGATGCGCTAAGCGTTACGGCTTCTGGCGCGTCGGCATGACAGCAGCGCGTACTCCTGTTCCATGCCAAGTCACATGATCAGCCGGCGGGCTCTGCTGCGCGCCGGCATTGTCGCCGGAGGCCTCCTGACCGGTGCGGCATCCGCGGGCACCGCCGTATTCGCCCGCACCGCTCAGCCGTCGAACGGGACCGCGCCGGACCAGCGTCCCGCCACCCCGGACCAGGCGTGGGCGACCCTGCGCGAGGGCAACCGCCGCTGGGTGGACGGCACGGCCACCCACCCGCACCAGGACGCCGATCGCCGCAGGGAGGTGGCGCAGAAGCAGAACCCGTTCGCGGTCGTATTCTCGTGCATCGACTCGCGGGTCCCCCCCGAGTTGGTCTTCGACACCGGGCTGGGCGACCTGTTCGTGATACGGACCGCCGCGCAGACCATTGACCCGCTGGTGACAGGTGCCGCCGAGTACGGCCCAGCCGAAATCGGCACCCCGCTCGTCGTCGTGCTCGGCCATCAGCGCTGCGGGGCCGTCACGGCCGCCGCAGAATCGCTGCACGAGCACAAGAAGCTGCCTGGCGAGCTGAGCACGATCGCTTCCGCCCTGCGTTCGGCCTACACGCGTTCGGGCGGCGACGTCGACAAGATGATCCGCATCAACACCGTCGACGTGGTGAACCAGCTCAAGAAGGACAACCTCTTCGCTCCTCGCATCGCCAAGGGCGAGCTCAAAGTCATCGGCGCGTACTACTCGATCGACACCGGCACGGTCACCCGCCTCGTCTGACCCGGCGGGAATAGAACCTTGCCCGGCGAAAGGAGGGTGCTCGCCGCGACCTTCGTCAGGCCGGCAACATGCTGGCGGCCGAGTCCGGTGCAGGGCTCAAGGACCTGATGGCGCGGATGGGGCACGACAACGTCCGAGTGGCCATGATCTACCAGCACGCCGTACGCGGTGCCGACAAGACGATCACGGATGCGATCGACCGGCACATGAGCGGGCCGGTGACGAGGACGAGGGCGGGTCGGCCGCCGTTCTGGTCCCCGTGGGCTGATTGCACGCTAATCGCACGGAAGATCGAACAGGTGCCAGAAATGATCAAGGCCCGGGTCAGGGATCTGCTCCTGACCTGGGCCTTCGTGTGTGGAGCGGGTGACGGGAATCGAACCCGCGCTGTCAGCTTGGGAACCGGATACCGAGCTTGCTGCCCTGAGCAGCGAAACAGGGATGCAGGTCAGAGCGGGCCGGTTGACCGTGAGTGTCCGTGAGCGACTGTGGTTCCCCGTCCTATCTGGCACGGATCTGGCACGACATCTCGGCATCGGGTGGTCCTTCCGGTGCGGGGCGGCCTTCTCCTGGCCTGTGCCGAGGGTGCTGGGTCGGCGACCAGCAGTTGGCGCTCTCTTCGAGCGTCACCCTCCCCTCAACCACGTTCCGGCAGGTCAAGCGGGTTCCCTGCGGCGGAACAGCCCGCGAAGCGGCTCATGAGATCGCTGACTTTGGAGGGCTGTCGTTCATGCACTACGGTGACCGCTGCGGCCACCGTAGTGAGATCGTTCTACACAAGTGATCATGGTGCTGGTGGCCGTTGCCATACCCCTAGGCACTCCAGCGATGCTGCCAAGCCCTGCTGACGGGGGCAGGCTCCTCACAGATCATGATTGCCGTGTCAGACCCGGAGCGGTTCAGTCGCTGATCTGGGACAGCAACCGGGAGCGAGGTGCGAACGTGGGGTCGGGCCTGGTGTTCATCCCCGCCGCGAGTTACCATTGAGTGCATATATCATTGAGGGTATGTCTCAGTGGGAGATCGATCTAGAGCCGGAGGTGGAGTCTTGGCTGGACGGGCTTTCCTTTGCGCTCTACCAGCGGGTTATGCGGAACGTAGACGACTACCTCGTCACTGGCGGCATCCCCGATGGGGATCACGTGAAGAAGTTGAAGGATGCCGAAGGTGTACACGAGCTGCGTGTTGCTCTCGACCGCACGACCTGGCGATTGACCTTCTGGAAGCCATCCAACAAAGTGATCGTCGTCCTTACGGTCTTCCGCAAGACACAGGATGGGACGCAGACTGCCGACATCGACCGAGCGATCGCTGCTAAGAAGCGGTGCGAGGCAGAGCACGACCTCACCATCACGCACGTGTTCGAGAGGAGCGCATGATGGGTCACAGTCGTTGGGAAACCTACAAGGCGAAGCGTCTGCGCCAGATGGAAACGGATGCGCAGTCCCACCCTGAATACGAGAATGCGGGCCGTGACCTGGAGCTCGGCGATCAGTTGCGTGAGATCCGTAAGCGCCGAGGCTTGTCCCAGAAGGTCGTAGCGGAGCGTGCCGGGATGTCTCAACCTGCTCTGTCCCGCATCGAGGGCGGCGGCGGCATACCAGATATAGCTACGCTTCTGCGCCTCGGTGTGGCCATGGGGGTTCGGTTCCGCGTCGAGCTCGTCGTCGACGACGACACCACTGAAATCGAGCCCCTGACGGTGCATCACCGACAGCTCGCGAACGCATAGCTTGAAGGCGGCCACTTCGAGGCTCAGTCCCTTAACTTCCGCTGCTCGTTCCGCAGTGGCGAGTCTCCAGCCGCGCGACGGACTCTGCTCCGAGATCCTCAGCGCCATGGGAACGAGGAAGGCCCAGTTCGGACTCACATGCTTGAGCTGAGCCTTTGATGTTGGAGCGGGTGACGGGAATCGAACCCGCGCTGTCAGCTTGGGAATTGTATTGATCATGCCTTGTAGGACGGGTGACCTGCGGTTCAGTCCGGTCGTGAGTGACCGTGGTTGCCCCCTCGTCACCCTGCTTAATGGCCCACCAATGGCCCGGCGGTCAGGCACACGACCTGCGGTGGGCCCAGCCCCTGATCCGCCCCCGTCCTTCTTGTAGCTGCCGTCCCCCAGGACGGGACCCCCGTGTCAAGGGTCAGCGAAGCTGATCGCGAAGCGACGCCGAAGGCGCCCTTGACTCGGCGGGCGCGGCCGGGACACTCAAGCAGCGAGGAGGACGGGCCCATCGGATTGCCCCCTGAGCGCCCCCTGGCCGCGTCACGCGCTGCGGCCGTCGGCCTTACTCGCTGGCATCGCGTATCGGGTGTAACGAAACTGAGCGGAACGATGATAAGTAGGGCGATGCGCGCGAAGGCTCCGCCCGGTTGCGCGGGCGAGGGAGCGGGATGAACGCGGTTCCAGAGGCTGACGGTGTGATCAGCGTGTGCGTCGAGCTGCGACCGGACGCGGATGTGGACGTCGACCGCCTCACCCGCGGGCTCCGCGGAGAACTGAACGAGCTCGATGTCGAGTCGATCCGGGCAGTGCCTGGCAGCCCGGCACCAGAGGGGGCGAAGAGCGCGGACCCGGTCACCGTGGGCGCGCTCCTGGTGGCCTTCAGCGCCTCCGGTGGGGTTTTCACCTCACTCGTCGGAGTGCTGCAGGACTGGCTCGACCGGCAGTCGGCACGACACCGGATCGCGGTCACCATCGCCGGCGACTCCATCGAGCTTGACCGGGCCACGGGCGCCGAGCGGCGCGAGCTGATCGACGCCTTCATCCGGCGGCATTCGGGCGGATAGCGTATGGGTCGCAGGTTCGCCTTGTTGATCGCCACCTACGCGTACGACGATCCGGGACTGCGGCGGCTGACTGCTCCGGCCCACGACGCTGAGGCGCTCGCCGCCGTGCTCCGCGACCCGGAGATCGGCGGCTTCGAGGTCACCACGCTCGTCAACGAGCCGAACCAGCGGGTCGGAGAGGCCATCGGCGACTTCTACCGGGATCGGCGGGGCGACGATCTGACCCTGCTGTACTTCACCGGTCACGGGCTCAAGGACGACGACGGCCGACTCCACCTGGCGACGCGCAACACCCGCCGCGACAGCCTGATCTTCACCGCCATCTCCGGCGAGCAGATCGACTACGCGATGGAGAGGTGCGCGTCACGCCGGAAGGTCCTGATCCTCGACTGCTGCTACAGCGGGGCCTACCCGGGCGGCCGGCTGACCAAGGACGGAGGCGAGGTCCACGCGCTGGACCACTTCCGCGGGCGGGGCCGCACCGTCCTCACCGCCTCCGACGCCACGCAGTACGCCTTCGAGGGCGACATGCTGCACGGGAACGCACCGCAGTCGGTGTTCACGCGTCACCTGGTGGAGGGGCTGCGCACCGGCCGCGCCGACCTGGACGGCGACGGCGATATCACCCTCGACGAACTGTACGGCTACGTCTACGACCGCGTCGTGGCCGAGATGCCAAAGCAGCGACCCAAGCGGCAGGACAACGTCGAAGGCCGCACTGTCATCGCGCGGAACGTCAACTGGTCGCTGCCTCCGCACATCGGCCACGCCCTGAGCAGTCCGATCGCCAGGGACCGGCTGAACGTCCTGGACGCGCTTGACCACTTCCACCGGATCGGCAACGGCATGGTCCGGGCTCGGGTGCACGAGGAACTCGTACGGCTGGTCGACGACGACAGTCGGATGGTTTCCGCAGCCGCGGCAGCCCGTCTGCGGGCCATCGGTCCTGAGCCCTCCGAGCCGGAAGCGAACGCCGAGTCCCAGATCTCGGCTGCGACAGCGCCCGCCGCGTCCGCTTCTGTGGGTGTGGAGGAATCCACCGATTCCGCAGGGGCGCATGATCCCGCCGATTCGGCAAGGGTGAAGAAGCCCCAGGGGACGCCACCGGTGGAGCCGCCCGAGTCGCCGCCGCATCGGGAACCCTCCGAGTCGTCACGGGCGGATTCGCTCATTGTGTCGGAAACCTTCAAGCGGTCGCCTGGTCGGCGGCGCCGTCTCGTGGACCGGCCGGACAAGCTGGTCGCATCGCACCACGTGCAGCGTGGCCATGCCGCCGGTGCTGGCGGCACGCTACCTTTCCCCGTTCTGGGCGAGCCCGCAGGCATGCCGGTGGAGCACGACAGGGCTGCTTCACCGGCGCCTCCACCTCCACCGGCTGACCGTCCCGGGTTCGGGCAGACGACGGCAGGCCGCTCGGCGCTTGCCCTGAACGTGCTGTTTGGCGTGGCCATGCTGATCGTGCTGATCATGTCGATCGCGAACCCAGACTCCCCCGCCTACAACGCGGCCGAAATGATTGCCGAGGTGAGCCGGTCCCTCTGGCTGGTGGCGATCGCGGCCGCCTTCGCGGGGCTCGTCCCGGGTAGGGGAGACACCAGCCGCGAGCAACGGGCACTGTTCCTCCCCGGTATGGCGGGGCTGCTCATCGCGGAGCTTGCGGCCGCCTTCGCGGGGCTCGTCCCGGGTAGGGGAGACACCAGCCGCGGGCAACCCGTACTGCTCCTGCTCGGTATCGCCGGGCTGCTCATTGCGGGGCTCCTCGGACTTCTTACGACGGGCAGCGATCTTTGGTGGAACCTGCATGCCGCCGTGGGCGGAGTTCCTCTCCTTGTCCTTGCCGCAGCGGCCTGGCGGACCTCGGTCCGGCCCGTCTGGGTGGTGGTGTCGGTGGCGATCCTGCCGCTGACCTGGCTGGTCGGGGTGGGCTACGCGCTGCTGGGCCTGCCTGAACTGGTCGTCTACGTCGGCCTGAACAGGGTCGCCCGGACCTCCGAGAGCTGACATTCGGTCGACGCGGGCCAGACTGGATGACGCGGTGCACGCTGCTTCTCGTCAGGCTGGCGGCGACTGCTCATAGCCTGAGCCGTGGACGAGACCGTCGACAACCTTACGGGCGGCGGTGCGGCGCTGTGACGGGTGAGTGCGCAGGGTACGGCGTGGTGGGCGTGCGGCGGGCGGACCGGCCCCCAGGCCGCATGCCCGGCCGCCGAGCGGGCGCAGGGCCGCGAGGCGGCGCGGAGCGCCGCCCTTGAAGGCGGACCACCGAACTAAAGGATGGGTCGGTGACCATCGGGCCGCCCAAGTCCGCGGGCGGCCTGCGTACGGTCACGCTGCCCGAGGTGGTGAACGTAGAGGTTCGGGCGCACCTGGCAAAGCACACCGGTTCGGATGAGGAAGCGTTCGTCTTCGTGGGCGCGAAGGGGGCGATGCTTCGCCGGCCGACGTTCAGCCGGACGTGGGCCAAGGCGCTCAAGGCCGCGGGGCTTTCCGGCTTCCATTTCCACGATCTTCGTCACACGGGGAACAAGTTCGCTTCACAGTCGGGGGCGACGCTCCGGGAGTTGATGAACCGCATGGGGCACTCGACCACGCGGGCTGCGTTGATCTATCTGCACGCAGAGGGTGAGCGGGACCGGGCGATCGCCGACAGCATGGGGAAGCTCGTCGCCGAGACATTCCCTACCGAAGATCACAACGCATCGGGCACGTAACGGGCACGGAAGATCGAAAAGGCCGGAGAAACAATCAAGGCCCGGGTCGGAAAACACTTCCTGACCTGGGCCTTTGTGTGTGGAGCGGGTGACGGGAATCGAACCCGCGCTGTCAGCTTGGGAAGCTGATGTTCTGCCATTGAACTACACCCGCGTCGGTCAGTGGCTGACGACGGAGACAACTCTAGCGGAACTTGGCGCGTGGCACCTCCCTGGGAGGGAGCCGAGTTGGGCCGTTGGGTCGGGTGAGGGGTTGGTAGGTTGCTGAGGTGCTGCTATCCGATGGTGACATCCGTGCTGAAATCGAGTCGGGCAGGGTCAAGATCGACCCGTTCGACGTGGAGATGATCCAGCCGTCCAGCGTCGACGTCCGGTTGGATCGGTACTTCCGGGTCTTCGAGAACCACCGTTACCCGCACATCGATCCGTCGATCGAGCAGCCGGAGCTGACGCGGATGGTGGTGCCGGACGGGGACGAGCCGTTCATCCTGCATCCGGGGGAGTTCGTGCTGGCGTCGACGTTCGAGGTGATCGGGCTGCCGGACGACATCGCCGGCCGGCTGGAGGGCAAGTCGAGCCTCGGCCGGCTGGGGTTGCTCACGCATTCGACGGCCGGGTTCATCGACCCGGGGTTCGAGGGGCACGTCACGCTGGAGCTCTCGAACGTCGCCACGCTGCCGATCAAGTTGTGGCCGGGGATGAAGATCGGGCAGTTGTGCATGTTCCGGCTGAGTTCTCCGGCGAAGCATCCGTATGGCAGCGCGCGGTACGGCTCGCGGTACCAGGGCCAGCGCGGCCCGACCCCCAGCCGCTCCTTCCTCAACTTCCACCGAACTCAGGTCTGAGGCTCGGGGTACCTTCCGGCGGGCTCAGGTCTGACGTTCGACGTATCTCCTTGAGGGCTGGGGGCGCCTTCTCGGGGTTGCCGCCGTTCTCGGCGCGGGGATTCGATGCGCGGATGACGGATCTTCAGTGGGTGGACGGCCGTCGGCGTGTGTACGAGTGCGTCCCCGAGGCGCGCGGGACACGGGGGTCAGGGTGACCCCGGGGCGCACCGGCTTCGTCCGGGTCGGTATTTTCGGTCAGGTCTTCCGGTGTCCAGGGGTGGGCGCCGAAAAGGGTGATGCGCATGGGACGCGCGTGGCGGGGGAGGTCTGACTATTAGCCGTGTTTTCGCCTGTGTCTTTGGGAGAATGGAGGGCAACGGCAGAGCGAAGGGAAGGTTACGGGAAGGGGCTGCGGAGGCGAACTTCGCATTTCAGCCGGTACCCCTTACTCTTCTCTGCGGACAGTCCCCGCACATCTGGAGAACGACGTGCGCCTGCGTCTCACCCCGCGTGAGGACAGCTACTACGACTTGTTCGCCGATTCGGCGAACAATCTCGTCACCGCATCCCGGCTACTGGTGGAGATCATCAGTGAGGGTTCGGACAGGGAGGCCCTGGCCGAAAAGATGCGCGCGTGCGAGCACGCCGGCGACGAGCGTACTCACGCGATCATGAACCGTCTCAACGAGAGCTTCATCACGCCCTTCGACCGCGAGGACATCTACCGTCTCGCCTCGAACCTCGACGACGTGATGGACTACATGGAGGCCGCCGCCGACCTGATCGGCCTCTACCAGATCGACCACCTCCCCAAGGAGGTCGTGCGCCAGGTCGAGGTGCTGGAACGTGCCGCCGAGCTGACCGCCGAGGCCATGCCGCGCCTGCGGTCGATGAACAACCTGAACGAGTACTGGATCGAGATCAACCGTCTGGAGAACCAGGCCGACCAGGTCTACCGCCGTCTGCTCGCCAAGTTGTTCAGCGGCGAGTACGACGCGCTCACGGTCATGAAGATGAAGGAGGTCATCGACCAGCTCGAGATGGCCGCGGACGCGTTCGAGCACGTCGCGAACACGATCGAGTCGATCGCGGTCAAGGAAAGCTGAGGTGGAGCTCGCACTTGTCGTCGGCGTGATCGTGATCGCCCTGGTGTTCGACTACACCAACGGCTTTCACGACGCCGCGAACGCGATCGCGACCTCGGTCTCGACCCGTGCCCTCACCCCCCGCTCCGCGTTGTTCATGGCCGCGGCGATGAACTTCGTCGGCGCGCACATCAGCACGGAGGTCGCGAGGACGGTCGGCACGGGCATCATCGAGCCCCCGAGCGGCACGCACGGGCTGGTGATCGTGGGGGCGGGCCTGATCGGCGCGATCGTGTGGAACCTCATCACCTGGTACTTCGGACTTCCGTCGTCGAGCAGCCATGGGCTGATCGGGGGGCTCGTCGGGTCCGCGCTGGCCGCGTCCAGCGGCATTCACTGGGACGGCGTGGTGCAGAAGGTCGTCATCCCGATGGTCCTCTCGCCGGTCGTCGGCTTCCTGCTCGGCGCGATCATCATGATCGCCATTCTCTGGATCTTCCGCCGGGCCAACCCGCACCGCGCGGGCCGGGGCTTCCGGTACGCGCAGACGGTCTCCGCCGCGGCCATGGCGCTGGGCCACGGCCTGCAGGACGCGCAGAAGACGATGGGCGTGATCTTCCTGGCTCTCTACACCGGCGGGTACGTGGGGGCGAAGGACCCGATCCCGCAGTGGGTCATCCTGGCCGCGGCGGCGGCGATCTCGCTCGGCACGTACGCCGGCGGCTGGCGCATCATGCGGACGCTGGGCCGCCGCATCATCCACCTGTCCCCGGCGCATGGGTTCGCCGCCGAGACGGCGGCGTCCGTCGTGCTGTACACGATGGCCATCGCCGCCAAGGCGCCCATCTCGACCACCCACACCATCACCAGTGCGATCATGGGTGTCGGCGCGACCAAGCGCCTGTCGGCGGTGCGGTGGGGTGTGGTGGGCAACATCGTCACGGCGTGGGTGCTGACCATCCCGGCGGCCGCGCTGGTCGCCGCCTTGTCCTATCACTTCCTTCACTGGGTGATCGAGTAAGCCACGCTCCCAAGAGCCCGCCCCGGAGACCGGGCCGGCCGTCGAGCAGGACGGTGACCTGCTCGGGCAGCGCCTACGGGTGGCGGTACATGACGTCGATGGCGAAGCGCGTGAAGCCGAGGCGTTCGTACAGGCGGACGGCGGAGGGGTTGTCCTCGTCGACGTACAGAATGACCTGGGCGAGCCCCTGGGAGCGCAGGTGCTCCAGGCCGGCGATGGTGAGCGCCTGGCCGAGCCCGCCGCCCTGCTCGGACGGATCCACTCCGACGACGTACACCTCGCCGATCGGCTCGGCCTCCTCGTCGTGCACCTTGGTCCAGTGGAAGCCGGAGAGCCGGTCGTCGCGGACGGCGAGGATGAACCCGGCCGGGTCGAACCAGGGCTCGCGTTCGCGTACCAGCAGGTCGTCGGCGGTCCACGCGCCCTGCTCGGGGTGGTGGGCGAACGCGCGGGCGTTCACGGCGAGCCAGGCGTCCTCGTCGGCGCCGGGTTCGAACGCGCGCAGCCGTACCCCGTCGGGCAGGACGACAGGAGGAAGGGGGGCGGCGAGCGGGCGGCGCATCCGCCACAGCGAGCGGACGCGGGTGAATCCCGTGGCCGCGGCGAGGCGCACGGCCCCGGGGTGGTCGCCGTGTGCCCACAGGCGCAGCCGGCCGCCGCTCTCGGCAAGCGCGGACTCCAGCAGCAGGCGTCCGGCCCCGCGCCGCCGGTGGGCGGGGTGGACGACGAGCTCGCCGGCGGTGCCGTCGTCCGGGTCGGGCGGGTCGAGGTGGGCGAACCCCGCCAGCGCGTCGCCGTTGTAGGCGAGCAGCGCCCGGGATCCGGGGTCGCCTCCGTGGCGGAGCCGGAGCATGACGTGCTCGTTGAGCGGCTGCGCCGAGTCGGCCTCGGCGGCGGCGCCGGCCAGGGCGATCACGTCGGTCACCTCATGGTCGGCCAAGCGCTCCCGGATCTTCACCCGTACGGTCATGGTGGAAGCCTAATGTGGCAAAAGACGCCATTAGATAGTGGGGTAAATCGTTACCTCCAGGTCGTTTTGTGCTGGGGTCGCATCTCTAACCTCGTTGGCTATGAGTGCACCTACCCTCGCCAAGGTCGGCCTGGCCTCGCTCGTCGTGGCCACCGGTCTGGCATTTGTGGCCGCCCCCGCGTCGGCTCATCCTAAGCCGCCGAAGCCGGCGGAGACCGTTCCCGTCCGGCTGATCTCCATCAACGACTTCCATGGCAACCTGGAGCCCCCGACCGGCTCCGGCGGGGCGATCGTCAACGAGAGCGGCGTGTCCGTTCCCGCGGGCGGCGCGGCCCACATGGCGACCCACCTCAAGTCGCTTGCCAACAAGAACACCGTCGTCGTCGGCGCGGGCGACCTCATCGGCGCCTCGCCGCTGATCTCCGCGGCGTACCACGACGAGCCGACCGTCGACCTGCTGGGCAAGCTCGGCCTGGACGTCTCCTCGGTGGGCAACCACGAGTTCGACGAGGGCCTTACCGAGCTCAAGCGCATCCAGGACGGCGGCTGCCACCCCACCGACGGCTGCTCCCCGGCGGGCAAGTGGCGGGGCTCCGACTACGAGTACGTCGGCGCGAACGTCGTGAAGGAGAAGAGCGGCCGGTACGCCCTTCCCCCGGTCGCCATCAAGAAGGTCAACGGCGTCAAGGTCGGCTTCATCGGCCTCGTCACCCAGACCACGCCGAACATCGTCACCGCCTCCGGCATCGCGGGCCTGAAGTTCGGCGAGGAGGTCGAGTCGGGCAACCGCGCGGCCCGGCTGCTGCGCAAGGTGGGCGTGAAGGCCATCGTGGCGCTCGTCCACGAGGGCGACAGCATCACCCCGAACCAGAGCCCGGACGCCTGCCCGGTCACCCCCGGCGCCGGTACCCGGATCGCCCAGGGCCTGAGCGCGGACGTCGACCTGGTCATCATGGGCCACTCCCACCAGGCCTACATCTGCAAGACCAAGGACCCGGCGGGCCAGGACCGCTACTACACCCAGGGGTCGTCGTTCGGCCGCGTGCTGACCACGATCGACTTCCAGGTGGACAAGAAGTCCGGCGAGGTCGTCCGTTCCTCGGTCACGCCGGACAACCACGTCGTCACCCGTGACGTCACCCCGGACGCCTTCACCACGCAGTACGTGCAGACGTGGAAGGACCGGGTCGCGGCCGTCGCCAACAAGCCGGTCGGTAGCATCACCGCCGACCTCACCCGCAGCAGCGGCCCGACGGGCGAGACCATCCTCGGCGACGTGATCGCCGACGCCCAGCTCGAGGCGACGAAGACCGGCGGCAACGCCGAGATCGCGCTGATGAACCCGGGCGGCGTGCGCGCCGACTTCACCTACGCGCCGAGCGGGTCCGAGGGCGCCGGAGTCGTGACGTACGGCGAGGCGTTCACCGTGCAGCCGTTCAACAACCTCATGCAGGTCGTGACGCTGACGGGCGCCAAGCTGGACGCGCTGCTGGAGCAGCAGTGGCAGAACGGCGGCGCGATCACCCGCATCCTGCAGCCGTCCGCCTCGCTGACCTACACGATGAACCTCTCGCAGCCGATCGGCTCGCGGATCTCGAACATCAAGATCAACGGGACGCCGGTCACGGACACGCAGAACATCCGTGTCGCCGCCAACAACTTCCTCGTCGGAGGCGGCGACGGCTTCAGCGTGTTCAAGGAGGGCACCGACCTGTGGAGCGGTCCGCTGGACATCGACGCGCTGGTCACCTACTTCGGTGGCCACTCGCCGGTGGCCCCGCCGGCCCTCAAGAGGATCACGCTCGCCGGCTAGACGCGCGCGCCTGAACGACGGGGGCTCGCTCCACGCCCGAGCGGTGTGGGGTGGGCCCCTGGCCCGTGCCTATGGCCTCGCCTCCGGCACGGCGGTTCGGGGCGCACTTCAGGCGGCGAGAACACCGCCGCGCCCCGAACAGGTCAGTGGTGGGCGGGCGCCGGCTCGCGGTCGTCGAGCTGCTCGCCGCCGCGGTCGGGGACGAAGCGGTATCCGACGTTGCGGACGGTGCCGATCAGCGACTCGTACTCGGCGCCGAGTTTGGCGCGAAGCCGCCGCACGTGGACGTCGACCGTGCGCGTGCCGCCGAAGTAGTCGTAGCCCCAGACCTCCTGCAGCAGCTGGGCGCGGGTGAAGACCCGGCCGGGGTGCTGCGCGAGGTACTTGAGGAGCTCGAACTCCTTGAACGTGAGGTCCAGGGCGCGGTTGCGCAGGCGCGCGGTGTAGGTGGCCTCGTCGATCGACAGGTCGCCGCTGCGGATCTCGTCCGGCACCTCTTCGGTGGCGGCGATCGAGAGCCTGCCGACCGCCAGCCGGAGCCGGGCCTCGACCTCCGCGGGACCCGCCGTGTCGAGCAGGACGTCGTCGGCCCCCCACTCGGCGGTCATCGCGGCCAGCCCGCCCTCGGTGACGATCACCATCAGCGGGCAGTCGACGCCGGTCGTGCGCAGGAGGCGGCAGAGGCTCTTCGCGTGGACGAGCTCCCTGCGCGCGTCGACCAGCACGGCGTCCGCCGGCGGGGCGTCGATGAGCGCGGAGGCCTCCGCGGGCGCGACGCGTACGGAGTGGAGCAGCAGTCCGAGGGCGGGCAGGACCTCCGCCGAGGGTTCCAGAGCGTTGGTGAGCAAGAGCAGGTTACTCACAGCACCTCCTAGTCCAGAGGCTGATCAGGGGGTGAGAGCGGCACGGCGACACAGTGGCGGCAGAGCTTCGCTCACTCACCGCATCGGCCTCCTCTCCGCGTTGTAACGGTGCTAGCCGTACAAACACGTAAAGGACCCGGGGGCTACGTCGCCCAGGTCCCGTCAGTACGTGAGGATAGCCCACAGGAATCCGGCGTCCATAGCGGAGTCCGCAGGGTGAACAGTCCATCACGTGGGAAATAGCCGTAACCGCTCCCTCGCGGTGGGTGACGACCGCTCGTGCGGTACTCATGAGTAACACGGGAGGTGCCTGGTGGCAAGGGGAATCGTGCGCTACTGGGCCGCGGCCAGGGCGGCCGCTGGGGTCGACGAGGAATCGTTCGAGGCGAATACTCTTGGGGATCTCGTGGCGAAAATCACGCAGAAACATGGCAAATCCGACTTGCCGAGGGTTCTCGGACGATCGTCGTTCCTCGTCGACGGCCATCCGGCGGGCACCCGCGACCCGAGCACGGTCGAGTTGCCCGAGGGGGCCACGGTGGAGGTCCTGCCGCCCTTCGCCGGCGGCTGACGCCCGGACGTGGACGTGGGGTCGTGGCGCATGGCGTACGGCCGGGGGCCAATGGTGTGCGGTCGGGGCGAATACCGCCGAGCCTGCGTTTTGCGGTCGAGCCTGCGTTTTGCGGTGATAACGCGGGGGAGTAGGTCGGCGCGGTTAGTCTGGATCACAGGCGGACCCCCGGAGGAGTCGGATGCGCAAGCTCGTCGTGTTCCTCGTCCTGCTCGGAATCCTCCTGGCCGTCCTGGACCGCGTCGCCGTGGCAGGGGTCGAGAAGGAGGTCGCCCGCCAGGTCGCCGCGCGGTACGACCTGTCCTCGCCGCCCACCGTCACGGTCGAGGGCATCCCGTTCCTGACCCAGGCCGTCTCCGGGCGGTACGAGGAGATCCAGGTGCACATCGGGAAGATGACGACGCCCGACGGTGTCAAGCTCTCCCGCATCGACGCCGTCCTGCACGGGGTGAACGCCCCGCTCATGGACCTGATCCAGAACTCCGCGACCGCCGACATCCGCGCCGACAAGGTGACGGGCACCATCGTGATCTCCCGCGAGACCCTGGACGCGCGGGTGCCGCGCGGGCTGAAGCTGCACGGCAACGGTGACAACTCGCTGACGGTCAGCGGCAACGTCACGGTCGCGGGCATCTCCGTCCCGGTCTCGGCGCGGCTGAAGATCCAGATCGTCCCCGGCGGCGTGCGGCTCACCCCGTCCGATGTCAACGGCATCCAGGTGCCCGACGCCGCCAAGGTGCTGGGCTTCACCGTCCCGATCAAGGATCTGCCGCTGAACCTGCACATCCAGAGCGTCCGGACCACGGCCGAGGGTCTGCAGGTCCAAGGGCTCGGCAGGGACGTGCCCCTGCGTGCCTGAACCGGAACGCGCGGTCGTACGTCTTGAGGATGTGAGTCCCGCCGGAACCGCCGACGAGCAGTTGATCCGCAGCCTTTTCGACGAGCACGCGGGGTCACTCTATGGGTACGTGTTGCGATTGACGGGCGATCCGGGCAAGGCGGAGGACGTGGTACAGGAGACGCTTTTGCGGGCGTGGAAGCATCCTGACGTGCTGGCCGACCGGCCCATACGCGCGTGGTTGTTCACGGTGGCCCGCAATCTCGTCGTCGATCATCACCGCGCCCGCAAGTCCCGCCCGCAGGAGACCTCGGACGAGGCCCTCGCCGTGCTGCCCGCCGAGGACGAACTGGAGCGCGCCGTGGAGTCCTGGGGCGTCGCCGACGCCATCGCGGCCCTGCGTCCGGAGCATCGCGCGGTGCTGATGGAGACGTACTACCGGGGCAGGTCGGTCAAGGAGGCCGCCGAGGTGCTGGGCATCCCGCCCGGCACGGTCAAGTCGCGCACGTACTACGCGCTTCGCGCGCTGAAGCTGGCGCTGGAGGAGCGGGGACTGGCGCCATGAGCAGTGGTTGTGAGGACGTACGGATGTCGCTCGGGGCGCACATGCTGGGAGCCCTAGACGCGGACGAGGCCGCCCGGGTCGAGACCCATATGGAGACTTGTCCGGAATGTCGGGCAGAGTTCGAGGAGCTCAGCGGGCTGAGCGCGCTGCTCTCGCGCGTCTCGGAGGAGGACGTCGAGCAGGTCGCCAGCCCGCCCACGGCCGTGCTGGACCGCCTGATCGCCGCCTCCGCCCGGCGCCGCCGGGTCAACAGGCTCCTCATGGGCCTCGCGGCCACGGTCGGCGCGATCGTGGTGGGCGGCGCGGCGTGGATGTTCGTGCAGGACGGTACGGGGGCGCGGACCAACACCGCGGCCACCGCTCCGGCGGCCGGTTTGGCGAGTGCTGAGGGCGTTTCGCCGCAGTTCAACAAGGACGCCCCGGGTTCGAGCGGCGGGAACGACCTGGTGGCGCCCTCGCCCGGTCCGTCGGACGCCGCCTCCGACCCGTCGCGGATCATGCTGGCGCCCGTGCCGCTCATCGCGAGGAACAACGGCGTCGAGGCGCGCATCACGCCCGTCCAGAGCGGCGGAGGCACCGCCCTGGACATCAGCATCTCCGGGGTGACCCGGGGCACCTCGTGCCGGGTGATCGCGGTCGCCCTCGACGGCGCCGAGTCCCCGGCGGGGAGCTGGACGATCGACGCCGCCGACTACCCCCGCGGCGGGACCGCGACCGCCACGTTCACCGCGCACACCGAGCTCAGCATGGACCGCATCAAGAGGTTCGAGTTCCGCACCGAGACCGGCCGCGTGCTGGTGTCGGTCCCCAACAACCACTGATCGGCGTCCCGTCGTGTCCGGGGGACGGGAATGGCACGGGCGGGGCGCGTGTTGTGGGTGGCGATGACAGGACTGGTGGTGCTGTGCGCCACGCTCGCCGCGGGCCTCCTCGCCGGGGTGGTGATGAAGGCCCGCGGCGGGCGCGTGCGCGACGCGACGAGGAAGAGGAAGGGCATGGACGACACGTCCGTCATGGCGGCCGGCGATCTCGGCCACGACCTCGGCGCGAGCGCCACGCTCGTCCAGTTCTCCACCGCTTTCTGCCAGCCCTGCCGGGCGACCCGTCGCATCCTGTCGGAGGTGTCCGGCATGGTGGACGGGGTGCGGCACGTCGAGATCGACGCCGAGTCCCGGCTCGACCTGGTGCGCCGCTTCGACGTCATGCGCACGCCGACCGTCCTGGTCCTCGACCGCGACGGCCGGGTGGTCAAGAAGGCCTCCGGCCAGCCCCGCAAGGCGGATGTGATCGCCGCGCTGGGTTTCATGACATCTCATGAAACGGACGGGACGTGACAGATGGCAAGACGGCGGGTACTGTCGTGGGCATGACATCCTCGACAGAGCTGCTGACCAAGCGGCGCGCGGTTGATTTTTGCCGCGTAGCCACCGCGCTCTGTCGTATGGCCTGAGGGCGATCTCGCGGCCCATTCCGCCGCACCGATCTGAATAGTGCCCGATCACGCGTTTCCGGCACGAACCTTCAGGAGCTCCTCGCCATGCAGCAGGTAGATCCAAGAAGCACGCGGTTCGCCGCGGCCGTCACGACGCTCATCCTGGCGCTGGTCCTGCTCACGGGCAACGTCTGGGTGCTGCTCGCCCAGGCGGTGGTCTTCGCCCTGGGACTGGCCGGTGCCCCGCCATACGGGTTGCTTTTCAGACGGTTCGTGCGGCCGAGGCTCGGCCCGCCGGCAGAGATGGAAGACGCCGCCCCGCCCCGCTTCTCGCAGGGTGTGGGCCTGATCTTCGCTCTCGCCGGAGTGCTCGGCTTCGCCGCACAGATCACACCGCTCGCGCTCGGCGCGACCGCCGCGGCTTTGCTGGCCGCCTTCCTGAACGCCGCCTTCGGCTACTGCCTGGGCTGCGAAATGTACTTGATCATCCGCCGTCTAATGCCCGCCGCAACCCGATAACGGGAGGTTCCCTAATGAGCCGCTCCGCCGTACTGGTGGACGCCGACTGGGTCGAGGCCAACCTCGACACCCCTGGTGTCGTGCTCGTCGAAGTCGACGAGGACGCCAGCGCCTATGACAAGGGCCACATCCGTGGCGCCGTGAAGATCGACTGGAAGAAGGATCTGCAGGACCCGGTCCGCCGCGACTTCGTGGACCGTGAGGGCTTCCAGGCCCTTCTCTCGGCTCGGGGCATCGGCAACGACGACACCGTGGTCCTCTACGGTGGCAACAACAACTGGTTCGCCGCCTACGCGTACTGGTACTTCAAGCTCTACGGCCACGAGAACGTCCGCCTGCTCGACGGCGGCCGCAAGAAGTGGGAGCTGGACTCCCGCGAGCTGGCCACCGAGGTGCCGTCCCGTCCCGAGACGCAGTACGTCGCCAAGGACCAGGACCACTCGCTGCGCGCCTTCCGCGACGACGTCGTGGCCGCGATCGGCAAGCTGAACCTGGTCGACGTCCGCTCGCCGGACGAGTTCACCGGCAAGCTCCTCGCCCCGGCCCACCTTCCGCAGGAGGCCGCGCAGCGTGGCGGGCACATCCCCACCGCGCGCAACATCCCGTGGTCCAAGGCCGCCAACGACGACGGAACGTTCCGGTCGGACGACGAGCTCCGCACGCTGTACAGCGAGGCCGGCGTCGACTTCGGCAAGGACACCATCGCCTACTGCCGCATCGGTGAGCGTTCCGCGCACACCTGGTTCGTCCTGCACGAGATCCTCGGCCAGGCGAACGTCAAGAACTACGACGGTTCGTGGACCGAATACGGCTCGCTCGTGGGCGTGCCGATCGAGCTGGGGGAGGCCCGCTGATGACCACCATCCAGGGATGCGCCGCGCCGGAGCAGACCATCGCGCTGCCCGCGGGGATCGACCTGGCGAGCCAGGCCGTGATCCAGGGCGTCGTGACCGGCGCCGGCACCGCCTACGCCCGCCTGCTGGACCACTCCGGTGAGTTCACCGGTGAGGTCGTGGTGTCCGACGAGGGCATCTTCCGCTTCTTCGCCGCTCCTGGCTCCTGGACCGTCCGCATCATCGCGGGCGGCGGATTCACCAAGGACATCCCGGTGGAGGCCCGCCTCGGCGAGGTCTCCCAGCTCCAGGTCGCCGTCTGACCCGCTGAACCCAACGAAAAGGCCGGTGTCCCCGCGTGGGGGACGCCGGCCTTTCGCGTGTCGGGTGGCGTGGAGGAGCGCCGGCCCCGCCCGGCCGTCCGGGAAACGCGGCCGCCGGACGTCCGTTTCGGCGCCCTTGAAATAGGCCCGCGCTTCGCCTGATGCTGCTGCGGGTTCCGGGAGGCCGTCGATAGGATGCACCGGATGTCCGAATCCCTCCGTACGCAGAGCACCCCCGACACCCCACGGGTCCCTTACGCACCGTCCGTATGGTCGCTGCCCTGGCAGACGCTGCGGCTGGCCGGGCGCTGTGCCCTGCCGCTGGTGATGTGGTACTCGGCGGGGCAGCTCGTACGGTTCGGCCTGCTCGTCGGCGGCACCGAGATCTCGCACGGCTCCATGCCCGACCTGCGGCTGGCGCTGACGATGCTGATCTTCATCATCATGGTCCTGGCCGGCCTGATCGTCAGCGCGGGCATGTTCTCCTCTCTGCGCGGCTCTCTGTGGGAGATGCGGGCCCGGCGCGTGGACGGCGACGAGCCGGAGCGCTTCGTCGACGGCATCGGGCGGGTCATCATCCCGTTCGTCGTCCTCTACCTGAGCTGGGGCTGGTACTCCCAGGACGCGCGCGACTTCCTGAACACCGACATCGCGCGGCAGAGCACGGAGTACGGCAAGCTGGGCGCCTGGGGAGACTTCGGGACGGGACAGGGCCACGGCACGGCCGAGGGGCTCACCTCGCTCAACTTCACCGTCACGTTCGCCATCATGATCGTGGCCTTCGTCGGGCGCTACTTCCTGACCATCTGGTACGAGCGCAACCGGAGCCGCGTCGCAGCCCTTTCCGTCGCCTTCTGCGAGCTCTCCTTCTTCTACTACGGCGTGCAGGTCGTCGTCTCGCGCGGCGACTGGGTGAGCGGCCGGGCCGCCTTCGGCTGGTGGCAGGACTGGCTCACGACCATGGAACTGCACGTCCCCGGATGGGAGACGTTCTGGGGGCTGGTCGGCGAGGTGCGGCCGTACGTCTGGGACGCGCTCGTGCTGCCCGCCGCCTGGCTGACCGTCGCCATCCTCATGTACGGCGCCTACGCCGAGGACGCCGGCACCGTGATCAGGGGCACCCGGCTGGAGGACCCCGCGGCGCAGGCCGGGCAGAGGATCACCGTGCGCACCCACTCCCTCACCCGCCGGACGCTCGGCCGGTTCTTCGGCCGCTGGGGGCACTGGGTGCCGATCGCGCACACTCTGCGTCTCACCGTCCGGGGTGGCGCGCCCCTGTTCGGGCTGTTCGCGCTGTGCTTCGCCGCCCTGCACGTCGGCGAGGGGTACGCGCGGCGGGGGCTGCACTACCTGGTGGGGAACGACCACCCCTACCTGTACTGGGAGGTGCTGAACGTCCCCATCGGCTTCGCCGTCGACCTGGTCGTGGCGGTGCTGACGACCTGCCTGCTGGCGGCGACGTTCGACATCGCCGCCGGAGCCGAGCGCAGGCGCAGGGCCGCCGAGGTCGGCGCGGCCGGCGCGGTCAGCGGGCGAAGCGCAGAGACGGCCCGGACTGGTTCTTCCCCGCGTACTCGTTCTGCCACATCACCAGCTCCACTTGGTCCTCCACTGCCTTCGGGACCGCGCTCATCAAGGTGAAGCGGCCGGTCTTCCCGGCGCCCAGGTCCTCGGGGGTCTTGGCCGCCAGCGCCAGCCAGAGGCGGCCCGCCTTGTCGCTCAGGTAGAAGCCCGGCGGCGTGGTCGACAGGTACTTGGCGTCGGCGTTCAGGCCGGTGGCCTCCACCTCGATCTGCATCATCTCCCGGTCGGGCGTCTCCGGGGTCTGGTACTGCGACGGCGCGACCGCGACGCCGACCAGCCGCCACGTGGCGTCCGCGAGAGGCGCCGACTGCCCCTGGGCGACGTGGCGCACGGTGGGCGGGGGGTTGTTCTGCTCGTACCGGCTGCTGGAGTCGTACCAGGTCACGCCCACGTAGGCCAAGGTGAGGATCAGCGCGCCGCAGAACTGAAGGCCGACCTTCACCGGCCTGGACATCGGGCGCCTACGGCGGTGGGAGGGCCCGGAGGACTCCGGCGCGGGGGCCGGGGGCTCGGGAGCGGGCGCTGGCGGCGTGACGGGAGCGGACGGAGGGGCGGGGGGCGGCCACGCCTGCGGCTGGTAGGTGGGCCTGGCGTCGATGACGGGAATCGGCACGGTCGAACTGCCCGGCGGCTCGTGCGGTGTGGGAGGGGGAGGCCAGACCCGCGCGTCGGGCCGAGGGACGCGCCTGGACGGCCTGAACCACGAGGGCTCGCCGGCGGCGGGGTGCCGCCACACGCCGGTGTCGTCGGGGTTCTGCTCGGTCATCAGCCGGTCACCTCGTAGACGTCCTTGGCGGCGCCGATCATCCGCCCTGCCTCGGTCGCGTCCAGCCCGAGGTCGGCGGACACCTCGGAGACCCAGTCGTCGCCGAAGAGCGTCTGCGGCTCCCTGACGACGACGCGCGCGCCCGCGACCCGATCCTTCGGCACCTCGAAGAAGTAGAGGCCCGACCGCCACCAGCCCGGCTGCACCCACTTCTCGGAGAAGGTCGCGCCCGGGGGGACGCGGTCCGTCGGGTCGAACCGCAGGCCGTCGGCGGTGAGCAGGTACGCGGCGAGCTGGACGGGCCGGCGGGGCGCGGTGGCGCCGACCTTGACGATCATGAAGATCCGGTCCGTCGTGGCCTCGTCGGTCGCGTAGGTCTTCTTGATCCGTATCGTCCTGGCGAACTCCACCCGTTCCAGCCGGGCCGAGAACGTGTCGGTGACGAGTTCGTCGTGCATGCCGCCGGAGACCGTCAGCGGCGCCCTGAGCCGGTCGGCGTCGAGCACGAACGTCTGCACATACACGGCGCCGCACACCAGGGCCAGGCCGAGGACGGCGGCGAGCAGCCTGCGCCACAGGGGCACGCGGCGGCGGCGCGGTGGTGCGGGCGCCGGACGGGAGGGAGCGTCCGGGACCAGTCCAGGCGAGGTGACCATCACGCGGCCTCCACCCTGACGGGCATGGTGATCTTCGCGCCCACGACCGGGAGGCTGCTTTCTCTCCTGCCCCTCTTCCGGTCCTCGGCGGTCGGGGGCCCCAGTTCGATGACCGGCATCCACTCATGCGTCTTGGAGAAGAAGCTTTCGTACCACTCGTAGGTGCCCGCATCGATCTGTACCGTCTTGGGGGTCGGTGCGGCGTCGGGCAGCTCGAAGGACATCACGACCGTCTCGGGCACGTCCGGGTGGAGCTGGTAATAGGCCTTGTCCCCGGCGATCACCACCACGCGGGGGCCGCGGTCGCCCGGGTCGGAGGCGGGCATGATGGTCTTTCCGTCGGCCCGCACCACGATCAGCGCGGTGGTCATCCCCTCGGCCTGTATGGTGCTCTTCGACTGGTTGGTGACCTTCAGGATGAGCTGCAGGTAGCGCTTGTCGGGGACGCCGAGCCCGATCCGGCCGGGGCGGACCACCGCGTCCTCGAAGACCGTCTTCATCTTGCCCTGGTCGAACGTCGCGCCCTTGCCGAGTTGCTCGGCCTTGGGCTCGGGCGCGTCCTCCAGCCCGCCGAAGGCCGCGCTGACCCCTATGGCCGCCGCCGCCAGGACGGCCAGGACGGGGACGAGGATCGGCCGTCTGCGCGGGGCGTCGGGAGGGGCGGCGGACGTCATGGGACAGGATGGTAGCCGCTGCTTCTTCCCCTTCCGCCTCATTCGTCCCATGCGAGTGGGATTCGCGGGGAGAAAGCCCAGGAAGGCGCTCGTCGCGGCAAAGATGCTTCAAGCAATGGTGAGCGTTCCGGGCGTCCATGCCGACCTATCCCATTTGCCCCTTTTGTCCTATTAACGGGGGGTGAGGGCGAGGAATTCGGGCCGAATGACGAGAACCCTGTCCGAATGCGAGGGACACCTCATACGCTGTCACAGTTGGAGAGCCGACCACGCGGCACGAGCGGCACGATACGGTCGTGGTTCCCCGGCGAGCGCGACCATTGACAGGTGGAGGTCCGGTGGCGGACGTGCACCCAGAGCATGCGCAGCTGCAAGCTGATCGGATCTATCTGGGCTGGCAGTACGCGATGCTGTATCCAGAGCCCGGCCCGCCGCCCAAGCGCCCCTCGCCCGAGGACATCCCCGAGGAGGCCGCGGAGGTCGACCCCAACTGGGTGCGCCGCGAGCGCCTCAAGGAGGACCTGCTCAACCGTCCCATGAAGATCGTCGGCGTCTTCATGCTCGTCCTCGCGATCCTCATGGTCATCCTCGGCGTCACCGAGACCATGGACTGGACGTTCGTGACCGCCGGGCTCGTCGTCACCTGCGGCGTCGCGGCGATCTGCTGGTACGCCGTCCACCAGGGCGAGCGCGCGCTGCGCTCCCGCATCAAGGAGCAGGAGGCCCGCGCCGACGACCGGCGCAGGCGCCGCGAGCGCGAGCTCCACACCGCCCAGGAGCAGCACGCCGAGCGCTACCGCGCGTGGGCCGCCAAGAAGGAGCAGCACGACCGGCAGCTCACCTGGTACGCCGTCGCGGTCCCCGACGAGATCGACCGCATCGACGTCGCCGGCGGTACCCTGCCCGGCTGGTCGGCCCTCATCACGCTGCTCGGCGCCACCCGGCTGTACAGCGGCGGCCACCTCACCGTCCTGGACCTGTCCGAGGGCGCCATCGCCAAGGACCTCATCGAGCTGGCCCGGCGCGGCGGCGACGACCCGCTGGTGTGGGTGCTGCCCACCGACCTGCCGCGGCTCGACCTCGGCGCCACGCTGCCGCCCGAGGCGTTCGCCGACGTCCTCGCGCACGTCGTCAGCGTCAGCGAGGAGCACCGCACCACCCGCGACCTGAGCTTCGACAACGCGATCCTGGAGCGGGTGCTCGAAGTCCTCGGCGAGAACGCCACGATCAACCAGGTCACCGCCGCCCTGCGCGCCCTCGCCCAGGTCGGCGACCCGCGCGACGACCTGCGGTGCGGCCTGCTCACCGCCACCCAGCTCGAACGCATCGGCACCCTGTTCGGCCGGGGCGTCACCGACCGCGTCGTCATCGAACGCGCCTGGGCCCTTGAGTCTCAGCTCCGCAAGCTGGAGACCCTGGGCTCGGAGGCGGTGCGGCTGCCGCCCGCGCGGCTGCGCGTCGTGTCGATGGACCGCCAGGCCGGGGTCTTCGGCAACCGCGTCCTCGGCACGTACGTCGCGACCGCGCTCACGCACATCCTGCGCCAGTCCCCGGCCTCCGAGCGGCCCTGGTACCACACGATCATCGTCGCGGGCGCGGACAAGCTGCGCGGCGACGTCCTGGACCGGCTCATGGACGCCTGCGAGACCTCCCAGACCGGCCTCGTGCTCACCTACCGCTCGCTCACCCCGACCGTCCGGGAACGCCTCGGCCGGGGCCACGCCGCCGTCGCGTTCATGCGGCTCGGCAACGCCGAGGACGCCCGGGTGGCCAGCGAGCACATGGGCACCGAGCATCGCCTGGAACTGGCCCAGCTCACCGAGACCATCAGCCCGGCCGTGGACGGTCTCAACGGCTCCTACACCTCCACCGTCGGCGACGACGCGGGCCGGGGCGGCGCCGAGGACCACGAGAAGGCCGAGGGCGACCTCAAGGAGAGCATCACCGAGTCCACCGAGTGGGGGCGCAGCGCCAGGAAGGCCCTCGGCGAGGAGCGCGTGATGCACCGCAGCCGCGAGTTCCTGGTCGAGCCGCACCAACTGCAGCAGCTCCCCACCACATCGGTGATCGTCACCCACGCCACGGCCGAGGGACGCCAGGTACGGCTCGCCGACGCCAACCCGGCCATCCTCACCTTCCCCAAGACCACCTTGGGGGAGTTCGAGGAGGTACGCCGGGTCCTGATGCCGCCCGAGCGGCCCGAGCCGGACTCCGAGGAGGACCTGTTCGCCCCCAATCTGGGCCCGCCGCCCGAGCGCCTGGACTGGAGGAGAACGCATTGAACAGGTAATCCCCTGGCAAACGTCGGTGGCATAAGGGATTTGGGCTTGATATGCAGGCAAGCGTGTCCTCCGCAGCGCCCAGCGCGCCGTTCCCGCTGAGCGGTCCGTGGTACCGCATCCAAGCGATCACCGCGCCCTCGCGCAGTTCGTCCGCCGAGTGGGACTTCGTCACCGTCCTGCCCGCCGTGCTCTCCGCCGCCCAGCGCAACCGGCCCTTCGTCATCGGCTGGCTGTCCCGGGGATCCGGCGCGCCGCTCGAGCTGATCACCAACGCCGGCCCGCTCACACCGCCGCGCCCGCCCCGCCGCGCCTCCACCGCCACCGTCGAGGGGCCGCCGCAGGGGCCGCAGCCGCTGCTGTTCCCCGGCGGCGCGCGCGGCGTCGGGATCGGCGACGACTGGCTGGCCGACCTCGCCGACCTGACCTGGACGCCCTGTCCCGGCCGCCAGGCGCCGCCGCTCAGCGGGCGCAGGGAGCCCGGCCCCGACGACCTGCTGCGGCCCACCCTGTTCGAGTCGACGCTGGTCACGCTGATGTCCCGCCCGTTCGCCTGGCTGGTCGTGGCCGAGCCCACCGACCTGCTCGACGCCGAGGTCGCCCACCTGCGCACCCAGCTCAACGTGCTGCGCCAGTACGGCGACGCCTCCGAGCGCAGCCGGTACGACGCCGAGCGGGCCGAGCGGCGCATGCAGGAGCTCGACGCCTTCCGCGAGGCGGGGCTGTGGAACGTCCGCGTCCTGGCCGGCGCGGCGGGCCCCGACGAGCTGCGGCAGATCGCGCCCGTGCTGGTCGGCTCGGTCGAGATGAGCCATCACCCCTACCGGCTGCGCAGCGCCCTGTCGCTGCCGATCCTCGCCGGGTTCGGGCGCTCCACCACCGTCGAGCCGGTGTACGGCTTCGCCGAGGTGCTCGGCGTCACCCTGCAGGACCCCTCCGACGGCGCCGCCGCTCCCTTCGCCGCGACCGCGGGAGCGCTCGCCGCCCTCGCCGGGCTGCCCCGCCGCGAGGTGCCGGGCGTCCGTGTCCTCGACGCCGGGTTCTTCGACGTGACCAGCGAGGCCGACGTCCGCAGCACCGGCGAGCCCGTCCTCGACCTCGGCGCGATCATCGACGGGCAGGACCGCGCGGTCGGCTCGTTCCGCGTGCCGCTGGCCACGCTCAACCGGCACGCCTTCGTCACCGGCGCCACCGGCTCGGGCAAGTCGCAGACCGTCCGCCACCTGCTCGAACAGCTCACCGAGGCCGGCATCCCGTGGCTCGCGATCGAGCCCGCCAAGTCGGAGTACGCCGCGATGGCCGGGCGCGTCGGCCACCTCGCGCCGCTGACGGTGATCAACCCGTCCGCGCCGGACAACGTGCCGTTCAGCGTCAACCCCCTCGCCCCCGAGCCCGGCTACCCGGTGCAGGCGCACATCGACATGGTCAGGGCCCTGTTCATGGCGGCCTTCGACGCCGAGGAACCGTTTCCGCAGATCATGTCGCTGGCGCTCCAGCGGGTGTACGAGGCCAACGGGTGGGACGTCGTCACCGGCGGCGGCATCCCCGGCGCGGCCGTTCAACCGGCCGTGCCCACGCTGGCCCAGTTACAGACCCACGCCCTGGAGGTGATCCAGGAGATCGGGTACGGCAACGAGGTGCAGGCCGACGTCGAGGGCTTCATCAGCCTGCGGCTGCGAAGCCTGCGGGTCGGCTCGGCGGGGCGGTTCTTCGAGGGCGGCCACCCCGCCGACATCGGGGGCCTGTTACAACGCAACGTCGTCTTCGCCATCGAGGACGTCGCCAACGACGAGGACAAGGCGTTCCTCATGGGCACGCTGATCATCCGCATCGTCGAGCACCTGCGGATGCGCGCCCGCCAAGAGAAGGCCAAAGGACTCCAGCATGTCATCGTGATCGAGGAGGCCCACCGGCTGCTGCGCGACCGCGGCTCCCAGCGGGCCGCCACCCACGCCGTCGAGCTGCTCGCCGGGATGCTCGCCGAGATCCGCGCCTACGGCGAGGGCATCGTCGTCGCCGAGCAGATCCCCACCAAGCTCATCGCCGACGTCGTGAAGAACACCGCGCTCAAGGTCGTCCACCGCCTGCCCGCCGAGGACGACCGCAGGCTCGTCGGAGCCGCCATCAACCTGAGCGAGGAACAGTCCCGCCAGGTCGTCTCCCTGCAGCCCGGCATCGCCGCCGTCTTCGCCGACGGCATGGACCGCCCGCTGCGCATCCAGGTACCCCTCGGCGAGGACCGTGAGCACACCCTGCTCAGCCCCACCCCGCCGATCCGCGGACGCCGCTCGGCCGCGTGCGGGCACGAGTGCGTCGAGGGCAAGGCGTGCACGCTGTTCGAGCTGCGCGAGGCCGACCTGCTCGCCGACGCCCCCGAGTGGGCGTGGCTGCGCATCTGGACCGACACCGTGGTGCTCGCCTTCTGCGCCAACCGGTCCCTGCCCGGCGTGCCGCGCGTGCTCGCCGACACCTGGGCCGAGCTGCCGCCGCGCCGCCGCGAATGCCTGCTCGCCACGCTCGTCGAACGCGCGGTGGCCGCCCGGGCGTGGTCGCTGCGCACCTTCTACGACCCCGCGCTGCTCACGGTGAAGGCCGCCGAGGTCGCGGCGGCGCTGCTCACCCCCTCGCCCGGCACGCGGCCGCCCGCGGGGGAGCGCATGGGCGCCGCGTGGGTGATCCCGCAGGTCCGCTGGCTGCACGAGGTCGATCGGCTGTTCCCGTACGGGCACCAGGCGCCGAACCCGGGCAGCCCGGCCCCGGCCATGGAGTACGCCCTGTTCGGCGCCGACCCCGCCGGCCGTCCGTCCCCGCGTCCCGCCGGAAACGGCCAGACCTCCCCGGACGGCGCCCCGGCCCGCACCGAGCTGCTCGGCCACCGCGCCAAGGCACTGCGCCACCACCCGCTGTCGATGGAGATCGAACGCAACCGCACGCTCGCCTGGCGGGTGCTGCTCGGCGACGACGAGCACGAGGGCATCGAGGAGGACTACGGCACCGTCGCCCTCGGCGTCGAGCCCCGCGACCGGATGCGCCACATCGCCCAGACGATGGGCGCGGCCTGGCTGGAGACCGTCCTGTCCTGGCCGGGCCGGTTCGTCATGACGTTCGAGGAAGGCGCGGACAAGGACGCGAAGCTCTCCTTCACCGACTGACCCGAACCCGCCGAGCGGAGCGAGGCCATAGGCAGGTTCGGGGCCGCCCAAAAGGCGCGCCCCGAACCCGCCGTGCCGGAGGCGCGGCCATGAACACAGCTTGGGTTGAGTGTTCATCGGGCGGGCCGCACTAGGATCTCGGGCATGACCCAGCTACCGCTGCGGGCTCAGCTCGCGACCGCCCTCGGGCGTACGGCTGCCACCCTGTCCCGGGTGACCGGGCGTGGCGACGGATCGGTGATCGGTGGGCGCGTCGGGCTGATGCTTGAGCCGGACCTGCTGCGCAAGCTGGCCGCCGACCGTAAGCTCGTGCTGGTCAGCGCCACCAACGGTAAGACGACGACCACCCGGTTGATCACCTCGGCCCTGCAGGAGATCGGGGAGGTCGCCACCAACGCGTTCGGCGCCAACATGCCCGCCGGCCACGTCTCCGCGCTCTCCCAGGCCAAGCAGGCGCCGCTGGCGGTCCTGGAGGTCGACGAGAAGTACCTCCCCGAGGTCCTCGACACGACCGGCGCCTCCGTCGTCTGCCTGATGAACCTCAGCCGCGACCAGATGGACCGCGCGGCCGAGATCTGGCTGCTGGCTCAGAAGTGGCAGCGCGCGCTCACCGGCACCGACACGCACGTCATCGCCAACTGCGACGACCCGCTGGTCGCCTGGGGCGCCTCGACCGCCGCCCGGGTGACGTGGGTGTCGTGCGGGCAGCCCTGGAAGGAAGACTCCTGGTGCTGCCCCCGCTGCGGCGGCCCGCTCGACCGCAAGGGCGACGACTGGGCGTGCCGCGAGTGCTCCTTCCGCCGCCCCGAGCCCGCGTGGGTGCTGGACGACGACGCGGTGATCGACCCCCGGCGGCAGCGCTGGGTGCTCGACCTGCAACTGCCCGGCCGGGCTAACCGCGCCAACGCCGCCATCGCCCTGGCCACCGCCGAGGCCTTCGGCCTGCCCGTCGAGCGGGCGCTGCCCCGATTGCGCGAGGTCCGTTCGGTGGCCGGCCGCTACACCACCGTCGAGCGGGACGGGCGGTCGCTGCGGCTGCTGCTCGCCAAGAACCCCGCCGGGTGGCTGGAGGCGTTCGAGGTCTCCGATCCCGGGCTGCCCATCATCCTGTCGGTCAACGCCCAGGGGCCCGACGGCCGTGACACCTCGTGGCTGTGGGACGTCGACTACCGCATCCTGCGCGGCCGCCCGGTGTACGTCACCGGCGAGCGGCGGCTCGACCTGGCGCTGCGGCTGCACGTCGCCGAGGTGCCCTTCCAGCTCTGCGAGACGTTCGACGACGCCGTGGTCCGCCAGGCGCCCGGCAACATCGACGTGATCGCCAACTACACAGCGTTCCAGCAGATTCGAGCGGAGTTCGGCCGTGCCGTCTGACAGCGCCCTGCGCCTCGTGTGGATCTACCCCGACCTGCTCAGCACGTACGGCGACCAGGGTAACGTCCTGATCCTCGAACAGCGTGCCCGTAAGCGGGGCATCCCGGTCGAGACGATCTACGTCCGCTCGGCCGACCCTGTGCCCGACTCGGGGGACATCTACCTCATCGGCGGCGGTGAGGACCGCCCGCAGATCCTCGCCGCCGAGCGCCTGCGCCGCGACGGCGGGCTCGCCCGGGCCATCGACCGCGGGGCGTCCCTGCTGGCCGTCTGCGCGGGCTACCAGATCATGGGCTCGGTGTTCGGCGGGGAGGAAGGCCAGCCGGTGGCGGGCATCGGCCTGCTCGACATCCAGAGCTCCCGTGGCCCCGCCCGCGCCGTGGGCGAGCTGGCCGCCGAGGTCGACACCGGCCTCGGCGGGCACATGCTCACCGGCTTCGAGAACCACATGGGCGTGACGCGGCTCGGGCCCGGTGTGCGTCCCCTGTCACGCACCGTGGTCGGCACGGGCAACGGCGACGGCACCGAGGGCTGCCACGCCGGCAAGATCGTCGGCACCTACCTGCACGGGCCGGCGCTGGCCCGTAACCCCTGGCTCGCCGACGTGTTCCTGGGCTGGACGGTGGGGCGGCTCGCGCCGATCGAGGACGCCTGGTACGACCGGCTCCGTGACGAGCGCCTGAAGGCCGTCCTGCCCCACTGACGTCCGTCCGGGCCGCCTAGGCCGTCTGGGCCGCCGGGCCGTCCGTGTCGCCGTGTCCCGGGGACGGCCCGGGTTCGGGCGGCGTTCACGGCCCGGCTCGGCCGGTCGTCCAGGTGGAGCCGGCCGGTCAGTAGACCAGGGCCTGGACGCCCTCGCCGAGCGCCTCCTCCACGAACGTCGGGGCGCCGGCGATGCGCACGCCCTCGATCAGGTCCTCCTGATTGATGCCGCGTCGGGCCGCGCACTGCGTGCACACCGTCACCGTGCCCCCGGCGAGCACCGCGTCCAGCAGGTCGGTCAGGGGGACGGCCTCCGGAAGGGTGAACTCCTTCGCCCGCCCGGGGAGGCCGTACCACGCCGACTCGCCGGTGAGCCACAGGGAGACGGGCACGCCGCTCGCGAGCGCGGCGGCGGCCACCGTGAAAGCCTGGTTGCAACGCTCGGGGGCATCAGAACCGGCCGTCACTTTTATCACCATTGATCGTGCCATGATCTGAGCCTATGCGGCGCGGACGGCGATCCACCAGGCTCAATGCCGTGCCGGTGTCGGCGGCACGGGTTTCGTCCCGGGCATTTAGGCTCATGTGCCATGGAGTCCCAGTCACTGCAACCCGACCTGCATCCGGACCTTGAGCCGATCGCCTTCCTCCTCGGCAGGTGGGAGGGCGCCGGCGTCGGCGGCTACCCGACGATCGAAAGCTTCCGGTTCGGGCAGGAGATCACGTTCGAGCACAACGGCAAGCCGTTCCTGAGCTACGTCAGCAAGACGTGGCTGCTCGACGACGAGGGCACGATGGTGCGCCCGCTCGCCACCGAGTCGGGGTTCTGGCGGGCGCGGCCGGAACGCCAGCTCGAAGTGCTGCTGTCCCACCCGACCGGCATCGTCGAGATCTACATCGGCGAGGTCGTGTTCCACAAGATCGAGCTGCGCACGGACGTCGTCGCCCGCGTCGAGAGCGCCAAGGAGTACACGGCGGGCCACCGGCTCTACGGCCTGGTCAGCGGCAACCTGATGTACGCCTACGACATGGCCGCCGAAGGCCACCCGCTGACCTCACACCTGTCCGCGGAACTCAAAAAGGTCGGCTGACCTGGAAGCCGACCCGGAAACAGAAAGAACCCCGGGCGTGCTCCGTCTCATGGCGAGACGGGCCGGCTGGACCAAGGGGGAAGGAAAAATCCTCTGCCCCCGCCGGCTGCCCGGGGTTCCGGTGTCTGCGTTGAATTCGCCGGACGCCGCCAGTGCCCCGAGGGGGGCACGACGTCTGGACGGAAGGTCCGGACTTGGCGATGTCCTAGCGGACAGCCACCTCGCTAGCCCAATAATGATCAACCATTGTTTGGACCACCTCCCTTCTGCGTGCTTGGAAGGCTATGCGAGCCCTCCCGCACAGGCAAGCGATTAATCCCGCCCCCACCTACACTCCCGCCCCTCCGTCCCACCCCTGAGATCTCGCGAGGGATCTCGCCGCGAGGCCGATGCTCGTAGACTCGGACCCATGACCGGGAGCCGGCAGCCATCGCGAACCTCGACGTCATCGACGCCCTCCGCGCCGGAGGCGGCGTCGACGTCGCCAGGGCCGCCCACGTGGCACGAGGAGCTCCGCGCCCGCGGTTACCGGGTCACCCCGCAGCGGCAGCTCGTGCTGGAGGCGGTGACCAAGCTCGGCCACGCCACCCCCGAGGACATCTGCGCCGAGGTCCAGGAGACCGCCAGGGGTGTCAACATCTCGACCGTCTACCGCACGCTCGAACTGCTCGAACAGCTCGGAATGGTCACCCACACCCACCTCGGCCACGGCGCCCCCACCTACCACCTCGCCAGCGAGGCCGACCACGTCCACCTGGTCTGCCGCGGCTGCGGCGAGATCACCGAGGTCAGCCCCGACCTGGTAGGCGGCCTGGTCTCGACCCTGGACGAAGAACTCGGCTTCGAAACCGACGTCCAACACCTGACCATCTTCGGCCGCTGCCAAAACTGCCGCCCCTGACCGCCTCGTCTGTACGCGTGCCGGGATGCATTGGAAGGGACCCTCTGGCTGATGGAGGCCGATGAAAGCCTGGATCAACCGGATACTGAGGGAAGCGACCGGCGGTTGTCGTTCATCGGCACCCTGAACTCCGGGGTCGGCGATCTGGCGGAACGCCATGAAGAAATCCTTCGCGAGGGGTTGAATCGTCCAGTGTGACGCTCCTCCTTGATATGGGCCCCTTGGTTGGGCCCCTCTGGGGAGTGGGAACCGGGGCGGGGCAATAGCCTTGAGGCATGCGAAGTCCTCTGCTGGACAGGTCGGGTGCGGTGGCCGCCGAGACGCCCGACGAGACCGTGGCCGCGCACTACGGGGAGCCGTACGCCGAGCAGCGTGCGCTGGCGGCCGGGCGGGCCGTGGTCGATCGGAGCGACCGTGAGGTCATCAGGATCACGGGGGCCGATCGGCTGAAATGGCTGAACGACCTCAGCTCGCAGAAGCTCGACACGCTCGCGCCCGGGGTTCCCGCGCAGACGTTGTTCCTGGACCCGCAGGGCCGGGTGGAGCATCATCTGACGCTCGTGGACGATGGCACGTCGGTGTGGGGGCATGTCGAGCCGGGGGCGTCCGCCGCGCTCATCGCCTACCTGGAGAAGATGCGGTTCATGCTGCGCATCGAGGTCACCGACGAGACCTCCGCGTACGCCGTGGTGACCGTCGCGCCCCCGCGCCCCGCCGGCTCCGCGGACGAGCCCGCGACGGTCTCGGTTCCGGAGGGGGCCATCGCGATCGGCGGAGATCTGCTGGTGCCGCGGGAGCGGCTGGCGGACCTTCCCGAGGAACTCGGGCTGCGGCCGGCCGGGTTGTGGGCGTACGAGGCGCTGCGGGTGGAGGCTCACCTGCCGCGGGCCGGGTTCGAGACCGATCACAAGGCCATCCCGCACGAGGTCGGCTGGATCGGCGCGGCCGTCCACCTCGCCAAGGGCTGCTACCGGGGGCAGGAGACGGTCGCCCGGGTGCACAATCTCGGTCACCCGCCGCGTCGCCTGGTGTTCCTGCACCTGGACGGCAGCGTCGACATCCTGCCGCCGCACGGCGCGCCTGTCACGCTCGGCGCGGGGACGACGGGAGAGGGGGACGTGGAGGACGGCGCGCGGCCGGGGCAGATCGGCTTCGTCGGCACCTCGGCCCGCCACCACGAGCTCGGCCCGATCGCCCTCGCCGTGGTGAAGCGCACGGTTCCGGTGGACGCCGTGCTGCTGGCGGGCGGGGTCACGGCGTCGCAGGAGGTCATCGTGCCGCCGGACGCCGGCCGTAACGTGACGATCGACCCGGCCCTGCGCCGTCGAATCCGCTGACCGACCGCCCGGCGAAACTCGACGGAAGTTCGACCGTCCGCGCCTGATCGGCGCGAGCCCGCTCGGCCGATCGGTGGCCGGAGGGCGGTCGGCCGTCGAATGCCGCCGGACTGTCAGATGTCGATGACCAAGGTGATCGGGCCGTCGTTGACGAGGTGGACCTTCATGTCCGCGCCGAAGACGCCGGTCTCGACGCGCGCGCCGAGTTTCCGCAGCTCGGCGATCACGGCGTCGACCAGCGGCTCGGCCACGGGGCCCGGCGCCGCCGCCTGCCAGGTGGGGCGCCGGCCCTTCCTGGCGTCGCCGTAGAGCGTGAACTGGCTGACGACCAGCAGCGGCGCGCCGATGTCCGAGCACGACTTCTCGCCGGACAGGATGCGCAGCCCCCACAGCTTGGCGGCCAGGCGCGCGGCCTCGCCGGGGCCGTCGTCGTGGGTCACGCCCACCAGGACGAGCAGACCGGGCTCGTCGATCGCCCCCACCGTCCGCCCGTCGACCACCACCGACGCGGACGTCACCCGCTGAACCACCGCACGCATGGTCCCTGATTCTCCCATCCCTGGAGAGTCCCGGCGGCCCGGCGGGCGTCCGTAAACTCGGGGGCGAAAGGAGAGAAAAGTTGTCATTCGAGCCTTTGGTCGTTGAAGTCGTCCGTTCCGGATTTGTGGAATCCGTCCACCATGCGTGGGTATTCGCGGTGGACGCCAAGGGATCGCCGGTCGCCGTTCACGGCGACGTCGCCGCGGCCGCCTCGCCCCGGTCCTCGATGAAGCCCCTGCAGGTGCTCGGCATGCTCCGCGCGGGCCTCGGTCTCGAGGACGAGTTGCTGGCCCTGGCCTGCGCCAGCCACTCGGGCGAGGACTTCCACGTCGCGGGGGTCTCCAAGATCCTCCTGGGCGCCGGGCTCGACAAGAGCGCGCTGCTGTGCCCCGAAGACCTTCCCGGCGACACCGAGACCGCGCACCAGGTGCTCCGCGCGGGCGGCGGACCCGCCCGCGTCACCATGAACTGCTCCGGCAAGCACGCCGCCATGCTCGCCACGTGCGTGATCAACGAGTGGCCGACCGGCGACTACCTCCACCCCGCCCATCCCCTCCAGCGGACGATCCGCGCCACCGTCGAGGAGCTGACCGGCGAGCGCGTCGCCGCGACCGGCGTGGACGGTTGCGGCGCGCCGCTGTTCTTCGCGTCCATGGCCGGGGTCGCCCGCGCGTTCCGCGCGTTCACCCTCGCCGCGCCCGGCACCCACGAGCGGCGCGTCGCGGACGCCATGCGCGCCCACCCGGTGTGGACCTCCGGGACGTCCCGGCCCGAGGCCGCGCTGATGCGGGCGGTCCCCGGGCTGATGCTCAAGGCGGGCGCCGAGGCGTTCGACGCCTTCGCCTACGAGGACGGACGCGCGGCCACCGTCAAGATCGTGGACGGTGGCCAGCGGGCGCGCGTCCCGGTGACGGTCGCCGCGCTGCGGGCGCTCGGCCTCGGGGTGGACTCCGCCGAGCTGGACGCCCTCGCCAGCCCGCCGCAGTACGGCGGCGGCCGCCCGGTCGGCGAGGTCCGCGTCCGCGGGGAGGTCCGCCTGCGCGGCGAAGTCTGAGGCCGCGGAACGTCGGCGTGAGCGGCCGGTGATCAGATCGAGCGGCGGAACGGGCGGGAGGCCGAGATCGCGCCCGAGGTGGTCAGGGTGAAGGTGCGCATCGAGTCGGCGAACTTGGACAGGTCCCACTCGGCGGGGCCCTGGTACCAGTACAGGTGGTCGACGCGCTGCCCGTCGCCGTCGATCGAGGAGACCACGCGCGCCCACCGGTCCACGTTGTCGAAGACCACGGCGTAGGGCAGGTAGCGCGAGAACAGCTCGATCCGCTGCGCGGGGGGAACGTCGCCGATCTCGCCCGCCGCGAGGTAGTCGCGGAAGCCGAGCGTGTGGGCCAGGGCCGTGGAGCCGCGTACGGTCTTGGCCGGCATGTACTGCCCGCCCACCGACAGCGCCGCACCGGCGATGATCACGGCCAGCCCGAGCAGGCCGTACGTCGTGAACCAGGCGAGCAGGACGGTGGCCAGCACGCCCACGCCGACGACGATCACTCCGAGCGTGGTCCAGCGGGTGCGGACGGAGTCGGGGCGCCGCGCGAACCAGCCCTGGGCGACGACGTCGCGGTACAGCGCGTCGCGCACCTTGCCGAGCCCCGAGGCGAACGAGCCGTGCAGGTGCGACAGCAGGACGGCGTCGCGCCCGTCGAAGATCGCCTGGTGCAGCGCCCGCTCGTAGTCGAGCAGCTCGCCCAGGGGGGCCTCCGGCACCTTGACCAGCAGCCAGTCGGGGGCGTCGTACGCGCCGCGCGGTTGCTCGTCGATGCGGATGTACCCGCGCACGGCCAGGTCGACGATGCTGGCGGTCACGTCCACCACGTCGGCCTGCTCGTCGATCAGCGTGCCGATCTGCCCCGGGCGGACGCCGTCGGGCGGGGCGAACCGGCCGTCGCGCAGCGGGGTGACCACGCCGCCGGACTCGCTGTCGATGATGCGCGCGTCCCGGCCCCGCGTGCGGTACAGCAGCGCGAGGCCGCCGAGCAGCAGCACCAGCAGCCCGGCGAGCGCGCCGCCGGTGACGGGGCTGAGCGTGAACGCCCCGGCGAGCTCGAAGCGCCGTTCCAGGATGGGCGCGCCGCGGCTCGTCCCCTTGGGGAAGCCGGCGACGATGGTGAAGGCCTGTCCGGCGCCGAGGTTCTGCTGCTGGAACTCGGCGCTGCCGCCGGTCTCGTCGAGCATCGCGGCCGAGGTGCAGCCGGTGGCCGAGGTGATGTCCCCGGCGAAGCAGGAGAGGTTCGTCATGGGGGCCGGGCCGGACAGCGTGACGACGGCGTCCTTGACGGGGGCCGACCAGCCGTTGACGACGTACCAGCGCAGTTCCTCGGTGCCGTCGCTGAGCGGGGTGACGGCGCCCGCCACGTCGTACTCGATCGTGGCCTTGCCGGAGCCCTTCAATGTGATGGTGTCGCCGGACAGAGCGCCGTCGCCCGTGAAGCCGGTGACGCGGTAGAGCCGGTCGTTGGCGTCGTCGTGGCGGGTGCGGGTGAGCAGCGTGCGCCGGACCTGTCCCGTATAGGAGATCTGCTCCTTGACGTGCAGCGCGCCGTCGGGGCGCAGCTCCACGGTGACGTCCGTTCTGTTCACGCTGTCCGCCTCGGCGTGGGCCGGGAGGGCGGCGAGGACGCTCAGCGCGATCAGGATCGCGGGCGCGAGCGTCAGCCGACGGGCGAGATCAACCATGGCGTGTGAGCCTAGCGGTCCACGGCGTCCCAGGAGGGGCGCATCACCAATGCCCACGAACGGGACAGTCCGGACGGGATCAGCGGCTCACCAGGGCCCGTACGGGCCGCTGTTGCCGCCTTTGCCGATGTCCTTGACGGCGGGCTTCACGTCGGCCAGGTAGATGCCCGAGCCGATGACCGAGGCGATCGTGAAGATGCTCAGCACCGAGAGGTACTGCACGGCCGCGGCGAACGAGAACAGGGTGGCGAAGCCGAGGATCAGCAGCCAGAGCTGCTTGCTGAGCTTGCCCGCGACCGCGAACGCGCGGGCGGGCGTCCTGATCGCGTGCACCATGGCCCAGACGCACATGACGAACGCCGCGATGGCGAGCAGCCAGAATATGAGATTCAGGACGCCGTGTACTCCGAACATCGCCTCTCCCAGGTGTCATGCGTTCGGCCAGGTTCAGCCTAGCCCCGGACAGGAAGGCGCTCGAACGGGCCTCGACGATCATCGTGACCTCATCTGAACGCGGCGGCGCGGGGGTTCGACGCCGAGCCGTCCCCTGGGACAACGCACGCGGCCCGCCCCGGGTTCCGGGACGGGCCGCGCCCGCATCGTCACGACCGCTCCCGCGACGGTGTCAGCGCTTGGCGGCGGTGGCGCGGGCGCCGGTCTTGCGGGCCTGCGGACGGCCGGCGGCCGTGGGCTGGGCGCTGGAGGCGACCTCTTCGAGCTCCAGCGCGGCCTCGCCGGTCACCCGGCTGACGACCTTACGGCCGCGGTTGGCGAACTCGTCGTACAGCTCGGCGGCCTTGGCGCCGAGGGTGTCGGCGTACTCGCGGGCCTTGCCGGGGAGGTCGCGGGCCACGGCCTCGGCCTTGACCTGGACGTTCCCGGCGTACCTGCGCGCCATGGTCGGCAGATCGCGAGCGACCTCGCCGACCTCGGCCCGGCGGGACTGCAGGCGCTGGAACCGCCCGGGCAGCTCGCGCAGCTTCTCCATCGCGAAGTCGCCCGCGCCGGCGACGGCATAGAACGGCTTGGACTCGGCGAGCTTCTTGACCTCGTCGTTAATAGGCATGGGTTAACCTTCCTTGGGTTCCGGTTGAATGCGGCCGTTCGGCGAGGAGGTCGCACCCTCCTGCGTGGGAACCGCGTCGACCACATGAGGCTCCGACCCTGCCCGAGTGTCTTCGTCGGGCTGCTCGGCCTGGGTCGGGGCCTCGGCGCGGTTCTCCTTGCGGAACGACTCGTAGATGTCGATCAGCACCTGACGTTGCCGTTCGGTGAGTCCGCGGTCGGCCCGGATCGCGGCGAGCACGTCGCTGTCGGGCTCGCGGTCTTCGATGAGCCCCGCCTGCACGTACAGCGCCTGCGACGAGATGCGCAGGCCCTTGGCGATCTGGTTGAGGATCTCCGCGCTCGGCTTGCGCAGCCCCCGCTCGATCTGGCTCAGGTACGGGTTCGAGACCCCCGCCTGAGTGGCGAGCTGGCGCAGGGAGATCTTCGCCTGCTTCCGCTGATCGCGGATGTACTCGCCGATCGAGCCGACCTTCGGTAGTTCCATGACTTCAGTCTGCATCATGCTGCTTGCAGTTGCAAACTCATCGGCTAACACCAGCAAGCGCCGTGTCGGCGGGCCGAACGGAAGGCGGGCGGGTCAGCCGGGGTAGATCCAGAGCAGCGGGGCGGACACCGACAGGAGGACCGAGAACGTGACCAGGCTGTACCGGAACCGCCTCGGCAGCTCGGCGCCCGGCTTGATCAGGCGGTTCACCCGGGCCATCACCTGCTCACCCCCCACCCCGAGCGCGCCGTCCGGCGCGGGGACGGCCCCCGCCGTGCCGAACCGCAGCAGCGCGGTCGCCAGGCGGCGCGGCGAGCAGTAGCGGCGGGCGCGGTCGTCGGCGGCCATCTCGACCAGCAGGGCGACCGCGGAGTGCGCGTCGCGCACGACGCGCAGCCAGGGGAGCATCGAGTTGAGCGCGGTGAACGGCAGCAGCACCAGGTCGTGCCGCTCGCGCGCGTGGGCCACCTCGTGGGCCAGCACGGCGGTCAGCTCGTCCGGGTGCAGCAGCGACAGCGTGCCCACGCTCACCACGACCTCCGAGCGCAGGCCGGGCAGGCAGTACGCCGCCACGCGCGGGTGGTCGACCACGCGGACGCCGGGCACGCCCGGGTCGTCACGGGCGATCAGGGACAGCAGCACGCGGTGGCGCCTGCGGGCGCGCAGCGTCAGCGCCCCGGCCATGAGCAGCACCGAGATCAGCACCGCCAACAGCGTCAGGCCGGCCACGAGGGCGGCGACGCGGGGAAGGTCGTACGGCTGGAGCAGGCCGAACCCCATGCCGAACGAGATCGCCGAGTCTGCGAAGGCGTGCAGGCCGTACACGACGCCGGCGCCGTACGGCTCCAGCGCGTACGCGAGCATCGCGCCGACGGTGGCCAGGCCCCAGGTGACGCCGAGGGACTGCCACAGCAGGATGGCGGCGCGCGGAGCCCGCCACGGCCACCGCGCCGACGTGAGTCGCCACGCACCGACAACGCACGCGATGGCGAGCGCGGTCAGGACAGCGGCTGTGATCACTCTTCTTCCAGCTCCGTGAGTGCTTTACGCAGGATTTCGGCCTCGGAGCCAGAGACCGTCTGGGCGAAGCGCGTGAGCGCGGCCGAGCGGTCCCCGGTCATGTCGAGAGCTTCCAGCATAAGCTCCGCGACGTACGCGTCACGGCTTGCGGCCGGTTCGTAACGCCAGGCGCGGCCGTCACGGGTGCGGGTCAGGAAGTTTTTCCGGGTCAATCGGTCGAGAACGGTCATCACCGTGGTCGGGGCGAGATCCCGATCGGCGATGAGACGGCCGACCTCTCTGGCGGTCAGAGGGCCTTCGTGGGCCCAGAGGATGTCCATGATGCTGCGTTCAAGCTCGCCGAGACCCTTCACGCAGTTCAGCCTACCTTGAGTAGTACTACGTCGCGTAGAGGCCAGGTGTGTCGTCCGTGCCGGCCGCGATGACCTTGAGCAGGTGGGCCACCACGGCGGATATCGCGTCGCGGGCCGGGGCGAGGTACTTGCGCGGGTCCACGTGGGCCTGGAGGGATTCGCGGACGGCGCCGGTGAAGGCGACGTTGAGCGCCGTGCCGATGTTGATCTTCACCATGCCGCTGAGGACGGCCTGGCGGAGCTCGTCGTCGGGGACGCCGGAGGAGCCGTGCAGGACCAGAGGGACGGGAAGGGCGGCGCGCAGTTCCCGGATGAGCGCGTGGTCGAGGGTTGCGGTCCTGTCGGTCATGGCGTGGGAACTGCCGACGGCGACGGCCAGGGCGTCCACGCCGGTGGCGGCTACGAAGGCCGTGGCCTCACCGGGGTCGGTCCGCGCGCCGTGGGCGTGGGCGCCGTCCTTGCCGCCGACCTCGCCGAGCTCGGCCTCCAGCCAGAGGCCGTGCGCGTGCGCCCAGGCGGCGGCCTCGGCGGTGCGGGCCATGTTCTCCGCGTAGTCGTGGTGGGAGCCGTCGTACATGACCGAGCCGAAGCCGTGGTCGGCCGCCTGGTGGAGCAGGCCGACGTCGGTGACGTGGTCCAGGTGGAGGCCGACCGGGGCGGAGGAGTTCTCGGCGAGCGCGGCGGTGGCGGCGGCGATGGGACCGAGGCGGCCATGGTGGAACTTGACCGCGTTCTCGCTGATCTGGCAGATGACCGCGGTGTCGGCCGTTTCCGCGCCCGCGATGATGGCCTCGGCGTGTTCCAGGGTGATCACGTTGAAGGCGGCGACGCCGCGGCCGAACGTCACGAGGTCGGCGGTTCTCACCAGGGGCATGGGACTTCCTTCACGATCACGTGCTGCTTGAGTCGGTGGTAGGTGGCCAGGTCGACCTCGCCGGCGACGGGCGTGACTACCGCCGAGGCCGAAAGGGCCACGGCGTCGGCCAGGGCGGCGGGCCATGGGACGTCGTCGCGGAGCGCCACGGCCAGGGCGGCCGCCGCCGCGTCGCCGGCGCCGGTCGGGTTGCCGCGCAGGACCTCCGGCGGCGCGGCCTCCCAGCACCCCGCAGGGGTGCGGGCGAGCATGCCCGCAGGCCCGCGTGAGACGACCAGGGTCACGGCGCGGGGGTCGAGCGCCGCCTCCGCGAGCTCGCCGGCGTTCGGTTTGACGAGGTCGGGACGGGCCGCCGAGCCCAAGCGCAGAGCCGGTCCGCTGCTGTCCAGGAGCACCTTCGCCCCTGCCTCGCGGGCCAGCCGGGTGAGCACGGCGTAGGCGTCGTCCGGCAGCCCTCGGGGAAGGCTGCCCGACAGGACGACGACCCTGGCCCGGGAGGCGTGGGCGGCGAAACGCGCCTGGAAGTCGTGCCACTCGCCGGGGGTCACGGCCGGGCCGGGCTCGGAGAAGACCGTGGCGTCGGTGTCGGTGACCGTCACCACCCGGCGGGTGTCGCCGCCGATCGGGACGAAGTCGTGGGGCACGGCGGCGCCCGCCAGTTCCCGCGAGACCATCGCGCCGGTCGGCCCCCCGCACAACCCGGTGGCGAGCGCCCGCCGGCCGAGCGTCGTGAGGACGCGGGCCACGTTGACGCCCTTGCCGCCGCCCCGGGCGCGCACGGCCCGGATCCGGTGAGTGGTGTGGCGGGTGAGGGCCGGGACCTCGTAGGTGACGTCGAGGGCGAGGTTGAGCGTGACGGTGAGGATCATCCCGGCCGGTGCCGATCAGGCCAGGATGACCGAGCGGGTCAGGTTGCGAGGCTCGTCCGGATTGAGGCCCTTGCGCTCGGCCAGCGCGACCGCCAGCCGCTGCGCCCGGATCAGGTCCGCGACGGGGTCGAGGGTGGACACGGAGACGACCGCGCCGGTCCGTTCCACGTCGGCGGCCAGCCCGGCGGGCGGCTCTCCGAAGAACCAGGTGACGCTGTTCTCGTCCGTCACGCTGATCGGCCCGTGCCGGTACTCCATCGCCGGGTACGACTCGGTCCACGATCCGGACGCCTCGCGCAGCTTGAGCGCCGCCTCGTTCGCGAGCCCGTTGGTCCACCCCGCGCCGAGGAACGTGAACTGCCCGCGCTCGGCGGCGCCGGACGGCAGCGGCGCGTCCACGGCCGCGGCGGCCTGGGCGACCAGATCGGCGGGCAGCAGCGACGGCTCGTCGAGCGCCAGATGGGCGCGCAGCAGGGTCAGGGCGGTGGTCGCGAACCGCGTCTGCACGACCGACACCTCGTCGGCGAACTCCAGGCCGACGAGCACGTCGGTCACCTGCGAGATCGGCGTGGACGGATCGCCGGTCAGCGCGACGGTCGGCGCCGAGCAAGCCTTCAGCAGCGACAGGACCTCGGTCGTGGTGCCGGAGCGGCAGATCGCCACCACCCGGTCGTACGCGCGCCGGTGCGGAAACTCGGAGGCCGCGAACGCGTCGGTCTCGCCCAGTCCGGCGGACTCGCGCAACCCCGCGTAGGCCTGGGCGATGAACAGGGACGTCCCGCAGCCGACGACCGCGACCCGCTCTCCCGCCGAGGGCAGCCCCGAGACGTCACCCGCCAGCTCGATCGCCCGCTCCCAGCAGGACGGCTGGCTGGCGATCTCGTCCGATACGAACGTCATCTCACGCTCCTTGTGCACAAACATGCTCGATCTGTGCACTGAACGTACAAGAATGCTCAATCGTCGGCAAGGATCGCGCACGTGATCCTTCTATCCGGAGGTCTGCGCTGGTCAGCGCCCTCCGCCCCCGCGTCGCCCGCACGATCAGGCGGCGCGCGGGTCTCACCTCGGGCTGCCGCCGGTGATTTTTTCAGCCCGTAACGCCGTGAATACGAGCGTTAATGTGCAATCTCGGGCTCTTGACATGACCACTTCTGCTCGATTTACTCCGGGGAACGCCGACTACGAGCTTCGGTGTCAGAGGTACGCCTAGCCGGTAAGTGGCCCCGCCATCAGCCCGGCCTGAGTCGCCAGGACCGCACGTCAGCGCGCTCCGAGGCGGGGACGTACCCATTACCGTCTGGAGCGCGAGAATGATCGCCAGTCGTATCCGCATCCGCACGTGTCTCAACGCGGCCGCCGTCCTCGCGGCGGCGCTCCTCGCCCCCCTGCTCGCGACCCCCGCCGCCTCGGCGGCCACCGTCACCCTGCCCCCGGCGCACGCCGGGTTCGACTACCAGATCGGCGGCGCCTACACCCCGCCCGCCGGAGTCACGGTCGTCAGCCGCGACCGCACGGCCAGTCCCGCCGCCGGGCTGTACAACATCTGCTATGTCAACGCCTTCCAGGTTCAGCCGGGCGAGCAGGGGACGTGGGACTCCGACCTGCTCCTGCGCGACGCCAACGGCAACGTCGTCATCGACCCGGGATGGGGGGAGGCGCTGCTGGACCTGCGTACCGACGCCAAGCGGCAGCGGATCGCCGCCAAGGTGAACGGCTGGATCGACGGCTGCAAGAGCAAGGGGTTCCAGGCGGTGGAGCCCGACAACTACGACAGCTACAGCCGTTCCAAGAATCTGCTGACGACGGCGAACGCCCAGGCGTACATCAAACTGCTCTCCGCGCACGCACATGGCCAGGGCCTGGCGATAGCCCAGAAGAACACCGTGGAACTGGCCGGCTCACGTGTGGCGAACGGGCTCGACTTCGCGGTCGCCGAGGAGTGCGGCTACTACAGGGAGTGCGGTGACTACACCTCGGCGTTCGGCAACAACGTCATCGTGATCGAGTACAACGCGACGGGCCTGTCGAGGGCCTGCTCGGGGTGGGGCTCCACGCTGAGCATCGTCCGCCGCGACTTGGACGTCTCTCCCATCGGCAGTGGCGGATACGTCCGCCGTACCTGCTGAGCACCTGCCGGTCAGGGCCGCCCTCCGGACGGCCCTGACCGCGCCGGCGATGGCGGGTGGCGTGCCACACTCACCGGCCACGGCATCGCCACCCGCCAAGCCGGAACCGGCTCTCCGTGTCTTATCTGTTCTTGGAGTAAAGATGGGTGCAGTCCATCCCAACGCCTCACTTCCTTCGCGGCGCGGCGTCCTGCGCGGCGGAGCACTCGCGCTCGCCGCGCTCGCCGGCGCGTCGCTGTCCGGGTGCGCCTCGGGCTCCGACGCCGGCGCCGACGCGGGCGGACCGGTCACGATCGAGCTCTGGCACGGGCAGGCCGATACCGGCCGCAAGGCCATCGAACGGCTGGTGAAGGACTTCGAGCGCACCCATCCCGGCATCCGGATCGACACGAGCGGGGGAGTGATCGCCGACGCGATGCTGCAGAAGGTCACGGCCGCGCTCGCCGCCGGCTCCTACCCCGACATCGCCTACATCTTCGGGTCGGACCTCGCCAATGTGGCACGCAGTCCCCAGGTGGCGGACCTGACCGACCTGGTGAACTCCGGTCCCACGCCATGGACGGACTACTGGGCGCCCGCGCGGGAGGCCGTCACCGTCAAAGGCCGGGTCAAGGCGGTTCCCGCCCTGCTCGACTCGCTCGCCGTGGTGTGCAACAAGAAGCTGTTCCGCGCGGCCGGAGTCCCGCTGCCCAAGGCGGGCTGGACGTGGCAGGAGTTCACGGACACGGCCAAGCGGCTGACCGACGCGGGCGGCGGCATCTTCGGCACCGGCTGGCCGGGGGCGGGCGACGAGGACACGGTGTGGCGGCTGTGGCCGCTGATCTGGGACCTCGGCGGCGACGTGGTCACCGCGGACGGACGCGAGGTCGGGTTCGCGGCCACGGGTGAGCGGGCACTGGGAGTGGTGCAGACGCTCGCCCACGACAAGAGCGTCTACATCGACCCCAAGCCGGCCGGCGAGCAGATGTACCAGGTGTTCCTCTCCGGCCGGATGGCGATGGTCGTCACCGGTCCCTGGGAGCTCCCGGACATCGCCGACGCCAAGATCGACTATCACGTGGTGCCGCTGCCGAGCTTCAGCGGGCGGCCGATCACGATCTCGGGGCCCGACACCTGGACGGTGTTCGACAACGGCGAGGCGCGGGTACGCGCGGCCGGCACCTTCCTGACCTGGCTGACGCAGCCCGAGCAGGACGTGCGGTGGGACGTGGACGCGGGCAGCCTGCCGCTGAGCAAGCGGACCGAGAACCTGCCCGCCTGGCGCGAGAAGACCGCAGGCACCGAAGGGCTGGCGGTGTTCACCAAGACACTGGAGACGGCGCGCGTGCGGCCCAACCACCCCGGCTACCCGCAGATCTCCAGCGCGCTCGCCCAGGCCATCGTCGCCGTGCTCCTCGGCAAGAGCACCCCCGCGGAGGCTCTGCGTGTCTGCGTGGGCAAGGCCAACACCGCCCTGCGCATCCCGCGCTGAGCATGCCGAGGAGCCTCCATGCCTAGTCTGCCCACGCCGATCACTATCGCCGACGGTGCCAAGGAACGGTCCATCCCGCGCCGGTCGACCGGGCCCTGGTACACCCGGCGCCGCCAGGAGGCCACGACCGCCTGGGCGTTCATCTCTCCCGCCGTCCTGATCATCATCGGGCTCAGCGTCGTGCCCGTGGTGTGGTCGCTGCTGCTGTCCTTCCAGGCCGACGACCTGGTCACGCCGAGCGTCTGGGTCGGGCTGGACAACTACCGGGCCCTGGCCGAGGATCCGAACTTCGGCCAGGCCGTGCGCAACACCCTGCTGTACACCGCGATGTACGTCCCGCTCAGCATGGGCCTCGGGCTGGCGCTCGCCCTCGTGCTGAACCGGCCCGTCAAGCTGGTCGGGTTGTACCGGACATTGATCTTCGTGCCGTTCGTCATCTCGCCGACGGCTCAGGGCACGTTGTTCTCCTTCATCCTCGACCCGGAGTTCGGCGCGGCCAACTCGGTGCTGCACGCCCTCGGCATCTCCCCCCAGGGGTTCCTCACCGACCCCGCCCAGGCCCTGCTCGTCCTGGTGGGGATCACCTTGTGGAGCGGCACGGGATTCTGCGTGGTCGTGTACCTCGCGGCCCTGCAGGACGTGTCGCCGTCCCTGATCGAGGCGGCGCGGCTCGACGGGGCCGGCCGGGTGCGCCTGCTGCGCCACATCACCCTGCCCACACTCGCGCCGGTCAGCGTGTTCCTGGTGCTGTGGCAGACCATCAACGCCCTGCAGGTCTTCGATCTGGTGTACGTGACGACCAAGGGAGGGCCGCTCGGCGCCACCACCGTGATCGTCTACTTCATCTGGGAGCAGGCGTTCAAGAACTTCTCCGCCGGATACGGTGCCGCGGCGGCCTACGTCCTGGCGCTGGCCCTGCTCGTGATCGGCGTCGGCCTGCGGGTGGTCCGCGGCCGTGAGCGCCGCCGCATTGAAGGAGCGACATCTTGATCACGACGGCAGGCGTGTCCGAGCGCACTCACCGCCGGACGGCGCCGGCCCCCGGGCCCCGGCGGGGCGGCGTCAGGCTGCCGTTCAGCGCCTGGCACCTCCTTCTCGCCCCGCTCGCGCTGGCATTCGCGATTCCGCTGATCTGGTTGCTGCTCAGCTCAGTCATGAGCGACGCGGAGATCAACCGTTTCCCTCCCGCGCTCTGGCCTTCCGGCATCGACCTCGGCGGATACCAGTACGTGCTGAGCAACGCGGGGTTCCCCCGATGGTTCGCCAACTCGCTCATCGTCTCGGTCACCGCCGTCGTGGCCAACCTGGTGTTCGGCGCGCTCGGAGGCTACGCGTTCGCCCGTATGCGGTTCGCGGGCTCCCGTGTGCTCCTGGTGCTGATCCTGGCCACGATGGTGATCCCCTTCCAGCTCACCATGATTCCGACGTTCCTGGTCATGAAGCGCCTCGGGCTCATCGACACGCTGGGCGCGCTGATCGTCCCCTCGCTGGTCACGCCGTTCGCCGTCTTCCTGTTGCGGCAGTTCTTCCTCTCCCTGCCGAGGGAGCTGGAGGAGGCGGCCTGGATCGACGGCTGCTCGCGGTTGCGGGTGCTGGTCCGCGTGGTGTTGCCGCTGTCACGCCCCGCGCTGAGCACGGTCGCGGTCCTGACGTTCCTGGCCACCTGGAACGACCTGACCTGGCCGCTGATCGCCATCAACCACGACACCCAGTACACCCTCCAGCTGGGACTGGCGACCTTCCAGGGCAGGCACCACACGAAGTGGGCCGCCGTCATGGCGGGCAACGTGATCACGGTGGTGCCGGTGCTGCTCGCCTTCCTCGGCGCGCAGAAGTCGTTCATCCAGTCCATCACCTCCAGCGGCCTCAAGGGCTGACCCCGGCCCGGCCCCTTACACGACGATCCAGAGGAAACGGGATGCCGCCCACCTTCGACCTGCTTGTCATCGGGGATGCCAACCCCGACGTGATCCTCGGCCCGCTGGATGCTCCCCTCGCCTTCGACCAGCGCGAACAGCTCGTCGGCACCGGCGTGCTCACCCTCGGCGGATCCGGGGCGATCATGGCCTGCGGCGCGGCGCGCCTCGGCCTCAGGGTCGCCTTCGCCGGGCTGGTGGGCGACGACGACGCCGGCCGCTACGTACGCGACACCCTGGCCGCGCGCGGTGTCGACACCGCCGCCCTGCGCATGGACCCGGGACTGCCGACCCCGCTCACCGTGGTGATCACGCGCGAGGGCGACCGCGCGATCCTGACCGCCCCCGGCACGCTCGCGGCCACTACCGCCGAGGACGTCCCCGAGCGGCTGCTCACCGGCAGCCGGCACGTACACGCCGCCTCGTACTTCCTGATGCCCGAGCTCGCCGGCGCCCTGCCCGGCCTCTTCCGCACCGCGCGCGCCCACGGCGCCACGACCTCCCTCGACACCAACGACGATCCCACCGGCCGATGGGACCCCGCCGGTCTCGCCGCGGTCCTCGCGGAAACCGGCATCCTGCTGCCGAACGCCCACGAGGCGCGCCACCTCGCCGCGGGTGCCGCCCTTTCCCCGCGGGCGGGCGCCCTTTCCCCGCGGGCGGGCGCCGAGCCGGCCGGGTCGCTGGAGACGGCCGCGGCCGCCCTGGCCGCGCGCGGGCCGCTGGTGGTCGTCAAGAACGGCGCCGACGGCGCTCTCTGCCACGACGGCCGCACTCTCGTCACCACCGCCGGCATCGTCGTGACACCCGCCGACACCGTCGGCGCCGGCGACAGCTTTGACGCCGGCTTCGTCGCCGCGACCCTCAACGGGATGCCGGTCGAAGGCGCCCTGGAGTTCGCCGCCGTCTGCGGTGCCCTGTCGACCCGCGCCCACGGCGGCACAACGGCCCAGCCCACCTGGGACGAGGCCGCCGCCCACATCACCCGCAACGGAGAGAACCGCAGATGACCACCCCAAAGATCACGTTCATCGGCGCCGGGAGCGTCGTCTTCACCCAAGGTCTGCTCGCGGATCTCTTCGCCTTCCCCGAGTTGAAGAACGCCCACATCTCGCTGCACGACATCGACCCCGAACGGCTCGCCACGGCCGAGGCCGCCGCCCGCCACATCGCCGCCCGCCTCGGGGCGAACCCGCGCGTCACCGCCCATACCGACAGGCGTGAATCGCTCGCCGACGCCGACTTCGTGATCAACATCGTGCAGGTCGGCATGGTGGAGGCGACCCGTGTGGACTTCGACGTCCCCGCCCGCCACGGCCTGCGCCAGACGATCGGCGACACCCTCGGCATCGGAGGCATCTTCCGCGCGCTGCGCACCTTCCCGCTGCTCAAGGCGCTGGGAGAGGACATCGCCGCCGTCTGCCCCGAGGCGTGGCTGCTCAACTACACCAACCCCATGGCGATGAACGTCCAGTACCTCACGCAGGCCACCGGCCTGACGCGCGTCGTGGGCCTGTGCCACTCGGTGTACTGGACCATGCGCGGTCTCTCCGACCTCCTCCAGGTGCCGTACGAGGAGGTCACCTACCGCGCGGCGGGGGTCAACCACCAGGCATGGGTGCTGCGCTTCGAGCACGACGGCGCCGACATGTACCCGCGTCTCGACGCCCTGATCGCCGAGGACGAGCAACTGCGCCGCCGGGTCCGCGTGGACATGTACCGCCGCCTGGGCTACTACCCGACCGAGACCAGCGAGCACTCCTCCGAGTACGTGCCCTGGTACCTGCACCACGATGGCGAGGTCGAGCGGCTGCGCCTGCCCGTCGGGGCCTATCTCGACATCGTCGAGGAGAACGTACGCGAGTACGAGAAGACCCGCGACGCCCTCGCCGCCGGAGCCCCGCTCCACGTCGAGGGCACCCTGGAGTACGCCCCGCAGATCATCCACAGCGTCGTCACCGGCACCCCGCGCACCGTCTATGGCAACGTCCCCAACCACGGCCTGATCGACAACCTGCCCGCGCACGGCGTGGTCGAGGTGCCCTGCCTCGTCGACGCCCTCGGCGTCCAGCCCACCCACGTCGGCGCGCTGCCCCCGCAACTGGCCGCGCTCAACCGCGCCTACCTCAGCATGAACGACCTCGTCGTACGCGCCGCGCTCGAAGACGACCCCCGCCACATCCGCCACGCCGCCATGGCCGACCCCGCGACCGCCGCGACCCTGCCGGTCGAACGCATCTGGGCCCTGTGCGACGACATGGTCCGCGCCCACGCCGACCGCCTCCAACCCTCCCTGCGCGCCCTCCTCGGCACCTGAGGGTCGCGGGCCGCCGTTCCACCACCCCGCCAGTCGCCGACGAGCTCGGCGCGGAGACCGTCGCCTTTCCGGCGGTCTCCACGGGCGTCTACCGCCGGCCAATGGACGACGCCGCCCGCATCGCCCTGCCGGCGGTACGCGGCGCCTCCACCCGCGTGGTCGAGGCCCGGTTCGTCCTGTTCGACGCGGCGGCGTACGCCGTCTTCGACGAGGCGCTCGGGGCCACCGCCTAGGGCCGGTCCGGCGCCAGCGCCTGCCACGGGATCGTCAGCTCGCCGAGCCGCCAGCGCCGCCGGCCGCCGAGCGGGGGAGCCGTCGCCACGGGCCAGCGCACGGCCAGCCGTTCCACCGACGCGATCCACCGCGGACGCAGGCCGTACGCCCCGTAGGGCGCCGCGACGCTCCAGGCGTGGTCGAAGTCGCGCAGGAAGGCGTGCACCCGCTCGCCGGGCACGTTGCGGTGGATCAGCGTCTTCGGCAGCCGCTCGGCGAGGTCGGACGGCCGCTCGAACCCCGAAAGGCGCGTGGACAGCGTGAGCGTGCGCGGCCCCCGCGCGTCCAGGGCGACCCAGGCCGCGCGGTGGCCGATCTCCGAGCACGTGCCCTCGACGACCACCCCGCCGGGGGCCAGGCGTGAGCGCAGCAGGTCCCACGCCTCCCACGCCTGCGCCTCGCCGTACTGCCGCAGCACGTTGAAGGCGCGCACGATCAGCGGCCGCCCGCCCACCGGCAGCTCGAAACCGCCCCGGACGAACGTCAGCCCCCGCCGCTCGTGCGCCTTGGCCGCCGCGACGCGCACCGGGTCGATCTCGACGCCCACCACCTCGACGTCCGGGCGGACGCGGCGCAGCCGGGCGAACATCTCGGACGTCGTCACCGGCGAGGCCCCGTACCCGAGGTCCACTACCAGCGGCCGGTCGGCGGACACCAGCAGCGGGCGGTAGACCTCGGCGACCCAGCGGTCGGACCGCCGCAGCCGGTTGTGGCCGGTCGTGCCCCGGGTGATCTCGCCGACAGGCCGCCGCGCCCGCGTCTCACCGCCCCCGCTCATCGGGCGCGGGTCACGAGACCCGGTGCACCTTGTGCTGCGCCGCCTGGGCGCGCGGGCGGATCACCAGCCGGTCGACGTTGACGTGCGCGGGCCGGGTGACGCACCAGGCGATGGCGTCGGCGACGTCGTCGGCGGTCAGCGGGTCCGGCACGCCCTCGTACACCTTCTCGGCGCGCTCGGCGTCGCCCCGGAAGCGGGTGAGCGAGAACTCCTCCGTGTACACCATGCCGGGGGCGACCTCGATGATCCGCACCGGCTCGCCGACCAGTTCCAGGCGCAGCGTCTCGGTCATGGACGTCTGGGCGTGCTTGGCCGCGCAGTAGCCGCCGCCGCCCTCGTAGGAGACCAGCCCGGCCACCGAGGTCAGCATCAGCAGTACGCCGTCGCCGGACTCGATCAGCTTCGGCAGCAGCGCCTGGGTCATCCGCAGCGAGCCGAGCACGTTGACCTCGTACATGCGCTGCCAGTCGTCCGCCAGGCCCTCGGCCACGGTCTCCAGGCCGATCGCGCCGCCCGCGTTGTTGATCAGCACGTCGCACCGGTCCAGTGAGGCCGCGAGCTCCGCCACGGACTCGTCGGAGGTGACGTCCAGTGTGACCGGGCGGATCGAGGGCACCTCCGTGGCGAGCTTGTCCAGGCGGTCGCGGCGCCGGGCGGCGGCCACGACGTCGTAACCCTCCGCCGCGAGCCTGCGCGCCGTCGCCTCGCCGATGCCGCTACTCGCCCCCGTCACCACCGCTGTCTTGCTCATTCGCCGTCCTTATGTTGGCCTTTTAGTGCTCTGTTCTTGCTTTCGACCGTTACGCCCCGGCCAGTGCCGCCCAGGGCTTGGTCATCCGTTCGGTACGCAAGTGTCCGCTACGGTTCCTGGGCGTGCGACGCGTCCCGGAGTCCCGCGCGCGGGCGCCCGCCCGTCATCCTGCCAGCGTGCGCGGGCGACGGTCGCGGGGACCCCATGGCACGGGCAGCCGGGAATCTTGTGTGGTTTCCGGCGGTTATATCCCCTCTGGAGGTGGTGTCAGGTGCCGGGAATGCCGGTCGCACGCCGGATCAACCGGATCGCGACGATCAGCATGCACACGTCCCCGCTGGACCAGCCGGGCACCGGCGACGCCGGCGGCATGAACGTGTACATCGTCGAGGTCGCCAAACGGCTCGCCGCCCTCGGCGTCGAGGTCGAGATCTTCACCCGCCAGACCGCCCGGGACCTTCCCCCGGCCGTCGAGCTGACGCCCGGCGTGACCGTGCGCCACGTCACCGCCGGGCCGTACGAGGAACTGGACAAGGGCGACCTTCCCCGCCAGTTGTGCGCGTTCCTCCACGGCGTGCTGCGCACCGAGGCGACGTACGACCCGGGGCACTACGACCTGATCCACTCGCACTACTGGCTGTCGGGCCAGGTCGGATGGCTCGCCAAGGAGCGCTGGGGCGTCCCGCTGGTGCACACCATGCACACCATGGCGAAGGTCAAGAACTATCTGCTCGCCGAGGGCGACCGGCCCGAACCCGTGGCCCGCGTGGTCGGCGAGGAGCACGTCGTCGAGGTCGCCGACCGCCTGGTCGCCAACACCGACGCCGAGGCCCGCGAACTGATCGACCTCTACGGCGCCCCCGCCGGGCGCGTCGCCGTGGTGAACCCCGGGGTCAACCTCCAGGTGTTCCGGCCCGCCTCCACGGGCGCCGCCCGCCACCGGCTCGGCCTCCCGCAGGACGCCCACGTCATGCTCTTCGTCGGGCGCATCCAGCCGCTCAAGGCCCCGGACGTCCTGCTCAGGGCCGCCGCCCGGATGATCGAGGAGGACCCCTCGCTGCGGTCCCGGCTCGTCATCGCCTGCGTGGGCGGCCCGAGCGGCAACGGCCTGGCCCGTCCGTCCTTCCTCACCGACCTCGCCGCCGAGCTCGGCATCTCCGACGTCGTCCGCCTCGCCCCGCCCGCCCCGCAGGACGAGCTCGCCGACTGGTACCGCGCGGCCGACGTCACCGTCGTCCCGTCCTACAACGAGTCGTTCGGCCTGGTCGCCCTGGAGTCCCAGGCCTGCGGCACGCCGGTGGCCGCGGCCGCCGTGGGCGGGCTGCGCACGGCCGTCCGGAACGGCGTGTCCGGCCTGCTCGTGGACGGGCACGAGCCGCACGCCTGGGCCGCCGCCCTGCGCCGCTTCGTCGACCGGCCCGCCTGGCGCGACGCGATGGCCGCGGGGGCCCGCGAGCACGCCACCGGCTTCGGCTGGTCGGCCACCGCCGCGCGGCTGATGGAGGTGTACGCGGCGGCCCTCGCCCGCGGGCGCACCGGAGGCCATCACGGAGGTCTGCTGATCACCGCCCGATAGACCTGGTACACAAGAACTCGTCAGGTATCGCCGGGTGTCGCCGGGTACGGAGCGGAGTGGGCCGGGAGTGAACGGGAAGTGAGCACTGCCATGGATCACGAGGCGGTCGTCGAGGCGGCCCTGAAGGCGTCCGAGGTCACCTACGAACGGCCCCGGCCGGGAGCCTTCCTGGTCAAACTGCCCGGCCACCACAAGCTGGCCACCATGACCTGGCTCACCCTGACCGACCAGGCCCTGCACGTCGAGGCGTTCTTCTGCCGCAAACCCGACGAGAACCACCTGGAGTTCTACCGGTGGCTTCTGTCCAAGAACGGATCGATGTACGGCGTCCACTTCGCCCTGGACGGCGTCGGCGACGTCCACCTCGTCGGGCACCTGCCCCTGTCGTCGGTGCGCGAGGACGAGATCGACCGCCTGCTCGGCTGCGTCCTCACCTACGCCGACGAGTGGTTCGACCGCGCCCTGGAACTGGGCTTCGCCTCCTCGATCCGCCGCGAGTGGGACTGGCGGGTCAAACGCGGGGAGTCGCTGGCCAACCTGCGGGCCTTCCAGGGCATCGTCGAGCGCGGCAGGCGCGAGGACACGGCCTCGCCGGAGGCTCCGTCCCCCCGCGAAGGCTGAGGTCCGCGGGCGCCGTCTCACCTGGTGTCCGCGCGCTGCGGGCCCCGCGCCGCAGACCCTAAGCTTGGGCGCATGGCTACTTTGGTGCTATTGCGGCACGGCGAGAGTGAGTGGAACGCGAAGGGCCTGTTCACCGGATGGGTCGACGTCACCCTCTCGCCCACGGGCGAGGAGGAGGCCCGGCGCGGCGGCAGGCTCCTGACGGAGGCCGGCGTGCGGCCCGACGTGGTGCACACCTCCGTCCTCACCCGCGCGATCCAGACCGCCAACCACGCCCTGGGCGCGGCCGGCCTGTTGTGGCTCCCCGTCTTCCGGTCCTGGAGGCTCAACGAGCGCCACTATGGCGCCCTCCAGGGCAAGAACAAGGCGCAGACCCGCGAGGAGTTCGGCGACGAGCAGTTCACGCTGTGGCGCCGCTCGTACGACGTGCCGCCGCCCCCGCTGGCGGACGACGACGAGTTCTCCCAGGCGGGCGACCCCCGGTACGACCTGCTGCCGCCCGAGCTGCTGCCCCGGACCGAATGCCTCAAGGACGTCGTCCAGCGCATGCTGCCGTACTGGTACGACTCGATCGTCCCCGACCTCGCCGCCGGCCGCACCGTCCTGGTGGTGGCCCACGGCAACTCGCTGCGCGCGCTGGTCAAGCACCTGGACGGCATCGGCGACGCCGAGATCGCCAAGCTGAACATCCCGACCGGCATCCCCCTGCGCTACGAGCTCGACTCCGCCTTCAAGCCGGTGAAGGCCGGCGGCGAGTACCTCGACCCGGAGGCCGCCGAGGCCGCGATCGAGGCCGTCGCCAACCAGGGCAGGTAACCCACGGGTTCATGGACATGAGGAAGCCCCGGACTCCCGGTCCGGGGCTTCCTCGATTCCGGATCTTTCCGGATGTTTCCTGAAGGCTCAGGACGCCGAGTCGTCCGGCTCGCGGCTGCCGGTCACCAGGTAGACCACGTCGCGGGCGACCCGGACGGCGTGGTCGGCGTACCGCTCGTAATAGCGGCCGATGAGCGTGATGTCCACGGCGGGCTCGATGCCGTGCGGCCAGTCCTTCGACAGCAACACGCGGAACAGCCGGCGGTGCAGCCGGTCCATCGCGTCGTCGTCGTCCTCCAGCTCCTTGGCGAGGTCGACGTCCCGCGTGGCGATGCAGCTCCCGGTCTTGGTGACCAGGCGCTCGGCGATCTGACCCATCTCCACGATCGTGTCGCGGACCTCGACCGGGATGGCCGAGACGGGGTGGCGCATCCGCGCGATCTTGGCCACGTGCTCGGCGAGGTCGCCCATGCGTTCCAGGTCGGCGCCCATGCGCAGCGCGGTGATCGCCGTGCGCAGGTCCACGGCTACGGGCTGCTGCGTCGCCATCAGCTCGTAGATGGACGCCTCGATCTCCGCGTACAGCCGGTTGACCTCGGCGTCCTGGGAGATCACGCTCTCGGCGAGCTGAAGGTCGGCGTCCAGCAGCGCGGTCGTCGCCCGGGAAATGGCGGAGCGGACCAGGTTGGTCATCTGCATCAACCGGTCGTTGAGGGCGTTGAGTTCTTCGTGGAAGGCATCGCGCATGCGGATCACGCTACGCGCGCGTTCGTGAACGAACCACGTCCGTCAGGTGAACTCTGCCGGAAACAGGCACCTCGGGGGGTCTGAGCGGCGAAGAGAGCCGCCTACTCTGGGAGGCGTGAGTGAGATCGTGACGAGCCTGGCCGCACTGGCGGGGTTTGTTGTCGGGGCGATCGTAATGGTGGCGGTGCGCCCTCGGGACAGACGTCGCACCGACATCCCTGAGAATTCTGACTCCACCTTGCCGCAAGGGGTGGCGTCCGTTCTCGCCGTGCTCCCCTCCTCCGCCGTCGTCCTCGACCGCGACGACCGCGTGCTGCGCGCCAGCTCGGCCGCCCGCGCGTTCGGCCTGGTCAAGGGCGACCACCTCATGGCGGCCGAGCTGCTCGCCCTGGCCCGCCAGGTGCGCAGGGACGGCGAGATCCGCGAGAGCGAGTTCGAGGTCGCGGGCCACAAGTTCGGCATGGAGGCGACCACCTTCGCCGTCCGCGTCGCCCCCCTCGGCAGCCACGGCCAGGTCCTCGTCCTCGCCGAGGACCAGACCGAGCGCCGCCGCGTCGAGGCCGTGCGCCGCGACTTCGTCGCCAACGTCAGCCACGAGCTCAAAACGCCCGTCGGGGCGCTCAGCCTGCTCGCCGAGACCATCCAGGACGCCGCCGAGGACCCCGTCGCGGTCACCCGCTTCGCCGGTCGCATGCAGCACGAGGCCGCGCGCCTCACCTACCTCGTCCAGGACCTGATCACCCTGTCGCGCATCCAGGGCGGCGAGCCGATCCCCACGCCCGGCTGCGTGCCCGTCGACGAGGTCGTCCACGAGGCCATCGACCGCTGCAACACCAAGGCCGCCGCCAAGGAGATCGTCCTGGTCGCGGGCGGCACCGAGGGCCTGCGCGTGTGGGGCGACGACGAGTTGCTCGTCACCGCGCTGCGCAACCTGATCGACAACGCCGTCGCCTACAGCCCCGAGAGCACGCGCGTCGTGGTCAGCGCCCGGCCGGCCGGCGAGGTCGTCGAGGTCAGCGTCAGCGACCAGGGCATCGGCATCCCCGAAAGCTCCCTGGAGCGCATCTTCGAGAGGTTCTTCCGCGTCGACGCCGCCCGCTCGCGGGCCACCGGCGGCACCGGCTTGGGCCTCGCGATCGTCAAGCACGTCGCCGTCGCCCACGGCGGCGAGGTGACGGTCTGGAGCAAGGAAGGCTCCGGCTCCACCTTCACCCTTCGTCTGCCGGCCTTCGGCGGCACGGCGATAGCCGTACCCAGCACCACATCAACCCCTCTGGAGGCCGCGAAGTGACCCGCGTGCTCGTCGTCGAGGACGAGGAGTCGTTCTCCGACGCTCTGTCCTACATGCTTCGCAAGGAAGGCTTCGAGGTCGCGGTCGCGGCCACCGGCCCCGAGGCGCTCGACACCTTCGACCGCAACGGAGCCGATCTCGTCCTGCTCGACCTGATGCTTCCCGGGCTGCCCGGCACGGAGGTCTGCCGGTCGCTGCGCCAGCGGTCCAAGGTGCCGGTGATCATGCTGACCGCCAAGGACAGCGAGATCGACAAGGTGGTCGGCCTCGAACTCGGCGCCGACGACTACGTCACCAAGCCGTTCTCGTCGCGCGAGCTGGTGGCCCGTATCCGCGCGGTGCTGCGCCGGCAGGGCGACGTCGAGGAGATCGAGCCGGCCGTCCTCACCGCCGGGCCGGTGCGCATGGACGTCGACAGGCACATCGTCGCGGTCCGCGGGCGGCAGGTGCAGCTTCCGCTGAAGGAGTTCGAGCTGCTGGAGGTCCTGCTGCGCAACGCGGGCCGCGTGCTCACGCGGGGGCAGCTCATCGACCGCGTGTGGGGCGCCGACTACGTGGGCGACACCAAGACGCTGGACGTCCACGTCAAGCGGCTGCGCGCCAAGATCGAGGCGGACCCGTCCAACCCCCGGTGCATCCTCACCGTCCGCGGGCTCGGCTACAAGTTCGACCCCGCCGAGGCCTGAGCGCCCCTTCGAGCCGTTCCTTCGAGCCGACTGTCCGAGCCGACTCTCCGAAGCCGACGCGGCCCGGTGCGCGCCTGTGGCGCCCCGGGCCTATTCGTGTGCCGTCTAGCCGTTCGCGGCGGGGCTCGCGTCCGGGGTGGCGCTTTCGGACGTCGACGGGACGGCCGAGGCGGTGGGCGACGGCGACGGGCTGGGCGCGGGGGGGAGGCTCGCGAACTCGCGGCTGCGGGTGATCACGGGGATCGTCATGGCGATGTCTCCGGCGTTGGTGAACCGGAGGGTCAGGGAGAGGCTCTCGCCGCCGCGCAGGGGCTTCTGAGTGCCTTCCAGGACCACCTGGGAGGCCGGCCTGCCGGTGTTGACGAGCTGCCCCGGGGGCAGCGTGATCGGGCCGCCCGACTTGACCGAGGTGGCGCTGCGGTCGTTGACGGCCACGCCCTCCAGGGTGTCGGAGTTGGTGCCGTAGTTCACCATCGAGAGGTACAGCGGGACGGAGCCGCCCGGCGCGATCTGCTGCCCGGAGTCGGGGCCGAGGGCGAACGCCTGGGCGACCTTGATGCCGTTGCGGCCGTAGGTCTTGGCCGATTCGGTGCCGTCGATCAGCACGTTGGCCTCGGTCGGCGCGTACGCGTTGCTGGTGTTGGCGTCGCTTCCCGCTCCGCACGCGGCCAGCGCCGGGCCGGCTGCGAGCAGCGCGGAGGCGATGATCACCCTGCGGCGGCTGGTGCTGGTCACAGTTCGAGCTCTCCTTGATACACATGAGTAGGGCCAACGGCAACCTTATCCGTGCCGTGCACCCCTTACGGAGCCGGGCCGGTGATCGCCGGAGCGCCCCCTCAGCCGCAGGTCATTGCGCATGTAAGAGTTCGGGATTCATGGAGTCCACCACTTGTCAAGTCCCAAATCGAGGCTTTGACCTGCAGTTATGTTGATTTCACTGTTCCGGGAGGGGGCTGGCGCGTGGTATCCTGGAGGACAGCGGAAGGGGTACTTGTCACATGACTTTCCAGGTCGGCGACACTGTCGTCTACCCCCACCACGGGGCTGCTCGAATCGAAGCCATCACAACCCGCACGATTAAGGGCGAGGACAGAACCTATCTGGTGCTGAAGGTCGACAAGGGCGACCTTACCGTTCAGGTGCCGGCGGAAAACGCCGAACTCGTTGGTGTGCGTGACGTTGTAGGCCAGGAAGGCCTAGAGCGTGTCTTCGATGTTCTGCGCATGCCGCACACGGAAGAGCCCACCAACTGGTCCCGCCGCTACAAGGCCAACCTCGAAAAGCTGGCGTCCGGCGACGTCAACAAGGTGGCCGAAGTGGTGCGCGATCTCTGGCGGCGCGACAAGGAGCGCGGCTTGTCCGCGGGTGAGAAGCGCATGCTCGCCAAGGCCAGGCAGATTCTGGTCAGCGAGCTCGCTCTGGCCGAGAAGACCAACGAGGACAAGGCCGAGGCTCTACTCGACGAGGTTCTCAACTCCTGAAAACCACACATCCACGGGTGGGCGTCGGGGTCGACGTCCACCCGTTCGCATCGGGCCGTGATCTCCACCTGGCCGGTCTCCACTGGCCGGGCGAGACCGGGCTCGCGGGCCACTCCGACGGCGACGCCGCCGCGCACGCGTGCTGCGACGCCCTGCTGTCGGCCGCGGGCCTCGGCGACATCGGAGGGCTTTTCGGCACGTCCGACCCCCGATGGGCCGGCGCCTCGGGCGTCACTCTCCTCGAAGAGGCCGCGCGGCACGTCCGTGCGGCCGGTTTCGAGGTCGGCAACATCGCCGTGCAGATCATCGGCAACCGTCCCAAGCTCGCGCCGCGCCGTACCGAGGCCGAGAAGGTCCTCGGTACGGCCGTCGCCGCGCCGGTGAGCGTCAGCGCCACCACGACCGACGGGCTCGGCCTCACCGGGCGGGGCGAGGGCGTGGCGGCCATCGCCACCGCGCTCGTCTTCCCGGCCGACCCGCCGTCCGCGCCAACCGATCGGGCCTCGCGCACGTCTTAGTAGCGGGATCCCAAGTGGGTCCCACTGCTCGCGAAACCGGAGGACGGCGTCCCGCTGACCGGCGCGGCGCGGGGCGTCGTCCTCCCTTTCGTGCCTGTGACCAGGCGCTTTTCCGCTTTTATGATGACCCAGGTCGGCCCGCGGGCACGGCGGTCACGCGCAGGGAGCGGTGACTGCGCCCGGATACGCGAAGACCCGCCCTATCCTCCAGGACCGGGCGGGTCTTCGCGTATGTCGTTTTCTCGTCCCTTTCTCGACTTTTTCGGGACCGAGCTCTTCGCGCCAGGGCGCGGGACGTCCGAGCGTTCAGGGACCTCCTGGTCGCGAGGCGACCGCCTCCGGAGGCCGGTCCTCGGGCGGTCATCCCCGTGTGGTCATCCCAGGGCGGTCACTCTTCCGGGGGGAGCGGGGTGCTGCGCATGCGCCCCGACGGCGGGGCCGCGACCTCTCCGCCACCGGGCCGCCGACTCTCACCCTCGGAAACCTCGTCCTCGCGCCCGGAAGCGTCCTGGGGCGCGTCCGAGGGGGTCTGCGCGGACGTCGCCCTCGTCTCCGCCAGCGCGGCGACGTCCGCGCGCAGGTGCGGGTACGGCTGGGTGTCCTTGTCCACCGACGACGCCTCACCGGGCTCGTCCGCGCGGTCATGCGCCTCGGCGGGCTCGTCCCGATCGGATACGGGGTCGGTGATGTGCGGGTAAGGCTGCGTGTCGCCCAGCTCGCGTTCGGCGGGCTTGGGCAGCGGGTGGACCAGCACGTCGCCGCTGGAGGGCCGCACGAGATCGCCCCAGCGCAGCGGACGGTCGGGGTCGCGGTGGGGCGAGCCTGACGCCGTGCCGGGACGCGGCTGGGGCACGAGACGCTGCTCGGGCTCCGGCTCGGGAACGGTGTGCTCCTGGGCCACACCCGTCAGCCCGGCCGCGGCGGGCGGTTCCTCGTCCTCCTGGCCGCCGGGCTCGGCCGGGGTCGTGGCGGGCGGCTCCTCCGGGACGTCCTGCTCCGCGGGCCGCTTGTCGGCCGTCTCCAGAGGCGGAAGCTCGTCCACGGTGGGAGTCTCGGGCGCGGGCGTCGGAGGCACCACAGGCGTGATCTCGGGCTCGGACGGGTCCTCCACCGGCGCGTCCGGCTCGCGGTGGCGCACGGCGACGCTGTGCGCGTGGTGGGGCAGGGCTTCGAGCGGGGGCGCCAGCTCCGGGTCGCGCTCCTCGCCGCCGAAGGGGACGATGTCGCGTTCGGCCGGCCTGTCCGCGTTCGTCGTCGTCGCGTATGCGGGGAAGCGCCGTGCGGGGAGCAGGAAGAGCCAGAGCCCGATGACCAGCATCACCCAGGGCGCCACGGCGATGCCCACGGTCGCCTGATCCGCCGAGACTGAGGTGCCCGTGGCGACGACGACGTTCGCCGCGGCGGCCGCCACGATCAGCAACGCCAGGACGATCACGGCCTGGAGGCGGATGAGGAGCCGCGCGGGGCGCAGGAGCAGCACGCTGATCAGCGCGATGGCCAGCAGCGCGTCGAACCCGGCGGGGTACAGATAGGCGAAGTCGGCGCGGGCGCCTCCCGCCAGGGCGAGGAAGCGCAGGCCGTCGAACGACAGCACGCAGGCGGCGGCGGCCAGTCCGGTGACCGCGACGGCCGCTACGGCGGTGCCCAGGCGGCGCAGCACCAGCGCCGCTCCGGTCGGCTGGGCGGCTGGGGGTGGTGGGAGCTCGAACCGGCGGGCGGAGCGGCCTGCCGGCAGCGGGGGAGTGACGTCCATGGCGGTTCGAGCCTACAGAATCGGCGTTCCGATAACCGGTCAGCGCGCCCGCGCCACGCCACGCGACCCCGTGCACCCGCGGTCACGGGGCGGGACGGGAGGGGCGTCTCGCGGCGAATGTGACGACCGAAAACAGGGGTGCGCCGGTCGCGTGAAGTCACCGCCGTCCGACTCCGGCGGCTTACCGGAGCCTTACCGGCCCTCAATGCCGGATACGGGCAAGCCGCATGGATTCCGATTTACGTCCCCATGAAGGTGTCATGCCTCGTACCTGTACAAATCATTGCGGACAAGGAGTCTCATAAGGGATGACTCGGCTGCTCGCCCCGGAGGTCCGGAAAGGCCGCCGCGTTCACTTTCGCATTGGCGGCGAGTGAGGTCGGGCAACCAGTCCTGTCAGGCCCTGCGAGGCATTAGCCTTGCGTTCGTGAGTCTGCGCCTATACGACACCAGCACCCGTGCGGTCCGCGACTTCGTCCCCGTCCAGCCCGGGCGGGTCTCGATATACCTGTGCGGGGCTACTGTGCAGGCTCCGCCACATATCGGGCACATCCGGTCCGGCGTCAACTTCGACGTGATGCGCCGCTGGCTGACACGCTCGGGCTACGACGTGTCCTTCTGCCGCAACGTCACCGACCTCGACGACAAGATCCTCCGCGTCGCCGCGGAGGAGGGAGTGCCCTGGTACGTCGTCTCCGAGCGCAACCAGCGCGCCTTCACGTGGGCGTACGAAGCCCTCGGGTGCCTGCCGCCCACGGTGGAGCCCCGGGCGATGGGCCACATCCCCGAGATGGTCGAGCTGATCCACCGGCTGATCGACAAGGGCCACGCCTATGCCGCGGGCGGCGACGTGTACTTCGACGTCATGTCCTACGCCGAGCGCTACGGCAGGCTCTCCAACCAGCGCCCCGAGAACATGCGCGCCGCCGCCGACACCGACGCCGACTGCAAGCGCGACCCCCGCGACTTCGCCCTGTGGAAGGGCGCCAAGCCCGGCGAGCCCACCTGGCCCACCCCGTGGGGCTCCGGCCGTCCCGGCTGGCACATCGAATGCTCCGCCATGGCCACCAAGTACCTCGGCGAGACCTTCGACATCCACGGCGGCGGCGTCGACCTGATCTTCCCGCACCACGAGAACGAGGTCGCCCAGTCCCAGGCCGCCGGCGACGGCTTCGCCCGCTACTGGCTGCACAACGGCATGCTCAAGGTCGGCGCCGAGAAGATGAGCAAGTCGCTCGGCAACTCGCTGCTCGTCCCCGCGATGCTCACCAAGGTGCGCGCGGTCGAACTGCGCTACTACCTTGTCGCCGCCCACTACCGCTCCTCGATCGACTACTCCGAGGAGGCCTTGGCCGAGGCCGCCGCCGGTTACCAGCGCATCGAGGGCTTCGTCACCCGCGCCGCCGAGGTCATCCACGACGTCGACGCCGCCGCCCCCCTTCCGCAGGCGTTCGCCGACGCGCTGGACGACGACCTCGGGGTGCCCCAGGCGCTCGCCGTCGTCCACGAGGTCGTCCGCGAGGGCAACGTCGCCCTCGCCCACGGCAACAAGGAGCAGGTCGCCCGTCTTCTCGCCGAGACCCAGAACATGCTCGACGTCCTCGGCCTCGACCCGCGCTCGCCGCAGTGGCGGGGCTCCGCCGCCGACGCCGGGCTGCACGAGACGGTGGATGCGCTGGTCAAGGTCGCCCTGGAACAGCGCCAGGCCGCCCGCGCCCGCAAGGACTACGCCGCCGCCGACGCCATCCGTGACCAGCTCGCGGCCGCCGGCGTGATCGTCGAGGACACCCCCCAGGGTCCTCGATGGGAACTGGCGCGCTGATCGCCCCGGTAGGCTTGCAGGCATGGCAGGTGCGGGTAAAGGGTCCGGCAGATCCGGCGGTAAGCGGCAAGGCGCCACACGAGGCACGGGCGGGCAGGGCCGCAAGACGCTCGCGGGCCGGGGGGCGACACCCCCGGCGAGCGAGCGGCACTGGTTCAAGGACCGCCAGCGCGCCGCCGCCGCGTCGGGGGCCCGTCCCAAGGAGCAACCCGCCCGCGCGCGCAGCGCTCGGCGTGAGGACGCCCCCGAGGTCATCGGCGGGCGCAACCCCGTCGTCGAGGCCCTGCGCGCCGAGGTCCCGGCCACCACGCTGTACGTCGCGCAGCGCGTCGACCACGACGACCGCGTGCGCGAAGCGATCAAGATAGCGTCCAACCGCGGCATCGCCCTGCTCGAGGTCAGCCGCGACAAGCTCGACCGGCTCACCGAGGGCACCGTCCACCAGGGCCTGGGCCTCCAACTCCCGCCCTACGACTACGCCCACCCCGACGACCTGGTCGAGCAGGCCCAGGACGCCGCGGAGGTCCCGCTCATCGTCGCCCTCGACGGTGTCACCGACCCGCGCAACCTCGGCGCCATCGCCCGCTCCGCCACGGCCTTCGGCGCCCACGGCATCCTCGTCCCCACCCGCCGCTCGGCCGGTGTCACCGCCGGGGCCTGGAAGACCTCGGCGGGCACCCTGGCCCACATGCCCGTGGCCCGGGCCGCCAACCTGACGAACACCCTGCGCGAGTACCGCGAGCGCGGCCTGTTCGTCGTCGGCCTGGACGGCGAGGGGCCCGTCGACATCGGCGACGTCGACCTCGCCACCGAACCGCTCGTCATCGTCATCGGCTCCGAGGGCAAGGGCCTGTCCCGTCTCGTCCGCGAGTCGTGCGACGTGGTGGCCCGCATCCCCATGCGAGCCGCCGCCGAGTCCCTGAACGCCGGCGTGGCCACAGGCATAGCCCTCTACGAAGTGGCCCGCCTCCGCCGCCGCTGACCCCCGCCCCTGACGAGCACAGGCACCCGCGTACGAACGATCACGGGCACCCGTGAACGAAGGAGCACGGGCACCCGTGAACGAACGCCGCCGAACGAACCTCAACGGGCCTGACACCCACAACGCCGGTGCCAGGCCCCACCCCATGCCACTAAACTCTTAGAGCACCACCCGGCCGACGTAGCTCAATCGGCAGAGCAACGGTCTTGTAAACCGTAGGTCAGGGGTTCGATTCCCCTCGTCGGCTCCCAGTTCAGAGGCCCTGTCCTGCCGCCAGCGGGGTGGGGTCTTCTGATCGTTTGGGAGACCACTGGGAGATCACCTTCAGACGGCCGCCCCGGAACGGCTCCAGCAGCCCATCCAGGATCGGCACCGGCGACCGCAACCCCAGCGCCGCGCGCTGCGCCAGCGCCGACTCCCACCGCTCCTGCAGCGCGCCCAGCAACTGCTCGCGCGGCAACGACGTGAACGGGCACGCCCGCGAGAAGCAACGTGGTCGCGTGGATGTGTCGATGGTCGTGAAGCCGAGCATGGGGAGCGGCTTCTAGGGAGCGCAGCCTCCTCACCCCTGCGTGCTCGACGTGCTCGGCGCGGAATGTCCTTCCGGCGCACTTATTCGGTCGTGAGTTGCCTTTCTCCTCCGCCCGGCGTTCCTTCCCGCACCCAAGGAGATCTGCCGTAGAACTCTGCCGCGCGTCGGGCTATCGCAACATCACGCAATAGCCCTGGCGGCCCCGGAGAACTGACGTAATGATCTTTATTCTCGATTATTTGATATTGGCTCGATTATGGATATTGATCTGGGTGATTATCCGGCCTAATATGTGTGTCTGATCCGAAGGAGCCGGGCGATGGTCTTCGACAGCGGTGTGGTCACCTCATACGTCGCTGCCGCGCAAACGCGCCCGGTGGCCGATTCGACGATCAGGGCACTGCTGGACGGCCTCGCCGCGCGAGTGGCGCAGCAGCTCGGCGAGCTTCCTCTCCACGACCTGCGCCAGTGGCCGAACGATCCCAACGTCCGGGCCCATGTCGCGCAGGCGATCGACCTCGCCGCGGCCACTGACACCACCTTCGCCGACGATCTTGCTCGGACCCAGGCGCAACTCGACGGTCTCGGCGCGTCGGCGCTGACTCGAATCGCCTACATGCCGTACCAAGCCGCCGCCACAAGCACCGGCCCGGCCTTTCGACGCGCGCCGATCATCCGGATCGGAGGTGGCCGATCATCGTCGTTCATTCTGACCCCGGCGTCACTCAACATCGTGCGGCGTGGACCTGGATGGGCCAAGCGCACCTACGTCACCGGCCTCATTATTTTCGTACTCGGTTTTGCAACCTTCGTGATCGGCGGCTTTACCGGCATACAGTCTGGGGACACCCACGGACCGAACGGACTTTTCGTGTTCGGATTCGTCACCGCCTTCATCGGCGTCGTCGTGACAGGAACCGGCATCGTCGGTGCTGGCCTTAGCCGATCCGCTGTGTCACCAGCGGAACAGGCGACCCCGGACAGGCCAGATGTGTCCTCGGACGGCGAGACGCCGGGCAACGGGTAACGGGCGGATACGATGTCCTGCCGGGCACGTAGCTGTCCGGCGACCGGCCACAAAGCCGAGGCCCTCGAGCCTGGTGCCGGGGGCCGGAGGGTTGCTGCTGGTGATGGGCCCGCCCACTCCCGAGCCGATTGCCGAAAGCTCTTGCACAGGCCCTCGGCTCGGGTGGTGTGCTGTGGCAGTTGCCGACAGGCGTCAGGGCACGATGACGTTGAAGGGGATGTCGGCAGCGGCGCCGTTGTTGCCGGCGCCGACGAAGATGTGGCGGGCGGAGTCGCCACACTGGGTGGCTTGCTGGTCGACGAACACGGTGGAGTTCCAGGGAGCGCCCCACCGCTTGGTCGCGACCGGGACGGCCTTCGTTGCGTCGATGTCGGGGTCGACCTCAATGCAGTACTGGCCGGTGTTGATCTTTCGGACTGCGGTAACGCCCTTCGAACGCACGACGCTGCCATTGGCATCGACGACGGCGGCGGCACGGGCGTAGGGGGCTTGGGCACCGCCGATGGCGGCGTAGGCGACGCCGGCGGCAACGCCGCCGATGGTCAGGGCGGAGGTCAGGACGATGGCGGGGAGTTTGGCTCGCATGCTTGCTCCTTCGCTGGGGATGTGGCGATCCCTACACAGGATCGTCGCAGAGTAGTTGATCAGTAGCTGACTGTAACTGAAGGTGAGGTCGCTATTGCCCGAACCGCCCGACGGCGCCATCGTGTGAGTGCTCCGACTGAGTACTGTAACGGGACAGAATGGTAATTCTGCCCCCCAGCTTCAGTGCACTGACCTGCGGAAACGTCGTGCTGGGTTCCCGGTCGCCCGAACGGCGCGCTGGTTTGTCTCCCAGCGTCCGATCATTCAGGCCGTCTGTGCATGGCTATTCAGGGCCGATCATGCGGGTGCACGCCGCCACGCCGGGCCCGGGTGGGCGCTGTCGGAACTCAGCGACACGGACGAGTCCGGCACGTGCGCGAGCGCTGTCACCTCTCGCTGGCAAGGCCGGCCGAGAGGGGTAGCCCTCGCTGTCGCATGGCGTCGACCGCCTGGAGCATGCGGGTGATCTCGTCGCGGTAATACGTCAGCACCTCGTGTTGGGCGGCCAGGTCGCCGAGCGGGAGGATCGTGCCGGTGACCAAGGCACCAGCAGATCGCCGCCGAGATACGGACACAGATCATGTCCGGCCCATGTGCGGTTCAAAGGCCATCTCGCGAAATCCGTTCCTCCTGAATGGGAATGCGCCCCCGCGCGATCGTGCCGAGCCCGATTTGTGCTGCGATCTCATCAATGCACCGCGGCTCCAGGACGGTCAGCGGTGTGATGACTTCGCTTTCGAAGCCGAGGGCGAGTGAACGTTTGACCAGGTCGAGGGCCGGTCGATTGCGGGCTGTCCGGCGTGCGATGCCGAACTCTTCGGCCATGCGAGGTTCGCCGGGGATGGGGTAGCCCGGCTTGTAGACGCCGGCTTTGATGTGGCGGCGCATCTCGGCGAGTACCTGCGCTGACTTGGGCTGATCAGGCCGAAAGTCGATCACAGGACTGACGATAGGAAGCGAACGGTAGCCCCGCCACGGCCAAGGCGGCCACCCGCCACATGAGCACCTTCCGCACCCGCCTGGCCTCAGGAGAGAAACCCTGCCGCAAGCGCATGGCCACCCTGACAGTGGTCTACGACGCCGCGCCCGCACCACGCTGCCCTCACGACGTGATCGCGCCTCCCGGCGGACGAGGCGGCACCCGGCCGCTGCGGCCCGGCCCCAAGGCGAGCGGCACGTGGCTGTACGGATCGGTGGCCGCCGGTCCCGAGGAGGTGATCGCGACGATGTTCGACCACGCCGAAGCCCGCGACCCCTTCACGCGCGGACCTGGGTGGTGCTGGTCGACGGAGCCCGTCATCAGCTCGACCTCATCCGCGCCGAAGCCGAACGCCGCACCGTACGGATCCACATCGTCATCGATCTGATCCACGTGCTGGAATACCTATGGAAAGCGGCGTGGTGCCCGCACGCCACCGACGATCCGGCCGCCGAGGACTGGGTCGCCACCCATGCGCTCGCCCTGCTGGCCGGTCACCTCGACCACGTCGTGGCCACCCTCGATGCCCAGGCCACCGCAGCCGGCCTGACCCCTGATCACCGCAACGGGGTGGACACCTGCATCCGCTACCGGACCGGCCACGCCGAGTTCTTGCACTACGACCACGCCCTGGAGCACGGCCGGCCGATCGCCACCGGCGTCATCGAAGGAGCCTGCCGCCACCTGATCGGCGACCGCCTCGACATCACCGGCGCCCGCTGGGGGCTACCAGGTGCCGAAGCCATCCTGAAACTCCGCGCTCTGATCTCCTGCGAGACTTCCCGGCCTACTGGCGCTATCACCTCGACCGCGAACACCAACGCATCCATCAAGCCCCTCACCAGGACCAATACACCCACACCGCCTGATCGACCAGCTCACTGCGGAAGAGCTACACCCTACGGATATTCCCACCGAGATGCGGTTGTCGGGGCGCGCTGCTAGTTTGGGGGAATGTCCAATTCAAAAAAGGTCGACGATTTCCTCGCCAAGCTGGACCATCCGCTGAAGGAGGAGATGAAAGCCATCAGGGCTATCATCACCGCCAATCCCAAAATCGAAGAAGACGTTAAATGGGGTGGCCCCAGCTTCGCCTACAAGGAGGAACTGGCCACCTTCAGCCCGCGGGTCAAGGACGCCGCCGCTCTGGTCTTCCACCAGGGCGCCCTGCTCAAGGACGAGGGCGGCCTGCTGGAGCCCGGCCCCAAGGGCAAGGCGTACGCCAAGATCCGCAGCATGGGCGAGGTCGAGGCCAACAAGGAGGCGCTGGAGCAGCTCGTCAACGAGTGGATCGAACTGATGGACAAGAAGTAGCGACCGCCGGTCAGTCGGTCGATTCGCGGCAGGTCACGCGGGGTCCGCACGATGTCCGGTCACGTGCCGGCCGCCGGCCCGTTCACGTCCAGGGAGATGGTGTGCGGGTGATCAAGCCCTGCGGCTGGTACAGGTGAGATCCACGTGACAAAAGACGGCCACTTCGTAATCCTTCGGTTCGCTCACATCAAGCTCACATCAACACGAAGGGGACGAAGTGGCCGTCAATGACATTGTGCCCGCTACCGGGGGAGTACTTCGAGGAGACCCTGGCCGCGGCGAGCCCGGACCTGCTGCGCAGGATGATCCGCGAGTTCGCGCAGCGGATGATGGACGCCGAGGTCGAGCAGATCTGCGGCGCCGGCTACGGCGAGATCACCGCCGGGCTCAGCCGTGGGTGGCGACCATGCTGCGCACCGTCTTCGAGCAGCCCGACGCCGAGTCGGTCTACGCCCGGCACCGCCATGTCGTGGAGGTGCTGATCACGGTGCCCCGGTGGCGGGCGGGCACGGACACGTCGGTGTTGCCGCGGGCCTATCGTCACCAACGGGACCGCCGACAACCAACTTGGCAAGATCCAGCAGCAGAAGCGTGGTCGCGTGGACGTGCCGAAGATCGTGAAGCCGGGCATGGGGGAGCGGCCAGGCCCAGTGAACCACCGACCAGCCCAGACAGTTAAAGAGCACCATAACCAGGCCGCCAATGGTTCTCGCGCCGGCATGGCCGGCCTTCAGCCCGCAACACATTCATCGGCTGTGACATGATCCATGCCGAAGCCGGGGTGCGTTAGTGTGACCCGCGTGAACCTGCGTGAGGTGGCCGACGGTCGATTATCGCGCCTGGTGGCGCGTGCTCGCTCAGCCGCACTTGTCGGGAGGATGGGTGGGCGGCGCCCCGCACCACTCGTCGAAGTGGCCGGTCTGCTGCTGGTGATCCTGCTCTTCTCACGGCTTCATGCCGCCGCCGGGAAAGACGTCGCAGCCGCCACCGCCAACGCTTTGGCCCTGCAATCCATTGAACGGGCCGTTCACCTGGACATCGCGCTGAGGGCGAACCAGTGGCTGACCGAGCATCCGGCCCTCATCCAGCCGGCGGTGTATTACTACCGCCTGTACTACCTCGCGATCATCGGTGTGCTGGTGTGGGTCTTCGTTCGGCATGCCGATGTATACGTCAAGGTCCGCCGGACCCTCATCGCGATGGTCGTTCTCGTGCTGCCCGTTTTCTGGGCACTGCCCATGTCGCCCCCACGGTTCGCCTTACCGGGTGTCGTCGACATCATTGCCGAGCACGACATCCTGGGCGGCCATGCCTCACGAGAGATCGAGAACGGCCAGAACCTGTATTCGGCGATGCCCAGCATGCACGTGGGGTGGTCGTTGTGGTGCGCGTATTCCGTGTGGTACGCGCTGCGGTCCTCCCATCCGCGATCGGCGTTGCTCTCGTGGACTTTTCCGCTGGGGATGGCGGCAGTCGTGCTCATCACGGGGAACCACTATGTGCTCGACATCGCCGGAAGCGCCGTCTTGCTGGTCGTCTCCATCGCTGTCGTATCAGCGTGGGGTCACCTGGCCGAGCGCCGGCGTGCCGGCGATTGAGCGCCTGCGGACAGCCGCAGGGAAAACCGAAAGCCCAAAGCGATCTTCATGTGCTTTCTGGCCGTAGCACCGTTTGAGCTGGACGATGATGACTAGAAGCAGGCATACCCCGCTCCCGCTCGACCGCGCGTCGCCGGGAAGCGATGCTTGTGCTGGAAGGACACTTCGATGAAATCCGCTGAGCGGCTCCACGACCTGCTTCACTCCTACGGGCGGTTCTACGGTGACGAGGAGGAGCCCCTCGCGGAATTCTGTGCCGCTTGGTGTGAAGGAATCGGGGTCGAGGAGGCCGCGCGGCGACTCGGGGCGGATCTGGATTCCCGCACCGACGGCGACCTCAGGAACATCGCGAACGCGAAGGGCGACAACCTCGTCCTGGTGGGACCTTCCGGGGCGTGGACGTTGATCTTCCAGATCGGCGGGTGGGACTGCGCCTCGCTGGTAGGAATGTCCGCCCTGTCGCGTGACTCGGGCCGGGCTCTGAGCCTGGCATGGGGCTACGACGGCGACGAAACCCTCAATTACGCGATGGACGGGCAGATGATCACGAGTCTCAGCGTCACCTACCCGCCGCTCCGCGACGGAGCCGACCCTCATGCGCTGGACCCCTACGTGGAAGGGCTGCGTTTCGAACTGGGCAGCGGTCCAGAGGGACCTTCACTCGCGGAGTGCGTGACTTCAGCGCTGACCGTGATCGCCCGGGTCACCGGCCGGGAGATCGACCAGGAGCGGCTGGACGGCACGCACGCGCTGTACTTGATGCCATCTCGGGACTGACGGGCGCGCTCGGGTTCGGGTGGCGGTTCTCAGGGTGGGGCCAGGTGGAGGATCTGGTCGCGGACTTGGTCGTTCAGGTCGGCCTGGAGCAGGCCGTTGTCGATCGCGGGGACGCAGCCTATCGAGATCGTCACCGCGGCGGCTGGTCCTTCTGGGTAGTCGAATATGAGCCGGATGTCGCGTTCGTGGTCGGTTCCGCTCGCTTGGCATGCGTTCTGGCTCGGCACGGTGTCCAGAGAGTTCAGCGTTTCGGCCAAGGCGCGGGCGACGTCTCTGCCATGACGTTTCCGGTACGGGGGCCGTCGATACGTGGCGTCCCTGCACACCGTGAGCCGGCCGGGCCGTCCTGGGACCATCGATTCGTGCTGGCCGCGGCGGTCGCCGGGGCCCAGACAGGGGTCGTCCGGCGATGCGGGCCGCCAGGCTCCTTCCTTGTAGGCGGTGGTGATGGCGGGGCCGGCGTACGAACGGGTGCCGGCAGTGCCGTTGGTGGTCCTCACGCAGTGGTTGACCTCCTCGGCGCTGCCCACCCACAGGGCGCGGCCGTCGGGGTAGGCGAACCGGATGAGGTAGTTGGTCATCGGTCCCCCCACCGCCGTGCATGGGCCGCCCAGGTCAGCGGTGGTCACCGGGAGGTAGGCGAGGTCCCGGGCCATCGCCGCCGTCTGTTGATCCGTGAGTGTCCGGGAACCGGCCAGACGCTCGCCTCCCGGACGCGAGTTGTCCCCGGGGTAGGCGCAGATGAGGGCCGTCACCGGCGAGTCAGGGACGAGCGACTCCTCCGCACCGTCGATGTCGGCGGCGGTGGGCACCCAGCCGCCGACCTCGCCGCCCCACCGTTCCGGGCAGGTGGACGGTACGGGCGGTGACTCGCCGGCCGATCCCGAGAGCACCACAGCCGCCGTACAGGCCCCCGCCACCACAAGACCGGCGCCGATCACGTTGAAGACCTTCACCTGTTCATAGACGTCGATTCTCGTTCCTCGGTTCGGCTTTGCTCGTGTCGCCGCTATTCAGGTCAGGAAGTGGCCGCTATGAGGCCTAGCGTGGGACACGAAGGCGATCCACGACCGACGAGGGGCGGAGACCATGACCATGAACGAGCAGTTCACCGAGCGCGGGCAGGCCGATTCGAGCGGCCTCAGCGATGAGCGTGCCGATTTGCTGGAGACGCTGGCCAAGCACCGGCACTTCCTGCGGTTCACCACGCGCGGGCTCACCGACGAGCAGGCCGGGCAGCGGACCACCGCGAGCGAGCTCTGCCTGGGCGGGCTCGTCAAGCATGTCGCGGCCGTGGAACGGGGGTGGGCCGACTTCATCCTGGAAGGGCCATCGGCGATGGCCGACTTCTCGGCCATGACCGAGGAGGACTTCGCTCGCTGGGCCGACGAGTTCCGGATGCTGCCCGGCGAGACGCTGGCCGGCGTACTGGACGACTACGCCGAGGCGGCGCGCCGGACCGACGAAGTGGTCGTCACCCTGCCCGATCTGAATGCCGCGCATCCGCTGCCGAGCGCCCCCTGGTTCGAGCCGGGCGCGAAGTGGTCGGCCCGCCGGGTGCTGTTGCACATCATCGCCGAGACCGCGCAGCACGCCGGCCACGCCGACATCATTCGCGAGTCGCTGGACGGCGCCAAGTCCATGGGCTGATTCCCGAATTCTCGAAGCCCATCGTCACGAGACCTTCTCAAAGGCCGTCTTCATGCCGTCGACGATGACGCCGTACCCGTTGTGAGCACAGACGGAGTGTTCCACCACGCCGGAGTAGGCGCGGCCGACGAGGCGACCGGAGCCGGATGCGGATGTCGTGGGGCGGACGAGGCTAGTGCGGGGTCCGGTAGACGGAGACGTGGGAGCGGGAGTCTTCGGTGAAGTCGGATCCGGTCCAGTCCGCGTGTCTGGTCTCCAGTTCGAAGCCGGCGAGCTGGGCCATGAGGTCGAGTTCGGCGGGCCAGATGTAGCGGTGCGGGCTGCGGGACAGCTGAGCCTGCCTGGACTCGTCGAACGTGAAGTGGTGCGACACGACGTGTTGGTTCAGGACGTCGTAGGTATCCAGGCCGATGTACCCGGGCTCGCAGTGCCACACCGTGGCCTGCTGGCCCGGGGGGAGCTTGCGCAGCTCGGGTACCCAGAGCTCGATCACGAACCGGCCGCCGGGCGTGAGGTGGCGGGCGGCGTTGCGGAAGCACGCGACCTGCTCGGCTTGGGCGAGCAGGTTCGAAATCGTGTTGAAGACGAGGTAGACCAGCGTGTACTTCCCGGGCGCGACGGCCGTGGCCATGTCGCCGACGACCACCGGGATCGTCGTTTCGTCCGCCTTAGTACGCAGGCGGTCGATCATCCACGGTGACGTATCGATGCCGGTGACGGGAACCCCTCGCTCGGCGAGAGGGACGGCTACGCGGCCGGTTCCGATGGCGAACTCGAGCGCCCGCCCGTCGCCCGCGAGTTCGGCGAGGCGGTCGACGGTCGGCCCCACGACCTCGGGCGCGAACATGCCGACGCCCGGCGTGTCGTAGCGCTGGGCGGTATACGCATCCCAGATCTCTTGCGGCATGCATTCAAGGACCGCTCGCGGCCGGCTGCGGCTCGGCCGCGCGGTGCAGCGTGCCGGTGGCCGGCTCCAGTTCCCCGGTGATCAGCTTCAGCAGGGTGGACTTGCCCGAGCCGTTGGGACCGAGCAGGGCGATCCGTTCGGGGCCGCGCACGCTCAGCGTGAGACCCGGAGGCGCGAACAGCGGGCCGCCGCCGTAGCTCACGTTGACGTCTTCGCAGGTCAGCATCGTACGCCCGGCGGGCACCCGGGTCTCGGGGAGGGTGATCGCGATGCGCGCCTCCTCGCGCAGCTCCCGGGTCGCCTCCTCCAGCCTGGCCTTGGCGTCCGCGGTGCGCTGCTGGTGCACCTCGGCCGACCGGCCCGCCGACTCCTGGGCCTGGCGCTGCAGCCCGCCCGCGATGATGCGCGGCAGGCCCAGCGAGCTCTTGTTGCGTTTGGCGTTGCTCGCCCTGCGCTGGGCCCGCTCCCGCGCCTCCTGTGCCTCGCGTTTCTGGCGGCGCAGGTCCTGTTCGGCGCCGCGTACCGCGCGCTGCGCCGCCTCCTGCTCACGGTCCACGGCCTCGGTGTAGGCCGTGAAGCCGCCGCCGTACAGGCGCAGCTCCGTGGAGTGCAATTCGGCGATGGCGTCCATCCGCTCCAGCAGGGCGCGGTCGTGGCTGATCACCAGCAGGCAGCCCTTCCATTCCTCGACCACGCGGTAGAGCCGCTCGCGCGCGGCGCGGTCGAGGTTGTTGGTGGGCTCGTCCAGCAGCAGGACGTCGGGCCGCTTCAGCAACTGGGCGGCCAGCCCGATGGAGAGCACCTGACCGCCGCTGAGCGTGCGCAGTGGACGGTCCGGCGTCACGTCGCCCAGGCCGAGGCGGTCGAGGACGGCGGCGGTGCGCTCCTCGATGTCCCAGTTGTCGCCGACGACGGTGAAATGCTCCTCGCGGACGTCGCCGGACTCGATGGCGTTCAGCGCGGCGCGGATCGGGGCGATCTCCAGTGCCTGGTCGACGGTGCCGTCCAGCAGCGGCAGGGACTGTGGCAGGTACCCGGTCTCGCCCTGCACGGACACCGAGCCCGCGCGGGCCGGAGCTCCCCGGTGATCAGGCGGAAGAGGGTGGTCTTCCCGGCGCCGTTGGGGCCGACGAGGCCGGTCCGGCCGCTGCCGAGGGAGAACGAAAGGCCGTCGAAGACAGGGGTGTCGTCCGGCCAGGAGAACGACAGGTCGGTGCACACGATGGTCGCGTCAGGCATGAAAGATCCCGGGGACGAGAAGCCCGGCCCGGAGGCGCGTCACAGGGGTGCGGGGCCGTACGGCCGCGCGGCACGGTTCAGGACGCGCCGGACCGGCGCATGATGGGTGGTGGACGGATCCCGCGGGCCCGGGGGCGCTCTGAACGCGCGCCGGGCCGCTGCGTCACGCCGTGGGGAAACGGCGATGACGGACGGCGGGCATCACTCGGAGTCGTCGTCCTCGCTGACGAGCATGACCCGAATCCTCCGTACCTCGGCATCGTCCCGCAAAGAAAGGGGACACCGCATGCTACCACCGACCTCGCGCGCCATCCGGGTGACGAGGTCGACGACGAGCGCGTCCGGCAGTGGGACCTGTCCGGACGCGGCTGGTCCGGCGGGAAGGGACGGCGCCCGTCCGGGGCGCCGTCCTCCCGGTTACGACCCGGTGCCTTCGGCGTGCCGGGCCTGCAGGGTCTCCGCCAGGTGGGTGCTGAGCGCCATCACCGTCGGGCGTCCCCCGCCACGTACCTCCCCGGCTGGCCGGGCCTCCCCGAGCCCGAGGAGGCCGCCCGCGTCGTCATCCCCGCCTACCTCTCCGCGTACGGGCCGGCCGGGCCCGACGTCTTCAACCGCTGGATCTCACGCGGCGCGCTGAAGAAGACCACGCTGCGCCAGTGGTTCGCCGACCTCGGCGACACTCTCACCGAGGTCGACGTCGAGGGCGAGACCCTGTGGATCCGCACCGAGGACGCCGAGTCCCTCGCCGCGACGCCGCCCACCGACATGTTCCGGTTGCTGCCCGCCTTCGACCAGTACGTCCTCGGCGTGGGCACCGACGACACCCGCGTCATCCCGGCCCATCACCGCAAGGACGTCAGCAAGACCGCCGGCTGGATCGCCCCGGTGGTCGTGGACGCCGGCCGCGTGACGGGCGTCTGGGAATCCACCGACACTTCCCTGTCCATAACCCTTTTCCCGGATTCTCCGAAGCCCGCCGAAGAGGCGGTCAATATCGAGGCCGCCCACCTAAATCCCCTCCTCAGCGGCCCAAACGAGAGATCCGTCACCATTTCCTGAAATTGGCACACCGACTGCAGGCTCGTGTCGGCGATGGCGCGCAGGCCCGGTACGGCCGGGCTCCCGCGGTCGGGGTCGGGCGCGCTTGGCCGGTAGACCTGGCCATCAGCAGGGAGCGTCTCGCCGGCGGGCGGGTCACCCCGACTTGAGCGCGACCAGCTTCTCCGCCGAGATGGGGCGGAAGGTCGGCAGGACGGATAGGAGGAGCTCCTCGGTCCCGCACGCGGCTTCCGGTCGCGCAGCCCCACGACCAGACAGCCTTTACCGTATGCGTGTTTGACTTGATGACATGATGATGGTGTCATCGAGTCGTGCTGTACGGGACGCCTTCTCTGGACGATGCGGACCAGCGGGTGCTTGAGGATGTCGAGCGGATGCGCCACGACCTTCGCATGCACATTCGTCCGCAAGAGCGATGGACCAAGCAACTGCGCAGGAGCCTCACCGCCAGGGCGATCGTGGGTTCGAACACGATCGAGGGGTATGCGGCGTCGATAGAGGACGTGGAGGCGCTCATGGCGGGTGAGGCGCCCCTCGATGCGAGCGATGCGACGCGAAGGGAGTTGGAGGGATATCAACGGGCGATGACCTATATTCAGGCGCTCTCAGATGCGGGTGGCGAGTTCCGCTATGATTTGGGTCTGATAAATGGTCTGCACTTTATGATTCAGGAGCATCACGGGAACAAGCGTCCGGGTCGGCTGCGACAGGGGCCGGTGTATGTGACCAGCCCCGATGATCCCGCCGTTGCCGCGTATACAGGCCCTGAGCACGAGATAGTGCCTGAACTCATGCGCGAGCTGGTCCACTGGCTCAACGAGGGGGATTTGGATTCTCCCGTCCATGTTAGAGCATCGATGGCGCATCTGAACCTCGTGAAAATTCATCCATGGGCGGACGGAAATGGGCGGATGTCACGGGCGCTGTCCACTCTCGTCTTCTCCAGGGAGGCTCTGCTCCCACCGGAGTTCTCATCTATCGAGGAGTGGCTCGGCAGGGGGCAGAACACTTATGGCTATTACAAGGTCCTTGAGGAGGTGGGGGGCCCTGTCTGGAGCCCGGACCGCGATACGCGCCCGTGGATGAAATTCTGTTTGCGCGCTCACCACCTCCAGGCCCAGCAGGCTAAACGTAGGGTTGATCTTCTGAGTCGGGCATGGATCGCCCTCTCAGAGGCTGCGGCGGCCGATCGTCTCGACGAGCGGACCGTTTTCGCGCTGTTGCCCGCCTTCTGGGAATCGCGCGTCCGGCGCACCGTCTATCAGCAGGACGCGGAACTAAGTAACCAACAGGCCACTCGGGATATCCGTGAGATGTGCCGTCTAGGCTGGTTGGCGCCTCAGGGACAGGCGAGGGGCCGGTATTACGTGGCGGGTCCGGCCATGCAACCAATTCTTGAAGCCGTCAAGCAGTCCACGAACCGATACGTCGATCCTTATGGGACCTCCGGCCCGTGATCGGGCGCTGACAAGGGCCGCTTTCACTCGGAACGCAACCGTGGTCGGCCCCTGCGGGACCTCTGTGGCTTTGCAGGATGACGATGGCGGCTCGGCACGCGCTGCGTCGCGCGGGCGTGCCGAGCCGTCGCATCCACGAACGCTTCGACTTCTGAGCCGCGGGCCCGTTAGTCGCCGAGGATCTCGACGAGGGCCTTGGCGAACTCGGCCAGGTGGGTCAGGAACCCGACGTGGCCGCCCGGGAACTCGACGAGCCCGGTGCCGAGGCGCTCCGCCAAGGTGGCGGCCGTCCGGTGGGTGAGGGCGTCGCCGGAGTCGGCGCCTCCGACGACGACGAGTGGGGCGTCGCGCAGCGCGTCCAGGTCGGGGACGAACCGGGTGAACGACCGCAACTCATACGCCAGGACGGTCTCGCTGTTGGCGCGGACGCGGGTCAGCATCTCCACGATGGGTGCGGGCAGCCCGGGCGGCGGCTCCGGCGGGGGCGTCAGGCCGACCTCCTCGCCGAACCTGCGCATCGCGGCGTCCACGCCGTCCTTCAGGTAGATCTCGTGCAGCTCCTCGAACAGCGCGTGCCAGCGCGCGGCGTCCGGCAGCAGCTCGATGACGAACGGCTCGTGCGCGACCACGGCCCGCACCCGCCCGGGGTTGCGCGCGAGCAGGTCCATGCCGACCATGCCGCCGTAGCTGGTCCCGAAGACGTACGCGGGGTCGCCGCCGACCGCCTCCAGCAGCCGCAGCGCGTCCTCGGCGTGCTCACCGATGCGCTGCTCGTACGGCGGGACGGTGAGGGGACTGCGCGAGTTTCCCCGGGGGTCGTAGGTGACGACGGTGTACCGCTCGGCGAGCACGGTGGCCAGCGGCGCGAACATCGCCGCGTCCCCGTCGCCGCCGTTGACGAGCAGGAGCACGGGCCCCGAGCCGCGCACCTCGTAGTAAATCTCGGCGCCTGGCACGGGCAGCATGCCGGTGTCCATGAATCCCCTCGGAGAGGTCGGGCCGCCCGGCGGGCGGCGGGTTTCCGTGAACGGGTTCACCGGGGGCACCGCCCCATGGCGGCGACCCCGGTGCTCGGTGCGGCCCGGCCTGTGATCAGGCGCGGGGTGTTTCTTCGGGAGACATGACCAGAAGGCCGAGGCACATCTCGTCGCTGGTGCCCTCGCCCCACACGACGTACCTCGGCGGCAGGCCCTGCAGCGCGGGGAGCTGCCTGCGCAGGCCCGCGTCGTGGGTGCAGGTGACGCGGAAGACGTCGCCGGGCTTGACCTCGACGGGCTTGGGCAGCGGGCGGATCGCCTGGTCGTCGAAGTCGTAGGACGGGAGGTCGAGCAGCGTCCGGGCCTTCGGTGTGCCGGGGTTCATCTCGATCTTGATCGAACGGCCGAGCAGGTGCATGTGCCCGGCGGTGGCGTAGATGGTGGCCTTGGCGGGGAACTTGGTGTCGCAGTGCTGGGTGGTCCCGGCTACCGGCGGCTTGCCCTTGTTGCAGAACTCGTTCAGCCCCGTCACCGTCTCACCCGCTTGCGCCCCGAAGCGCTGGACGACGTCCTTGACGGCGGCGTCGCGGTCGCACAGCGGGCCGGACTCCTGGGCGGTGCAGGGCAGCTCGATCGGCGCGGGAAGCTGGCCGGTCTGCAGCGGCTTGAGGTCGGTCTTGCCGTCGGTGAGCCGCAACCGCATGCTCGACTGGTCGCTCTCGGCCGGCTTGCCGCGCGACGCCAGCAGGTTGTAGTGGATCTGCATGACAAGCTGACTGCCGGGCGGCATCGGGTAGCCGACCTTCTCGGTGAGCAGGGTCTCGTTCGCCCCGGGCGCCCAGTGGCCGACCCAGCCGCTGCCCTCCAGACCCGCGTCGCCGAAGCACGTCCACCCCTCGCCGGGCGTCTTGGCGTCGAGGTCGCGGGCGGCCTGCACCTTGTCGGGGTCCAGGCGGAAGATGATCGCGTGGTGGACGATCGCGCTGTTCTGCGGCAGGAACTGGCTGCCGGTCAGGAACGCCTTCTCGGTGACGCCGGGGTCGACGATGAAGCAGCGATACTCGTCGGTTCCCCCGGCGGGGGCGGCCGGCCGGTAGGGCTCGGCCAGCTTCACGTTGACGAACCGCTCGGACGGCCGCAGCGGGGCCGCGGGCGGGGCGCTGAACGTCCCGCCGTGACCGCCATGGCCGCCATGGGCGCTGACGGACGGCGTCTGCGTCCCTACGGCGGCCGCGTCGCCCTTGGCCCCGGTGGTGGCCGAGTCGTTCCCCTTCGCACATGACGCGACGAGAAGTGTGCCGGCGAGGGCGAGGGCAACCCCGCCGAGCCATCGTGCCGGCCGGACCGCGTCGTTCATTCCGCCTCCTGCTCTTCCCCGTGGAGCTTCGTGGTCTGCGGGCGTGCGCCCGGGATCGGCTCCCGCCGATCCCGCTTCCAGCCTTCTCCCGGACTTGACGTTCGGGCATCCGCCCTTAGGCCGAAGCAGCTCATCCGCTCGGGTGAGGGGTTTCCCCCTGTGGTGGGCCACGGTCGTAGGCGAATCGGTTTATCGACCCCTTTATGTACTGATAGCGGCATCTATCCCCGAAGCCGGGCGAGCATGGGCGGCAGCGCGTTCTCGTGCACGACGGTCAGCCGCCGCGTGGCGCGGGTGATCGCCACGTACAGGTCCTGACCCCCCTTCGGCCCCTGCGCCAGGATCTCGTCGGGCGCCAGGACGATCACCGCGTCGAACTCCAGCCCCTTGGACTGCGTGACGGTCAGCACCGCCGACGGCGAGTCCAGCGCCTCGGCCGTCAGCGCGGACGCCGAGCCGGGCAGCAGCGCGGCGATCTCGCCGTGCCGGGCGTCGGGCGTCAGCACGGCCAGGCGGCCCTCGCCCAGCCCGGTGACCTGCTCCAGCTCCGAGCGCACCAGCTCGGGCAGCACGGTGGCGAGGTCGGCCCGCGCGGCGCGCACCGCGCGTGGCGGTGCCTCCCCGTCGCGCACGGAGATCGGAGGCCGCTGCGCGGGATCGACGGCCTTGAGCACGTCCGCGGCGACCTCCATGATCTCGGCGGGGGTGCGGTAGTTGACGAGCAGCCGCGCCTCGCGCCAGCGGCCCCTCACGTACGGGTCGAGCATCTCGGCCCAGGACCGCGCGCCGGCCGCGGAGCCGGTCTGGGCGACGTCGCCCACCACCGTCAGCGAGCGCGTCGGGATGCGGCGCATGACCGTCCGCCAGGCCATGGCCGACAGCTCCTGCGCCTCGTCCACGATGACGTCGAGCCGCTCGGCCTCGTCGAGCGCGAGCGCGGTCAGCGCCGAGTCGACGAACAGCTTGCGCGCCACGTTGTGCGGGTTGCGGACGGCCCGGGCCCGGTCGCGGGCGCGTACGCACGTGGCGTGGTCGACGTGCAGCGTCATACGCTCCACCACGACCTCGACGCCGCCGCGCACCGAGGTCTTCACCGGGACGCCGACCACCAGGTCGCCCTCGGGGACGCGCTGGCGGTCGCGCACGGCGGCCCTGATCACTTCGGTCATGCGGGTGTCGCCCTTGACGATCGCGGCCTCGGGGGTGTCCTGGGCGGTGGCGCGCACGCCGGGGTACAGCTCGCCGACGGTGGTCAGCACGACGTCCGTCTCGCCGAGCGCGGGCAGCACCTGCCCGATGTAGCGCAGGAACAGGGCGTTCGGGCCGATGACGAGCACGCCCCTGCGCTCCAGCGTGTCGCGGTGCGCGTACAGCAGGTACGCCGCCCGGTGCAGCGCGGCGACGGTCTTGCCCGTGCACGGCGCGCCCTGGACGACGAGGGCACCGGGCAGCCCCGAGCGGATGACCTGGTCCTGCTCGGCCTGGATGGTCGCCACCACGTCGCCCATGCGCCCGGTGCGCCCGCGCCGCAGCGCCGCCATGAGCGCGGCCTCGCCGACCAGCGTACGGCGGTCGGGCTCGCTCATGCGGCCGAGGTCGAACACCTCGTCATCGAGGTGCACGACCGTCCGGCCGCGGGTGTGCAGGTGGCGGCGGCGCACCAGCGGGCCGGGGTCGCTCGGCGTCGCGGTGTAGAACGGGCGCGCGGCCGGGGCGCGCCAGTCGATCAGCACCAGCGCGTCGTCGGCGTCGCGCAGGCCGGCCCGGCCCCGGATGCGCCATCTCGTCGCCTCCGTTGCGGACTCGTTACCCTGAGGAAAAGGCAATAAGCCCCGCAAAGCCCAATAAGCGGGCGGTCCAGGTGATGCCATCGCGGATGATTGCCCTTTCATCGTGCGGGTCGGCGGTTACATAATGAATCGCAATGAAGACGGAAAGTAACCGGCCTGTCGACGTGAGCATCGTCGTGCCCGTCCACAACTGCCGCCCCTATCTCGACCGGTGCCTCACCTCGCTCCTGGGGCAGTCGGTCAGCAAGGAGATCGTCGTCGTGGACGACGGCTCCACCGACGGCAGCCGCGACCTTCTGGCCGACTATGCGACGAAATATCCGGAAATACAGCTGTACTTCCAGCCCCCTTCCGGAGGGGCCGCCCGCCCGAGGAACCGGGCCATCGCCCACTCCAGAGGGCGCTACGTCTTCTTCTGCGACGCCGACGACCACCTCGGCCCCGAGGCGCTGCCCCGCATGCTCGCCATGGCCGACCGCAACGGCTCCGACATCGTCCTCGGCAAGATGGTCGGCCACGGCCGCAAGGTGCCCACCGCGATCTTCCGCGAGAACCGCGACCGCGCCCCGCTCGGCGAGACCGCCGTCTACAACGTCCTGACCTGCTTCAAGCTCTTCCGCCGCGAGCTGCTGCTCCGCCACGAGATCCGCTTCGACGAGTCGCTGCGCGTCGGGGAGGACATCGTCTTCTCGGTCCACGCCTACTGCCACGCCCGGACGATCTCGGTGGTCGCCGACCACGACTGCTACCACCTGGTCGCCCGCCCGGACGGCACCAGCATCATGCAGGAGCCGGGCAGCCGCGACCCGCTGGCCTGGCTGCGCATGATCCGCACGCCGATCGAGCTGATGACCCGCCACATCCCCGCCGGGCCGCTGCGCGACCACCTGCTGCGGCGGCACTTTCGCTTCGACATCCTCGCCCAGCTCGGCGCCCCCCTGCTGTCCCTGGACTCCCGCGGGCGCCGCGCGACCATCGGCGAGGTCGCCGAGATGTGCGCCACCTGGCTCACCGACGGCGTCGTCGAGCGGCTGCGGCCGATCGACCGCCTGCGCGTCGCCACGCTCGGGGACGCCGACCGCCTCGTCCGCATCGCCCGTGTCGAGACGGCGGAGCTGCGCCACCACCTGACCGGCCTGACCTGGGAGGGCGACCGGCTGGAGGTCACCGGCCGCGCCTTCCTCACCGACTCCTGGAACGGCGTCGCGGTCGGCCTGCTGCTGCGCGAGCGGTCCACCTCGGCCGAGCGCCGCGTCCCGGTGACCTCCGCGGCCGACGTCTTCGCCGGAGGCGTCGAGGTCTCGCGCCTGCCACCCGGCGTCTGGGACGTGTACGTCGTGGTCGCATGCGAGGGCGTGCGCCGCGTGGCGCGGTTCGGCGCCCTGCGCGACCCCGGCGTCGACCGTCCCGCGGCGCGCCTGGTGAACGCCGTCGCCGCGCCCTACTTCACCCGCCCGCACGGCAACCTCAGCATCGACGTCGGCGGCCACGTGGTGACCGTCCCCGCGTCGGTGCGGCTCGCGCGCCTGACGTGGGGGGCCAAGGGCGTGCTGACCGTCGAGGGGACGGTCAGCGTGGGCGGCGGGTGCCCGGCGGCGCGGTGCGTGCGGCATGTGGTGTGGCGCGAGCGGGCCTCCGGCAACGAGCGCAGGGCCCCGGCGTCGGCCGTGGGCGAGGCCGCGTTCACCGCGACGGCCATGCTGGACGCGCCGGGCGTCTGGGAGGCCGACCTGGAGCTGAACATCGGTGGCCCCCCGGTGCGGTACCCGGTGCAGGTCGGCGAGGGCGAGCCTGGCAGTCTGGGCTCGGGCGCGGTGTGGTGGCGCGGCCGGCGGCGCTGGACGGCGCGGCCGCGCGCCTCCAAGGTGCGGCGCAGGCTGGTCGTGACCGTCCTCGCCACGGGCCCGAGGGCGGTGGTGCGCCGGTCCATGCGCATGGGCCGCCGCGCGTCGCGCAAGGACCGCTGACGTCACACGATGTTCACGCCGAATCCTTAATTGCCACTCTTTTGCATCTACAACCCCCAGGCATAGAGTTGAGGACGATCCACACCATCGTCGGAGGCTCGACGTGCACGTTCCGGACGGTTTCTTCAACGCCACGGTGTCCGTCGCCGCGGGCGCCTTCGCCGCGGCGGGCCTCGGCGTCTGCCTGCGCGGCGCGCGCCGCGAGCTGGACGACCGCACCGCCCCCATGGCGGGCCTGGTGGCGGCGTTCATCTTCGCGGTCCAGATGCTCAACTTCCCCGTCGCCGCGGGCACCAGCGGCCACCTGCTCGGGGGCACACTGGCCGCGGTCCTCGTCGGGCCGTACACCGCCGTGTTATGCGTGGCCGTGGTGCTGCTGGTCCAGGGCTTCTTCTTCGCCGACGGCGGCCTGACGGCCCTGGGCGTCAACATCACGCTGATGGCCATCGTGACCGCGGCCGTGGGCTGGTTCGTGTTCCGGCTCGTCGTCCGCCTGGCCCCGCGCGCCCGCGCCGCGATCCCGGTGGCCGCGTTCCTCGGCGCCGTCGTCTCCGTCCCGGCCGCCGCGCTGGTCTTCACCGTGCTGTTCTGGATCGGCGGCACCGCGCCCATCGACGTGTCCTCGGTCGCGCTCGCCATGGGCGGCGTGCACGTCCTGATCGGCCTCGGTGAGGGCCTGATCACCGCGCTGACGGTGAGCAGCGTGCTGGCCGTGCGCCCCGACCTGGTGTACGGGGCCCGGGGCCTGTCCGCCCCGCTGGTGCTGCGCACGGCGGACGGCGACACGACCGTCGCCCCCGAGCCCGCGCCGGCGCCCGCCCGCAGCGCCCGGCCGCTGCTGATCGGCGGCGCGGTGGTCGCCGTCCTGCTCGCCGGGGTGGTCTCCTTCTACGCCTCCGGCAGCCCGGACGGGCTGGAGAAGGTCTCCGGTGACAAGGGCATGAACGCCCAGGAGCGCGACCACCCGCTCGGCGGCTCGCCGCTGGCCGACTACGGCGTCAAGGGCGTGGGCAACGAGCGCCTGGCGGTCGGCGTCGCGGGCGTGGCCGGCGTCGGCATCACCGTCCTCGCCGGGGGAGCGGTCTTCTACGCCGTGCGCCGCCGGGCGCGCCACACCGAGAAGGCGGGCGTGTGATGACGCGAGGTGGCCCGCTGTAGTGGGCGCGGGACATCACCACCAGCTCTACCGGCCGGGGGACACCGTGGTCCACCGGCTGCCCCCGCAGTGCAAGCTGCCCGCGGTGGCGGCCTTCGCCGTCGTCGTGGTCGCCACCCCGAGGGACGCCTTCTGGGCGTTCGGGGTGCATGCCCTGCTGCTGGCGGGGGTGGCCGCGGCGGCGCGCGTCCCGGCGGGGTTCGTCCTGCGGCGCATGGTCGTCGAGGTGCCGTTCGTGATCTTCGCGCTCGCGCTGCCGGTGATCGGGCTGGGCGCGCGGGTGGAGGTCCTCGGGGTCTCGCTCAGCGCCGAGGGGCTGTGGGCGGCGTGGAACATCCTCGCCAAGGCCACCCTCGGCGTCGTGGCGAGCATCCTGCTGGCCGCGACGACCGAGCCGCGCATGATGCTGCTCGGCGCGCGGCGGCTCCGGCTGCCGCAGACCCTCGTGCAGATCGCGATGTTCATGCTGCGCTACATGGACGTGATCCTGGACGAGATGCGCCGCATGCGCGTGGCCCGCGAGTCGCGCGGCTTCGCGGCCCGTGACGTCCGGCAGGTTCCGGTGCTGGCCAAGTCGGCGGGCGCGCTGTTCATCCGCTCCTACGAGCGCGGCGAGCGCGTGCACCTGGCGATGCTCAGCAGGGGATACAACGGTTCCATGCCCATCATCGACGACGTGCGGGCCTCGGCGGCGAGCTGGGCCGTCGCCGCCGTACTCCCCGCGGCCGCGCTGGTGACGGCCGCGCTCTCCTGGAGCCTGTCATGACCCCGTCCCCCTCCCTGCGCGTCCAGCGGCTCGCGTACGCCTATCCCGACGGCACGCAGGCGCTGTTCGGCGTCGACCTGACCATCGGGCGCGGCGAGCGCGTCGCGCTGCTCGGCCCCAACGGCGCGGGCAAGACCACGCTGGTCATGCACCTGAACGGCATCCTGACCGCCGGGCACGGCACGGTCGAGGTCGCCGGGCTGCCGGTGCGCAAGAACACGCTGGGCGAGATCCGCCGCCGTGTCGGGCTGGTGTTCCAGGACCCGGACGACCAGCTCTTCATGCCGACGGTCCGCGAGGACGTGGCGTTCGGCCCGGCCAACCTCGGCGTGCGCGGCGCCGAGCTGGAGCACCGGGTCAAGGAGGCCCTGGAGCGGGTGGGCCTGCCCGACATCGCCGACCGGCCGCCGCACCACCTGTCGTTCGGGCAGCGCCGCCGGGTGGCCGTGGCGACGGTGCTCGCCATGCGGCCGGAGATCCTGGTGCTGGACGAGCCGTCATCCAACCTCGACCCGGCCTCCCGGCGCGAGCTTGCCGAGATCCTGCGCTCTCTCGACGTCACCGTGCTGATGGTCACCCACGACCTGCCGTATGCCCTTGAGCTGTGCGAACGCTCGCTCATCCTGTCCGGCGGCGTGATCGCGGCGGACGGCCCGACGCGCGAGATCCTGGCCGACGACGCCCTGCTCGCCGCCCACCGCCTGGAGCTCCCATACGGCTTCGCGGTCGCCGACCGGCCCTCCTGAGCGGCCTCGCGCGGGGCCTGCCGGGCGGGGGCGCCAAATGGCGAGGTCAGCGATACTGCGCTACGGTGTCCCACGATTCCGGCGATCTTAGGCGGCGTGACTTCGGCAAGGGTCACGGCGAAGTAAAGTGGGCCCCGCGAGGGAGGTTTCCACATGAAATTGCGGCTCGCGCGGCGCGCGTTCCCCGACGCCGTCGTGGTCGCGGTCGAGGGCGAGCTGGACCTTTTCACGGCGCCGTTCCTGCGCGACGAGATCCGCGAGGCGATCAAGCAGGACAGCAACCGCCTCGTGCTCGATCTCGCCGGGCTCTCCTTCATGGATTCGAGCGGCCTGTCGGTGCTCATCGAGGCCTGGCGCCTGGCGACCGGCGAGGGCGGCGGCGTCTCCCTCGCGGCTCCGCAGGCCCCCGTCGCGCGCATCTTACGGACGACCGGCCTGGATCGCCGCATAAAGGTCTACTCCGATGTGGACTCCGCGATCTCCGCTGAGATTTGAGTCACCCCCAGGAGAACTTCGTTCGGTACCCGCGTTAGTGTCCGGGATATGGACCTGAACGGATCAGCAGCAATCATCTCGGGCGGTGCCAGCGGCCTCGGTGAGGCCGCGGCACGCGAACTGGCCCGCACCGGCGCCACGGTCGTCATCGCGGACGTCAACGCCGAGCGCGGCAAGGCGATCGCCGACGAGCTCGGCGGCGTCTTCGCGCAGACCGATGTCTCCGACGAGGCCTCGGTCCAGGCGGCCGTGGACGCGGCGGTGGCGACCGGCAAGCCCCTGCGCGCCGTGATCAACAGCGCGGGCATCGGCTGGGCGGCCCGCACGGTGGCCCGCGACGGCTCGCCGCACGACCTCGCCAGTTACCGCAGGGTCATCGACATCAACCTGATCGGCACCTTCAACCTCATGCGCATCGGTGCCGCCGCGATGGCCAAGACCGAGCCCGCCGACGAGGACGGCGCCCGCGGCGTGGTCATCAACACCGCCTCGGTGGCCGGCATCGAGGGGCAGACCGGGCAGGTCGCCTACTCCGCCTCCAAGGGCGGCATCATCGGCATGACGCTGCCGGCCGCGCGCGACCTCGCCGCGATCGGCGTCCGGGTCCTGACGATCTGCCCGGGCATCATCGACACCCCGATCTACGGCTCCGGCCCCGAGGCCGAGGCGTTCAAGGCCAAGCTGTCCGCGCCGGTGCCCTTCCCCAAGCGCATGGGGCGGGCGTCGGAGTTCGCCCAGCTCGTCCGCTCGCTGGTCGAGAACGACTACATGAACGGCGAGGTCATCCGCTTCGACGGTGGAATCCGCTTCCAGCCCAAGTGAGCCCCGCGGAGGTAGCAGGTGTCTGACGAGGTCCTCGTCGAGGTCGACGGCGGTATCGCCGTCATCACCATCAACCGGCCGCAGGCCAGGAACGCCGTCAACGGGGCCGTCGCGCGCGGCGTCGCCGCGGCCCTGGACGAGTTGGAGGAGCGCAAGGACGTCTCGGCGTACGTCCTGACCGGGGCGGGCGGCACGTTCTCCGCGGGCATGGACCTGAAGGGGTTCCTGACCGGTGACGTGCCCGTCGTCGAGGGGCGAGGGTTCGGCGGCATCACCGAGCAGCCCCCGAGGAAGCCGATCGTCGCGGCCGTGGAGGGGTACGCCCTGGCCGGCGGATTCGAGCTGGTGCTGTCCTGCGACATCGTGGTGGCCGCGCAGGACGCGAAGTTCGGGCTGCCGGAGCCGAAGCGCGGCCTGGTGGCGGGCGCGGGCGGGGTCATGCGGCTGCCGCGCCGCGTCCCGTACCACATCGCCATGGAGATCGCGCTGACCGGCGACTTCTACTCGGCGGAGCGGCTGCGCGAGCTGGGGCTGGTCAACCGGGTCACCCCGCCGGGCGAGGCGCTGGCGGGCGCCAGGGAACTGGCGGCCAAGATCGCCGCGAACGCGCCGCTGTCGCTGCTGGCGACCAAGCGCATCGTGGTGGAGTCGGCCGACTGGCCGCGCGAGGAGATGTTCGCCCGGCAGAGGGAGATCATGGACCCGGTGTTCGGCTCCAAGGACGCGCGGGAGGGCGCGGCGGCGTTCGCCGAGAAGCGCGAGCCGCGGTGGTCAGGAGAATGATCTTTCTCGTGGGTGATCATTCCGCATAAATGATCATTGCAGGTAGGGAGGCGCATGTTGCCCGTCAATGCGGGCAACATGCGCCTTTTCCGTGTCTTACGCGAAATCGCGCGTTAAACGCTGTTTGCGTACGGTAAAGGGAGATACGTAGCGCGTTCCAAGGTGGTACAAGAGGAGAGCGATGAACGACTACGCGACCGGGGTGGCATCGAGCCGCACTTCGAGCGAGATGGTGAAGCGGCGCGTGGGCGGCCTGGTCACGGGGGCGGCCGCGGCCGCCTTCGTCGTCGTCCTGCTGGTCGCCGTCGAATGGGCCGTCGAGATCGCGGACTACGTCCTGCCGCAGGACCTGGACCGATACGGCATCATGTCCCACCAGGTCGACGGGCTGGGCGGGATCTTCATGGCCCCCTTCCTGCACGCCGGGTTCGGCCACCTCATGGCCAACACCGTCCCCCTGGCCATCCTCGGCTTCCTCGCGGCCCTGCGCGGCCTCGGGCGGTTCTTCCTGGCCAGCCTGATCATCATCGTGGTCAGCGGGCTCGGCGTCTGGTTCCTCAGCCCCCCTGGCCTGACCGTCGGGGCCAGCGGCCTGGTGTTCGGCTATTTCGGGTACGTCGTGACAAGGGGCCTGTTCGACCGGCACATGCTGGACATCGCCCTCGGCGTCGGCGTTGCCGTGCTGTACTACTCGCTGATCTGGGGCGTCCTGCCGGGCCAGCCCGGCATCTCCTGGCAGGGTCACCTGTTCGGCCTCGTCGGCGGGGTGCTGGCCGCCTGGACGCTTCGCAGGAGGAGGCGCCCCGCGCTCGCCTGACCTGCGGTCCGGGCCTCCTGACCGCCCGCACGGCCGACGACGCACCCGGCGTTAGCGCCGCACGAGTGGCCAAGAAGAGTGGCAGAGAGGTTCCGGCACCAGGCTCGCCTGGACGCGGACGATTGGAGAGAGTGCCCGCGTGAACAATCTGGGGTCTTTAGAGCGCGCCATCATGGAGGTGCTCTGGGATTCCCCTCATCCCCTGCTCGTCCGCGAGGTGCTGGCGGCACTCAACGCGGACGCCGAGAAGCCGCTTGCCTACACCACGGTGCAGACCGTCGCCGAGCGGCTGGCCAGGAAGGGCCTGGTGCGGCGCAAGGCCGAGCGCAAGGCCTTCCGGTACTCCGCGAGCCGCTCGCGCGACGAGCACGTCACGGCGGTGATGCTGGAGGCGCTGGCCGAGAGCCACGACCGGGCCCCCGTGCTGTCCTGCTTCGCGCGCAGCGTCGACCTGGACGACGCGCTGCGCCTGCTGGAGGAACTGGCCCGCCGCACGGGCGGGCACAGCCACGTCGCCGGCCCCGGCTGGGTGCCGCCGCCGTCCGGCTGAAGGCCCCCGGACGAGCCGAGGGGCCCTCAGGCGGGCGCTAGAGGCGCTCGACCACGTGGTCGACACAGGCCGTCAGCGCCTCGACGTCGTCGGGGTCGATGGCCGGGAACATCGCGATGCGCAGCTGGTTGCGCCCGAGCTTGCGGTAGGGCTCGGTGTCGACGATGCCGTTGGCGCGCAGGACCTTGGCGACCTCGGCGGCGTCGACCTCGTCGGAGAAGTCGATCGTACCGACGACGTTGGAGCGCTGCGCCGGGTCGGCCACGAACGGCGTGGTGTAGGCGGCCTTCTCGGCCCAGGTGTAAAGCCGGGAGGCCGACTCGGCGGTGCGCGCGGTCGTCCAGGCCAGGCCGCCGTTGCCGTTCATCCAGTCGAGCTGGTCGGCCAGCAGGAACAGCGTGGCCACGGCCGGGGTGTTGTACGTCTGGTCCTTCACCGAGTTGTCGATGGCCGTCGGCAGGCTGAAGAACTCGGGGACGAACCGCCCGCTCGCGGCGATCTCATCCACCCGGGCCAGCGCGCGGGGCGAGAACAGGCCGATCCACAGGCCGCCGTCGGAGGCGAAGCTCTTCTGCGGGGCGAAGTAGTAGACGTCGAACTCGCTCGCCTCGACGGGCAGGCCGCCCGCCCCGGACGTCGCGTCCACCAGCACCAGCGCGTCGTCGCCGCCGACCCGCTTGATCGGCATGGCGACGCCGGTCGAGGTCTCGTTGTGGGTGAGCGCGTAGACGTCCACGCCCTCCTCGGCGGAGGGGAGCGGGTGGCTGCCGACCTCGGACTTGATCACGGTCGGCTCGCCGAGCCACGGCGCCTTGGCCGCCACGGACGCGAACTTCGACGAGAACTCGCCGAAGTGGAGGTGCTGGGACTTCTGCCTGATCAGCCCGAACGCCGCGATGTCCCAGAACGCGGTGGTGCCGCCGTTGCCGAGCACGACCTCGTACCCCTCCGGGAGCGAGAACAGGTCGGTCAGGCCCTCGCGCACCCGGCGTACCAGGTTCTTCACCGGCTTCTGGCGGTGGGACGTGCCCATCACGCTCGCGCCGGCGGAGGCCAGGGCGGCGAGCTGCTCGGGGCGTACTTTCGAAGGCCCGCAGCCGAAACGGCCGTCCGCGGGTTTGAGGTCAGCGGGAATCTCGATGTCAGCCACCCCACCAAGGGTAGTGAGCTCCACCAGTGGGTCACGTCGTGGGTCCGGATCGCGAGATACGCGCGAACATCGGTCAGATGTCCAGGTACGCGAGCCGGGCGCCCCCCGCGCGGCCCTGGCGGCGCCGGTGGGCCGATCCCGAGTCAAGGGGTGCACGGACACGCGAAAGGCCCGCAACTGGGGGCTGCGGGCCCTGTACGGGGTTCTGTGCCCGGCTCCGGCGAGGGCCGGCCGAAGGCGGGGGAGACGCCGGAGTGCGCCATGGGCGCCTGAGGGACGCGGAGACACGGGGAGGCGCAGGGGGCGCGCTGTCGCTCCGCGAGCCGCGGGGGCGGGTCTCCTTGCGGGAGTCCTGGGGAGTCCCAGGGGAGTCCTGGGGAGTCAGCCCTTGCCGACGACCTCGTCCGCTCCGGGGACGTCGTTGATCGACCGCTGGGGAGGGCCGACGTAACGGGCGCTTGGACGGACGAGCCTGCCCGTGCGCTTCTGCTCCAGGATGTGCGCCGCCCAGCCGGCCGTCCGCGCGCAGGTGAACATCGAGGTGAACATGTGCGGGGGGACCTCGGCGAAGTCCAGCATGATCGCGGCCCAGAACTCCACGTTGGTGGCGAGCACGCGGTCGGGCTTGCGGGCGTGCAGCTCGGCCAGCGCGGCCTTCTCCAGCGCGACGGCTACCTCGTACCGCGGCGCGTTGAGCTCCTGCGCGGTGCGGCGCAGCACGCGGGCGCGCGGGTCCTCGGCGCGGTAGACGCGGTGGCCGAAGCCCATCAGGCGTTCGCCGTCGTCGAGCGCGCGCTTGACGTAGGTCTCGGCGTTGCCGATGCGCTCGACCTCCTCGATCATGTGCAGCACGCGGGCCGGGGCCCCGCCGTGCAGCGGACCGGACATCGCGCCCACCGCGCCCGACAGGGCCGCGGCGACGTCGGCGCCGGTGGAGGCGATGACGCGGGCGGTGAACGTGGAGGCGTTCATGCCGTGCTCGGCGGCGGAGGTCCAGTAGGCGTCGATGGCCTTGACGTGCCTGGGGTCGGGCTCGCCGCGCCAGCGGACCATGAAGCGCTCGACGATCGTGGACGCCTCGTCGACGCGCGACTGCGGCACCATCGGCAGGCCGAGCCCGCGCGCGGACTGGGCGACGAACGACAGCGCGGTGACCGAGGCGCGCGCGAGATCGTCGCGGGCCTGGTCCTCGTCGATGTCGAGGAGCTGGCGGAAGCCGTACGCGGGCGCCAGCATGGCGAGCGCGCTCTGGACGTCGACGCGGATGTCACCGGAGTGGACGGGGATGGGGTACGGCTCGGCCGGGGGGAGGCCCGGCTTGAACTTGTTGTCGACCAGCAGGCCCCACACGTGCCCGTAGGACACGCGCCCGACCAGCTCTTCGATGTCGACGCCCCGGTAGCGAAGAGCGCCCCCTTCCTTGTCCGGTTCCGCGATCTCGGTCTCGAACGCTACGACGCCTTCCAGCCCGGGTTTGAAGTCGGACATTCTCGGCCGCCTCCCTTTCTTGAAGTCAAAGCCTTGATGTCGAGATACCGGCGGTCATATTCAACCCCCTTCGGTGGTGGTGAGCCGCCGCGGGGCCCCGCGAAACGCGATCCCCCTGGTAGGGGGTGCCGCCTTGGCCGCGCCGCCGGACGCGGAAGAATACCGGTCGTGGATGCCGCTTCGAGCCCGCCGTCCTTCGCCGGGCTTCGCCGTACATACGAGGGTCGTCCTCTGAAAGAGGAGGACCTCGCCGCCGATCCGGTCACGCAGTTCGCGTCGTGGTTCGCCGACGCCGTCGAGGCCGGACTTCCCGAGCCCAACGCCATGGTGCTGGCCACAGCCTCCGCCGGAGGCCTGCCCACCGCCCGCACGGTCCTGCTCAAGGGGTACGACCAGCGGGGTTTCGTCTTCTACACCAACTACGAGTCGCGCAAGGGCCGAGACCTCGCCGAGAACCCCCGTGCCTGCCTGCTGTTCCCCTGGCATCCGCTGCGCCGCCAGGTTCGCGTTGAGGGAAAAGTCACACGTCTTTCCCGCGAGGACTCCGCCGCCTACTACCACTCCCGGCCGTACGGCTCGCGCATCGGAGCCTGGGCCTCGCGCCAGTCGGCGGTCGTGCGCTCGCGGGAGGAACTGGACGCGCGCTTCGCCGAGCTGGCCGAGCGCTGGCCGGAGGACCCGCCCATGCCGGACTTCTGGGGCGGTTTCCGCGTGGTGCCCTCGGAGGTCGAGTTCTGGCAGGGGCAGGTCGACCGCATGCACGACCGGCTGCGCTACCGCTGGACCGGCACGGCGTGGATGGTGGAACGCCTCGCCCCCTGAGTCCTTGACCGGACCCCATGGGTAAAGTGCCCGGAGATGTTTAGAGTTTCCGGGGTCGGCGGGGTGGGGAATGGCGGGGGTCGTCCAGTCTGGGCTCAAACGGATCGCCGTCGACACCAGGCCGCTGCGCGTCCCCGCGTACCGGCGGCTGCTGATCGGGCAGGGCGTCTCGTTCGTCGGCTTCCAGCTGACCTCGGTGGCGGTCAGCGCCCAGGTGTACGACATCACCCAGTCCTCCCTGTGGGTTGGACTGCTCGGCCCCGCCAACCTCATCCCGCTCGTGGTGTTCGGGCTGTGGGGCGGTGCCGTCGCCGACGCGGTGGACCGTCGTAAGCTGCTGCTCACCGGTTCGGTCGTCGCCTGGCTAGCTACCCTCGCTCTGCTGCTCCATGCCTTGTCGGGCGCGGAAAACGTTTACTTCATGCTGGTCGCGGTGGCGCTGCAGTCCACCGGATTCGCGGTCAGCTCGTCGACCCGGGGCGCGATCATCCCCCGGCTCGTGCCCCTCGACAACGTCGCCGCCGCCAACACCCTCAACTTCCTCGTCAGCAGCGCCGGCTCGGTGCTCGGCCCGCTGCTCGCCGGCCTCGTCCTCGCCCGCGGCGGGTACGGGACGGCGTACCTCATCGACGCCGTCCTGTTCGGCGCGGGCTTCTACGCGGCCGTCCGGCTGCCGCGTCTGAATCCCCTGGGCGCGGTGTCCCGGCCAGGGCTGCGCTCGGTCGTGGACGGACTGCGGTACATCGCCGGGCAGCCGGTCGTGATGATGTCCTTCGTCGTCGACATCATCGCCATGGCCTTCGCGCTGCCGAGGGCCCTGTTCCCCGAGATCACGGCCGAGCGTTTCGGCGGCTCGCCCGTCGCGTTCGGGTGGCTCTCGGCCAGCCTCGCCATCGGCGCGGTCGCCGCGGGCCTGATGTCCGGGTGGGTCGGCCGCGTGCGCCGCCAGGGCGTCGCGCTGACGGTGGCGATCGCGCTGTGGGGCCTCACGGTGGCCGCCTCCGCCTTCGCGGGACCGTTGTGGCTGGTCGTGGCCCTGCTCGCCGTCGGCGGCGGCATCGACATGATCTCGTCGGTGTGGCGGCAGACGATCCTGCAGACGTACGCCCCGGACGAGATGCGCGGGCGGATGCAGGGCGTGTTCATGGTCGTGGTCGCCGGAGGGCCCCGCCTCGGGGACCTGCGGGCGGGCTCGACGGCGAGCGCGTTCGGGCTCGGACCGGCCTGGGTGGGCGGCGGGCTGCTGTGCGCCGCGATCGTCGTGATCGCCGGCCTCGCCGTCCCGGCCTTCTGGAAGTACGACACTCTGAAAGATCGTCCGGTCGAGGCGCGGCCTCCTCAGTCGTCTCCTCAGTTGTAGGTGTGACACGGGTTGTCCAGGGGCTTGAGATAATGAGGAACGATCACGTTCCCCATCTCGGACCGATCTGTCAGTCGGTCTGCGTAAGCTCTGTTCCGACACCGAATCCCTGCTTCCGGAAGCCGGTCCCACAGCCCCGTCACACATGGCTGTAACCCCTGGAAGCGGGACGTAGCATCGATATTGGGAGGGGAGGAGCCTTGACCGCACACGGCCTCATCGACACCACTGAGATGTACCTCCGCACGATCTACGAGCTGGAGGAAGAGGGGATCACCCCTCTTCGCGCCCGCATCGCCGAACGGTTGCAGCAAAGTGGCCCGACGGTGAGCCAGACGGTGGCCCGCATGGAACGCGACGGGCTGGTCAAGGTCGAGGGCGACCGCCACCTCGCCATGACGGATCTCGGCCGTGCCCTCGCCACCCGGGTCATGCGCAAGCATCGCCTGGCCGAGTGCCTCCTCACACAGGTCATCGGCCTGCCGTGGGAAGAGGTCCACATCGAGGCGTGCCGCTGGGAGCATGTCATGTCGGAGTCCGTCGAGACCCGCCTCGTGACCCTGCTCGACAACCCGGTGGTGTGCCCGCACGGCAACCCCATCCCCGGCCTGGACGAACTGGGCGTCGAGGAGCCGGGCGCCACCGCCGCCGAGATGATGTCGGCGATGGCCGACCTCGCGGGGCCGGGGGACATCCCGGTAGTAGTGCGACGGATCAGCGAACAAGTGCAAAGTGATCCTGTCGTGATGCTTAAACTCAAGCAAGTTGGGATACAACCCGGACGCGAGGTGACGCTCGCGGCGAGCGACGACGGTGTACGGGTGACAGGTGACGATGAAGCGGACAACACTCCCGCGGACCTCCCGCGCGATGTCGCCGCGCACGTCTTCGTATCCAGGCGCTGACCGTCCAGGGCCTGCTTGGTTGGCTCCCGGTAGAAAGTCCCCCCTTTCCATGTCCGACAACCCGGCTTTCCCGGGTCCGCTGGGAAGCCCACGGCAGGCCGCCGAGGCTGCTCCAGGAGCGCATGTGGTCCTCTACGGGATTTACCCCCTTCAGGGGGTGGCCGCAAGATGAAGCGATGGGGGGACCTTTCGCAGGACGCGGCCGATCACCTCACACCCGACTCGGTCCTCAACAACGCCGAGATGGCCATGGTGGTGACCGACCGCTTCAGCAACGTCCTTTACTGGAACCCGTTCGCGGAGCGCCTGTTCGGCCGCCCTGACCGCACGCCGGACGGCGAGCAGGCCGTCCTGTCCTTAGGGATCATGGAGAAGGACCACCCGCTGGCCGTCGAACTGGCCAAGCACGTCCTCAAGGGCGGCGTCTGGGAGGGCACCTTCGACGTACTGCGCGCCGACGGCACGATCATCTACGTCCGTGCCCAGGCCGTCCCCCTCCGCCACCCCTCCGGATCCGTCACCGGCGTCGTCATCACCGCCCGCGAGGCGATGCGCAGCAACGAGCGCGAGAAAGACCGCTTCGGCCTGCTGGAACGCATCGGCGAGCGTCTCGCCAGCTCGCTGTACGTCGAAGAGACGCTCAACCGGGTCGCCGAGATGCTGGTCCCCCAGTTCGCCGACCACTGCTTCATCGAGCTCACCGAGGGCGACCGGCTCGTCCGCAAGGTCTCCACGCACGTCAAGGGCTGGACTCCTCCGCCCGGCACCTGGCGGCCCGTCGGCTCCGAGATCCGGTACCCGGCGGGCCACTACGCCGAGATCGCCATGCGCCGCCAAGAGACGATCATCGTCGAGGACTTCGCGCAGATGAGCTACCCCTCGCCCAGCGAAGAGAGCGCCAAGCTCTGCGGCGAGATCGGCATGACCTCCGCCATCGTCGCGCCGCTGTGCGCGCGCGGAGAGACGCTCGGCCTGATGTACCTCGGCCTGTCCAACCTCACCGACCGCCGCTCGCCCCACTACGACGCGTTCGACCGAGACTTCGTCGGCGCCATCGCCACCCGCGTGGCCATCGCCGTCGACAACGCGCTGCTCTTCGAAGAGGAGCGCCACACCGCCGAGTCCTTCCAGAAGTACCTGCTGCCCCGCGAGCTGCCCCAGCTCGACGGCCTGGAGATCGCCGTCCGCTACTACCCGGCGGCCCCGCTCGCCTCGCACGGCCAGGGCATCCAGACCCAGGTCGGCGGCGACTGGTACGACGTGATCCCGCTGTCCGCCGGCCGCGTCGGCATCGTCATCGGCGACGTCGAGGGCCGGGGGGCCAAGGCCGCCGCCGTCATGGGCCAGCTCAGGGCCGCGCTGCGCGCCTTCGCCCAGGACGACAAGTCCCCGGCCGACATCCTCGCCCGGCTCGACGAGTGGACGCGCATCATCGGCCCGCCCGAGCGCGACGACTACGGCGCCGACGTCAGCACCCCGCCCATCGTCACCTGCCAGTACCTCGTCTACGACGCGTGGTCGCGGCAGCTCTCGTTCGCCAACGCCGGCCACTCCCCGCCGCTGCTGATCGTCGACGGCATGGTGCGCGAGCTGGACATCTCCGAGGTCGGCCAGCCGCTCGGCGTCAGCGCCAAGGGCATGCACGCCGACCTGGTCTACAAGGAGGAAAGCCGCACGCTGCCGCCCGGCGCCGCGCTCCTGCTCTACACCGATGGCCTGGTCGACCGGCGCCCGCCCAAGGGCGAGGCCCCGCTCACCGACGAGCAGACCCTGCGCGTCCTGTGCGACACGGTCGCCGACGCCTCGGCCGACTCGGTCGAGCGCATCGCCGAGGCCGCCACGCGGGCGGTGCCCGGCGAGATCGACGACGACATGGCGATCCTCGTCATCCGGTCCGCCGGCAAAGAGCTCAAGTACGAGGAGCGCACGTTCCCCGCCCAGCCGATCATGGTGGGGGAGGCTCGGCGCATGGCCCGGGAGGCCTTCGCGAGCTGGGGCGTCCCCGACGAGCGCGCCGACATGGCCTGCCTGCTGGTGTCGGAGGTCGTCACCAACGTCGTCCTGCACGCCGCCAGCGCCAGCGTCCCGCGCAGAGAGCTCGTGCTGGACGGTCCGCCGCTGCCCTTCGACGAGTCGTGGGACGTTCCTGGGTTCGACTCCGACATCGTCAACGAGAAGGAGTTCACCCTCCGCCTGCGCCGGGGCGAGGAGTCGATCTGGGTCGAGGTCTTCGACCAGGACCTGCGCCTGCCCCGCATCCGCAGCGCCGGTGAGAACGACGAGGGCGGCCGCGGCCTCTACCTGGTGGACCAGCTCGCCAGGCGCTGGGGCTCCCGCCCGACGAAGGAAGGCAAGGCCGTCTGGTTCGAAATCCCGACCAGAGGCCGCTGACCCGCCGAGGGTTTCCCCGTTGAACGGTTTTCCGCGGGGCCCGTCGTAGGGGTCATTCCGTGGGCGACCAGGGCGTGACGTTCCTGATCGCCCACGTGTGTCATTTCCGGCGGTCGTCGCGTGTCGCGCGCGATGAACAGCCGCTTTCCGCCATTTCCCGAACTTACGGCTAGCGGGCCGTCATCGTCCGCGTCGGCGGGGTGAAATTGGTGAACGTGGCGCAGTTGCCCGGCCAGGCCGGATTCATGCCCGTCCCCGGAGTGGGGTTCACGGTGCACTGCGTCTGCGCGATGGCGCCGGACTTGTTCACGACGGTGACGTGCAGGGTGTTTCCCATCACCGACAGGGAGAAACCGGTCACATTCCCTGGATACCCCGAAACAGAGCTCAGGTTGTGCCACGGCGGGGTGGTCCGCGGGTCACGCACGAGCGTGCTGCCGTCGCCCGGTGCGAAACCGATGAACCTGTTGTTGCCCTGAAATGCGGTGGAAATCCACGAACCGGACGTTCCAGGAGGTCCCTGCGGTCCCTGTGCTCCTTGGGTTCCTTGCGGTCCTTCTGGTCCGGGTGGTCCTTGCGGCCCGACGCATCCCTTGCAGTGCTTCTTCTTCCGAGGCTTGCAATCGTCGTCCGTGGACACGGCGGCGACGCCGGGGCACCCGTGGCCCTCGTGACGAACCAGCGTCGCCAGAACGTCGGGCGCCATCGTGTACCCGGCGACGGGTCGTACGTCGACGGAGGCTTCGGCCGCCGGAGAGACCAAGGCGAAGAGCCCACCGGTCATCAGCGTCGCCGCAGTGACCGTCCAGATGGGCATGCGGGAGACCCGTGCTTTGTCCCGAGAAATCACTTGATTTCTCCCATTTCTCTGTTCCCGTGAATTAGACCTTCTTGGCGCCCGCTACTGTGGCGCCGTGGTCACAAATACCCGCTGCAAGGCCGCGAATTGTACGGCGATTATCCCTGGAAGGGTAAAATCGCTGAGTGCTGGAAAATCAACTGCTGTATTCGGCTGTTTTCGCTGAATTGCGGACACTCGCAGTGGTTCGCCGTCGTGGCGTCAATTAACCGGATGTGCGCTGCTCGGAAACGCGCCCGAATGCCCCGCCTCGCGCACCTCTCTCCGCATTGAGGGCCGGAAAACCGGAGGCGTGTCGTCGAGAACGACGCGCCGGGCGCGGATCGGCCGCATACTGGTCAGCGGAGGCTCCCGTAGGCAGGCTCCACGGGCGGTCCCGCGCGGGGCGGGACTCAGCGAGTGAATTCCGGAGGCAGCGGTGGACAACGGCGGACTGATCCTGCTGATCTTCCTGGCGTTCCTGTTCGCGTGGGGTCTGAACCGTGTCCGCAAGATGCTGCGCTTCGGCCCGATGGCCTACACCGGGGTAATGATCACCTTCGTCATCGTCATGCTCGCCGTCTACACCCAGACCCAGCGCTGACGTTCCCGTCGCGGACGAACCGGCTCGCGCGGCCCATTGGTCGCGGTAGGACGCACGAGCCAGGGGCGAGCGGCCCGGCGCATGGCCCTGGAGGCGTTCGCGAGCTGGGGCGTCCCCGACGAGCGCGCCGAGATGGCCTGCCTGCTGGTGTCGGAGGTCGCCACCAACGTCGTCCTGCACGCCGCCAGCGTCCCGCGCTCAACCCGGCGAGTCCGTAATCGCTTGCCGCAGCCGGTGCAGCCATTTCGGGTGGCACCGGTTCCCCATCATTTCGAGGATGATTTTGTCACTCGCCCTTCATGATTGCTCATACGGTTACCGGCGGAACAACCTCGTTCTGGATAGATTGAGCCTTCGGTTTCCTGCTGGAATCACACTGCTACTCGGTCCGAACGGAGCAGGGAAGTCCACGCTGCTCGGCATCTCGGCGTCGGCGCTGTCTCCGAGCCGCGGGTCTGTGAACCTTGATCCCAAGCGGTGAAGGCAATCGGGCTATTGGGATGATCGACAGATCGGGGAATTACGGGGAGAAGTCTTCTTCTCGTCGTCGCTGATCTTTTGACTTTGAGAGTCTCGACGGACTGAGCCACTTGGGGGAGTGGTCCGTGGGGGAACAGCG